>CAZEJK010000001.1:0-54387 GCA_964512045.1 uncultured Thermoanaerobaculia bacterium
TGCCGACGAACACGCCGACGCAGACGCGGACGCCGTCGCATACACCGACAGCATCGAACACGCCTACCGCGACCAACACACCGCGACCGCCCACCGTGACGCCGACGCCGTCGAACACGGCCACGCCATCGAACACGCCGACGGCGACGAACACGCCGACGAACACAGCCACCCACACGGCGACGAGCACGCCGACGCACACGCATACACCGACGAACACGCCGACGAACACGCCGACGGTGACGCCAACGCCAACCATCTACATCCCGGGTGGAGGCTAGACGATGCGCAGGGAGGCCGACATGAACCGACTCAACAGAGCATCCGTAGAGGAGCCGCCGCCCATGGGTCGAGCCCAACGTGCGCTGTCGGTGGTTGCGATCGTCGCAGTGATGGCGTTGGCTGCAGGTGGTTGGGCGCAGACGGGCGATCCAACAGAGACGCAGCTCGACGATGACTTCGCGGCTGGTCTCACCAACTGGTGGGACATGTCTGGCGGGTTCTCGCTCGGGAACCCGGGCCTGTCATGTACCTCCGGATGGGGGGATGCGCTGGTCTACGATCAGTCGGGCAGCGGCTCGGTGGTGATCACCGACTCGATCCCTGGAGCGCCGAGCTACGACCCTGCGGACTGGTACAACTTCCGCATGGAGCTCGACTTCGTGCTCGGATCATCGTCCGACTATCTCGGCGTGGTGTGGTGGATCGATGATCCGGCGAACTTCAACACATTGGGTGTGTCGACCGGCGGATACCAGGCATACCTGTGGGGCGCCCCGGCGGACGGCACGACCCCCGCGAACGGCGCCAACCTCGGGGTTGAGGTCGACGTCTTCGGGAGCACGCCAGACTACACTACAGTGCTGGAGAACGCCGAGCTCGCTCCGGGCGATCCGGAGTGGACCGTGTACTCGGGCGCCTGCTACCGGATGCGGGTGCAGCTCTTCTGCGGTGAGCTGACCATTCAGATCAAGCGCCTGGACACCGGAGGTGACTGGCACACGGTGTACACCCAGACGTTCGGAGGCAACCCGCCCGGAGTCATGGAGAAGGTGGGCAACCTCGGGCTCATCTACTACCAGCAGAGTCAGCCGATCTACGTCGATAACGTCACAGTGAAGAGCTGGCCGGCCGCGTGCGAGGTGTGCTCCACAGGCTGGAGCTCGTGGGGCGAAGGCTGGACAGCGCTCGATCCCGACTATGACTCGGCGCGCGACCGTACGGCCATGGTGTTCCGTCAAATGGCCGTGCTCCATGAGTACCGGAGTCAGCTCGACTTGGGCGCACCGAATGACTGGAACCCGAACTGGGTCATCTATAACGTCGACGACAAGCGGGACGCTGCGTACGCAACGGATACCTGTGTCGGTGGGCGGGTGCTCGCCGATCTTCCGAGCCCGTTCGAGAACCTGGGAGCGAACGTCGACACGATCCGTTCGTACCTGCAGCCGATGTCGAGCTCGGTCCAGGTGACCGAGGAGCCGAACTCCGGGGCGCTGGTGTTCATGCCGCAGCACGATGCCGACGACCCGATCCCTGTCTTCGCCGATGGCAACACGCCGATCGCAGGCGCGCTCATGGACGTCTACGACTGGTACCAGCAGCAGATCCACGATGGCAGCGGAGGCAGCGACGAAGGCCCGTGGTTCCGCGATCCGTTGGCGGAGTGTCGGCGCTGGTACGTGATCCTGATTACGGACGGCGAGGAGAGCTGCGCGGCAACACAGAATGCGGTGTGTGAGGACACGGCTGCCGGAGGGCGCCTGCGGGATGCCGGCGTGCCGGTGTACACCATCGGGTTCTCATCCAGCGTCAGCGATACCTCGCCGTTGAAGTGTCTGTCGATGACCGGCGGGCTGTTCCAGACGGCAGCGCAGGCAGAGGAGCTGCTGCAAGCTCTGATCAACATCCTGTCGCAGATCGATCAGGTGGACCGTGCGTTCGCTCCGGTGGCGGTCACACCGCAGAACTCGATGACCCAGACCGACCGGCTGATCTTCCTGCCGCGGTTCATTCCCAGACCAAAACGCTCGATCTGGGAGGGCTCGCTGTTCGCCTTCGGGATCGACGGGCAGAACCCGACCATCCCAACGGTGACCGAAAGCGGCAAGACGAAGGTTGATGTCAGTCAGGCGAAGTGGAACGCCAAGGATGTGCTTCTGACCGACGGCGCCTCCAGCCGGAAGATCTTCTACGCGTCTCCGGGCGCCGTCCCGGAGACCCGGAACGAGTACGACTACGCCAGCACCTCGACCAGCGAGCGCGATGACCTGGCGAGCTGGCTCGGCGCGGCGGTCAGTGCCACCCACGACGAGCTCGAGGTCGTGATGGACTTCGTGACCGGTGAGGACCGTCCGGACTCGGAGTCCGGCGACGGCACCTACCAGTGGCTGCTCGGCGACATCTTCCACTCGACGCCGGTGGTGGTGGCGGCGCCTGGCAACTACGGGTACTACCTCAACAACATCAACGGGTATGTGGACGACACTGGTACCACAGACCCGAACGACGGCTTCATGGAGGCGCACAAGTACCGGCGCCGCGTGGTGCTGGTGGGCGCCAACGATGCCATGCTGCACGCCTTCGACGGTGGGTTCTGGGATCGTGAGTTCGACGGCGCGCCGGCGAACACGTTCGACTTCGGCACCGGCAGGGAGCTGTTTGCTCACATCCCGCGCGAGGTGATGCCAACCACCTGGCACATGGCCTACACCGCAGACCCCGATCCGGAGCACCGCTACTCGGTGGATGGGAACGTGACGGTCGACGACGTGTACATCTCGCCCGACGGCGGGTCGGCCTCCCGTGAGTGGCGAACCGTGGCGATCTACACGCTGCGCCGGGGCGGACGCTCCGTGGTGGCGTTGGACGTGACCCAGCCAGATCCGTACTCGAGTGGAGTGCCCACAGCCTCCAGCTACCCGGGTTGCCTGGACGGTGGCACCGGCTGTGACGGAGACTATCCGACCGTGCTGTGGGAGTTTACCCACTCCGGCCTCGGTGAGACGTGGTCGAAGCCGTCGATCGCGCGCATCGAGAACAGCACCACCGGCGAGGACATCTTCATCGCGTTCTTCGGCGCCGGCTGGGATGAAGGCACCGGTACCCGCGGGAACGGCGTGTACGGCATCAACATCGAGACCGGTGCACTGATCTTCCATACGGAGGCGCGCTCGTCCACCGAGATCCTTGCCCGGGTTCCCGGCGGTGTGGTGGCGCTCGATACCGACGACGACGGGTACACCGAGCGACTGTACTTCGGAGACGTTTCGGGCGGGGTCTGGCGGATCGACACGAACCCGACCACCCCGTCGAGTGGGGAGATCGTCGATTGGAGCTCGAAGCAGCTGGCGTTCTTCGGCTACGATGCGGGTACCGATACGTACGGAACCAGTGATAGTAGCGTGCAGCAGTTTTTCTTGACACCCACCCTCGTGCCGGCGCTGTTCGCTGGAAGTGACTTCATGTGGGGCATCGCGATCGGGAGTGGCAACCGCGAGGACATCGGCGACCTGACCGACGTTGCGGGCCGGTTCTACTTCCTGCTCGATGACAACGACTTCGCGTCGACCGGGACGCTCGATGAGTCCGACCTGGTGCGTGTGGGTCTGAACGACGACCCGATGGGCACCACTGCCCTGGATCCCTCGAACGGCGACTTCGGCTGGTACCTCGAGCTAGAGGGCACCGAGAAGGTGACGGCACAAGCGATCGTGCTCGACCAGCGCGTTCAGTTCCCGACGTTCAAGCCGGTGCCACCGGAAGGTACGACTGGCGGCTCGAGTGGTTCGGGCGATGGGTATGTGATCGACCCGACGAAGGTGTGCATCGTGGAGAAGCGCACCGATGACCCGTTCGATCCCGCCAGTGCGCCCGACCTCGACGAGTACCCCGCCACGTACCAGGCCGCCGATGAGGACGCAGCCCGAGCATGGCTCGACGCGGTGGACGGCGACGGGAACTCGCTTCACCCGGGAGATTACCTCGGAGAGTGCAAGATCTGCCGTGCGGCCGGCACCGTGCGCCTGTACAACGTGTCGTACTACAACGCGGATCCTCCGGACGGTGAGGACAGGTACGACGAGCTGAGCGAGGCCGGCTTCATCTCGGGCGGTACGGTGTACACTGTTGGCGACAAGACCATTGCCAGCTGGATGCCGATGGACGGTCCGCCGATCAACACCGAGGCCGTTGCACTCGTTACCCATCGGGTCACCAACTGGCGTCAGGAGTAGGCATGAGAGCTACCGCAGTTCTTGCCGTTGTGGTCCTCACCGTGGCGCCCGCCTTCGCAGTGGAGGTCATCCTGCAGGACGGTGCGGTCATCGTGGCCGAAAGCTACGAGGTTGTCGGAGGGTACGTCACGATCCAGCTCACGGGAGGTGGCCAGCTTGCGTACGCCACGGAAGACGTGGATCTCGAGGCGACGCGTGCCGGCCAAGGTGGCTCTGACGAGGAGCCGGCCGCCGAGCCGCAACGACCCGGCAAACCGGCGTCGCTTGCGGATGCAGCGGCGGCGATGCGCGAGCAGTCGGCCGGCGCGGAAGGCTCGGTGCTGAGCATCACGGATGCAGATGTCGCACACGTGGATCCAGCCGCTCCAGGCGCGAGCGCAGACGAGGGCGAAGCGGAGGATACCGGTCCGCCGCCGGGGTCGGAGACCGGGGGAGACGTCAGGGCCGTGCGGCTCAACCTGAAGGAGGTCCGCCAGGGGGAGTACCGCTTCACTGGAGGCGTCCTCAACGCCTACGACTTCCCGGTGCGCAACGTGTACCTGCAGGTGTCCTTGAGCACGGTTGGCGGGGACGACCTCGGCCAGCGACGAATCCAGGTGGCGGACGTGCTCGAGCCTGGTGCGTCGGAGGCCTTCGACGTCGCGGTCGAGTCCGCGACCCGACCGCGGTGGTCGGTCCAGGTCTTCTGGACGCAGGAGGAGCGGGCGCCGTCGCCCTCCGCACAGCCGGGCCCGTCCATTCCGGAAGGTCGTCTGCCCACCGGCGGCGGAGCCTGAAGGACTCAGACTCCCGTAGCGCCCTGGGACCGGGCGTGAGCGTGAGAGCTCTGGAGGATCAGTATGCGTGGACGCGGTGCACTCGTTGGGGGCGTCGTCTTGGTGCTCGTCGTGGGGGGGATCGTCTACTGGATCGTGAGCTCTCACCAGGATCGGAGCACGCCGACCTCGCCGCCGCCGGAGGAACGATCCGCGTACGTCACCGACGACGTGACGTTCGTGTGTCAGGGCATGCCGTTGCAGCTCGTGTCGGTGCGGGTCACGCCGAGCCCTCTGCTGAACACCTGGGCGTTCGACCTCCACTGCGCATCCGACGAGCCGTGCACCGGGAGCGCCGAGGTCTCGGTCCGGTACCAGAGTGACACGGGCGACGACGAGCTGCAGTTCGAGTGGTGGCTGGCGATCG
The DNA here is from genome assembly GCA_964512045.1 of uncultured Thermoanaerobaculia bacterium. Classification (GTDB taxonomy): domain Bacteria; phylum Acidobacteriota; class Thermoanaerobaculia; order Thermoanaerobaculales; family Sulfomarinibacteraceae; genus CAZEJK01. The sequence goes on from CAZEJK010000001.1 coordinate 5,418, forward strand.
AGGCAGGGGCCACTGTGCGCCTCAGTCGGCAGCAGCGGAGTGAGGGTCAGATCGAGGCGATCGAGAAGGTCGAGATGCGCGTCGTGCCCGGCGCCTCGAACCCAATGGCGGGCGCGTAGTAGCGAAGGCCATCCGCGGCCGTATTGGACAATGGGTACTGGCTTTCCACCCGTTCAGTATGTCGTGTGGTGTCGCGAACGAGCGTTTGCTCGTGAAGACAGCGGGCCGGCCGCACGTCACTGCGGCCAGCCCGGCAGGCTGTCAGCCCTGACGGTCCAGAATCGCCTCGATCTGGTCCATGATGCCGTTCATGCGAGCCGCGAGGGCGTCGTAGGGCGCCTCGCTGGCGAGATCCACCCCTGCGTCCCGCAGCAGCTCGTACGGATACTCGGAACCGCCTGCCTGGAGAACGCCCAAGAACCGTTCGACGGCGCCTTTCTCGCCGTCCAGCACCTGCTCGGCGAACAGTGATGCCGCAGCCAACGATGTGGCGTACTGGTACACGTAGAAGTTGTAGTAGAAGTGTGGGATGTAGGCCCACTCCATCGTGTACAGATCGTCGATGGCCACCACGCCTTCGGCCTCACCGTGGTACCGCCGCAGGAGCTCGCCGTAGATCTCGGAGAACCGATCTCCGGTCAGCGCGTCGCCGCGCTCAACCAGCTGGTGGATTGCGAGCTCGAACTCGGCGAACATCGCCTGGCGGAAGAACGTGGTGCGCAGGCCTTCGAGCGCCGAGCCGAGGTAGTAGAGCTTCTGCTCGTCGGTCTCGGCGTTGGCGAGCACGTGGTCGAGGAGCAGCGCCTCGTTGAACGTCGAGGCAACCTCGGCCACGAAGATGGAGTAGTCGGCGTTGGGGTAGGGCTGGGTGGCGTTGGCGAGATGGGAGTGCATGGCGTGACCCCACTCGTGCGCCAATGTGGAGACCGACTCATAGTCCTCGTTGTAGTTCAGGAGCACGTACGGATGGAGGTCGTAGATGCTGCCGTTGGAGTACGCGCCGGCGCGCTTGCCAGGTCGCGGAAAGACATCCATCCAGCGGTCGTCAAAGCCCGTGCGAACGACCTCGACGTACTCCGCTCCGAGAGGCGCCAGCGACTCGAGCACGACCGCCTTGCCGGTGTCGATCGGGAATGTGATGTCGCTCGAGACCAGCGGTGGGTAGAGGTCGTGGTAGCGCAGATCGTCGATCCCGAGCATCCGTGCGCGGAGCTTCAGATAGCGGTGGAGCGTCGAGAGATGCCGGTTCGTGGAGGCGACCAGCGTGTGGTACACCTCCTCCGGGATCTTGTTGTCAGCAAGCGCGCTGGCCAGGCACGTGGGGTAGCTCCGGACCTGTGCGTAGAACAGATCACGTTGAAGCTGGGAGTACAGGGCGACGCCGAACGTCCGGCGGTAGTCGTGCCAGGTCGACCAGAACTTCTCGTACACCTTCGTGCGGTCGGCGCGGCTCGGTACCGCGCGGTACCGCGAGTAACCGGCCTGGTCGAGCCGGACATCGGTTCCGTCCGATAGCGTCAGGGTCGGCCACGGCATGTCGGCGTTGGCGAGGATCCCGTACACCGACGATGGCGCGCTGGCCATCAGACCGGCGGTGGCGATCAGCTCCTCACCGGCCGCATCGAGGGTGTGGGGCTTCAGACGCAGGATGTTGTCGAGAAAGTGCCGGTAGTCTGACAGCTCGGGACTCGCCCTCAGGAGCTCGTCGATCTGCTCCTCGCCGATCGCGAGTATCTCTGGCTCGAGGAAGCTCGAGGCCCGGGCGAAGGAGGTCTCCAGGCTGCTGGCGACCTGGCGCATGGCCAACGCCTCCGAGTCTCGGGTGTCCTCGTCGGAGAGCATTGCCGCGTACGAGCTGAGACGGATCAGCTCCTGACCGAGCTCGGAGAACGTGTCCAGGCACGACGCGAGACGCTCCGGGCTCGTGCCGAGCGTTCCGGCACACGCCTTCAGGTCCTCGAGGCTCTGCTCGAGCTCCGTGCGCGCAGTGTGCCACGCAGCGTCGGACGGATAGATGTCCGTCAGGTCCCACTGGTGGACCAACTGATCCGACGTCATCTCCACCTCCTCACTGTTGGTTGCGGCGAGCGCGCTCGGTACGGTTACGGCCATGACTGCCAGAGCTCCACATGCGATCAGACTGATGGATCGGAACATCTCGACCTCCTCCGCGTTCCTCGGCGAGCATGATAGTGTTCATGCTCGCCTCCGGCAAGGATGGAGGTGGGGAGGTACAGCGATGGCCCCGAGTCACGACTTCGAGCTCCAACGGGAGATCGATGGGTTCAGCGAGTGGGTGCTCGCCAGCAACGGTTTGCGAGTCATTACGGCCTCGACTCCGGTCGCGCCGGTGGTGAGCTTCGGGGTCGTGTACCTGGTCGGATCGCGGCATGAACGGACCGGCGAGACCGGCGCCACACACCTCCTGGAGCATCTGATGTTCAAGGGCGCCCAGCGCTATAACCGCGCCTCCGGCAACGATGTCGCGCGAGTCCTTCAGCGGGTCGGCGCCTCGTTCAACGCCAGCACCTGGCTCGACCGAACGAACTACTACGAGACGGTGCCGGTGGAGCATTACTCCCTTGCTGTGGACGTGGAAGCGGATCGGATGCGAGGAGCGCTGCTGGACCCTGACGACCTCGCGAGGGAGCGAACGGTCGTCCTCAACGAGCTGGAGATGGGCGAGAACGATCCGGTCGACCTGTTGATGAAGCACTCGTATGCGATGGCGTACCTGGAGCATCCGTACCGCCACCCGACGATCGGTTGGAGAGCCGACGTGGAGAGCATCCGCGGCGACGCTTTGCGATCGTTTTACGACCGGTTCTACCACCCGTCCAACGCCGTTGCGATCGTGGTTGGAGATATCGCCGCGGATGCAGCCTTGGCAGAGATCCAGAGCACGTTCGAGCGCTTCGGTCCAACCGGGGCCCAGCTGCCGGCCGAGCGAACGGTGGAGCCGCCGCAACGGGGCGAGCGCCGGTTCGAGCTGCATCGGGTGGGCGATCTGCCGTGGATGGCGTTATCGTGGCACATCCCCGAGGGGACGCATCCAGACCTGCCGGCGCTCTCGGTCCTCGGACAGATCCTGTCAGAAGGAGTGACCTCACGGCTGTACCAGGCGCTGGTGGAGCCGAACCGTTGCCTGGCGGTGCACACGTTTCCGACTCAGTTCCACGATCCTGGGCTCTTCCATGCCTTCGCCTCTGCCGTTCCCGGGGTCGATCCACACGAGGTGGAGGCGCGGGTTCGGGAGGAGGTCGCCACTCTCGCTGCCGTGCCGCCGTCGGAGCACGAGGTGCGGCGCGCTCGGGCGCAGGTGCAGACCGATCTTGCCTTCCACCGGGAGTCTCCCGGAAGCATGACGGCCGCGTTGACCGAGTCCGTTGCCATGGGGGATTGGACACGTTTCGTGCATGAGCTCGACGATGTCTCCGCGGTGACGCCAGAGGATGTGCGGCGTGTTGCGGCGGAGTACTTGCGGGACGAAAACCTCACGGCAGGCTGGTTCCTGCCCACCGAGCCCAGCGACGGCGGTCCCGGTGTGGTTCGAGCACCGGGACCGAGGCCGTGCTACCTGCATGAGCCGTTCGCCGAACGCGTCCGCCAGACCGTGTTCGACAACGGTGCACGCCTCGTTTCGGTGCACAACCCGTTTGCCCCAACGATCACCGTTGCCGGCACCCTTCTGGCTGGGCGCTCGTTTGCTCCGACCGGGAGGCCCGAGGTGGCGAGCGTGACCGCCGCCATGCTGAAGCGGGGGACGCGCCGCTGGTCTCGCATGGAGCTGGCGCGCGAGCTGGAGGATCGCGGGCTGGAGCTGGGGGTGGATGCGCCGGCGTCGATGCCCACTCTGGTGAGCTTCTCGGCGCAGGGACTGGCCGACCATTTCGGACGGTTGATCGAGCTCCTGATCGAGGTGCTCCGGGCGCCGACGTTTCCCGCAGAGGAGCTGGATCGGGTGCGGGAGCGGCTACTGGCCTCACTGGCCCGCGAGCGGACGCACACCAGCATGCGCGCGTACGCCGCGCTCAGCCGTCAGCTGTACGGCGACGGGCATCCGCACCATATCCGTCCGATCGAGCTGCGCGAGGAGGCGGTGCGAGCGGTGCACCGCGACGCACTCGAGGCGCACCACAGGCACACGTATGGACCCACCTCCTTGATCCTGGCGGCGGTGGGTGACGTCGACCACGCGCGGTTGGTGAGTGTCCTCGAGGGGACGATGTCTGGTTGGGGTGGAGGTCGGGAGCAGCCGGCACTTTCGCCGCCGCCGGGCGCGCCCACGCAGAACGGAGGGCGTACTCATCTCGAGGACCGTCCCAACGTCGACGTGTTCGTCGGTCAGCGATCGACCCTGTGCCGAGTCGACTCCGACTTCCCGGCGGCCTGGCTGGCCAACTCGGTTCTCGGGTACAGCACGCTCACCTCTCGACTCGGCCGTGTCGTGCGTGACGAGGCAGGTCTCACCTACGGGATCCACTCGCGATTTTATGGGACGATTCACCAGCCGGGGCCGTGGGCGGTACGGTTGGGCGTCGCGGGCAAGGACGTCGAGCGGGCGGTGGATCTCGTGCGGCACGAGGTGTGTCGGTTCTGTGACGCGGGGCCGAGCCAGTCGGAGCTCGACGAGGAGCGGGAGTCACAGGCCGGTTCGTACAAGGTCGCGTTGGCGACCAACAGCGGTCTTGCCAACGAGCTCGTCCTCGCCCTCAGCTCCGGGCAGGGCCCCGAGGATCTCGATAGCCGGCCGCGACGTCTGCGAGATGCCTCGCTGGATGACGTACGGTCCGCAATCCGCGCGCGTTGGAATCCGGACGAGCTGGTGGTATCGATGGCCGGATCACTGGATGGCGTCGGCTCGTCCACAGCCGACTGACCCGTGCTGGCTCGGGCTCGAGACCTCCTCACCGAACCAGGGGAGCCGGCGCCAGTGACGGCTGGCGCCGTCCTGCAGGGCTCGTTTGAGGGTTGCACGCGCAAGCTCGCGTTCGCCGATCGCGGCATCCGCACAGGCGATGAGCACTCGTGCTCGTAGCATCTTCGGAGGGTCGGCATGGAGCTCGAGCAGAAGCCCGCGGGCCTCGATGCTCGGGCTCGGAGCTGTGAGCGCGTGGTTCCAGAGCCAGCCGATCTGCTCGGCGAGGGTTGCACCATCTGCTGGCGGCGTTGGTGTCTGAGCACGGAGCAGCGACACGGTGGCGTGGCCGGTCCACGTCCGACACGCGCTGCGCCACGCCTCGAGCGTCGCATCGACACCGTGTGGAGCTATGGCGTCAATGGTGTGGCATCCACCGGCGAGATCGCCCTGGAGAATCCGGGCGATTCCCAAGTGGAGATCGACGACCGGATGTGGGAGTCGCCGGCGCAGTGACCTGAGCCACGCCTCAGCCTCCTTCGGATCGCCGCGATCGAGCTCCCGGCTGGCTGCCGAGGCCAGGTTGACGGGGGAGTAGCCTCCACGATCCACCGCCTTGGCCCGGTGAGCTTCGGCACGATGGTGGAGCCCGTGGGCCTGCTCGAGATGGGCGAGCGCCGCCAAGCTCGGTGCGGAAAGCCGATCAACGAGCTGCTCGTCCAGACGTTCAGGCGGCAGCACCCCCGCAAACACGGAAGCCCACATCGGCGCCGACGGGTGTGCCGGGAGACGTTTGACTGCTGCGTCGATCAGCCGCGTGTCCGCACGGCCCCGGCACGCTGTCTGCAGGTTCAGCCTGCGGACCATGCAACGGCCGTCAGAGGGCGCGATCGACTCGACGCGGACCAGAGCGTCCTGCGCGCGTCGGAGGAGCTCGTCTCGCGTCGGGTCGACGGCCCACAGGGCGTGGGCGACCTCGGACTCGAGCAGGGCGGCATCGACAAGCCCTGGAGATGTGTGGTGGATCGTCTTCAGGGTGGCGAGCACATCACCTCTGGGGTGAGTGCGACCGTGGCGCACCTGCTGCTCGATATCGAGGAACGAGGCGATGGCGGCGCTGTGCACTGTGCCGACGACAGGTAGCGGAACGCTTTCGTTGAGGACCGCCCCGCCGATCCGAAACCCTGCCTGCCATGCCTGATGATCGGCTGAACCCACCGGGATCGGAGATCCGACGAGCGACCAGCCGTGATGTGGGATGAACCGCCGGACGACCACGCCGATGCTGGTGGTGGCCACATCGATCAGCTGGTCGCTGCCGAGTACACGCGCAACCTCGTCCGCGGGCGCCCAGGCAAGCGAGGCCATGTGGGCCGCGTCCTCCACCGAGACGCCCGGACCCGACGCCACGGCAGTGGTGAGCCCGGCTCTGACGACCCGTGCGTGGCGGTCGAGCGCCGGTCGAATCGCAATATGCTGGCCGTCGCCGTCCGGCCCTGCGGAGTGCTTGACGAACAGGTGACCGCCGACTGCCAGCAGGACAACGGCGCAGAGAGCCAGCACCGCTGTGCGCGCGAGTCGTACGGGCCGGCGCGTTCTCGGGTCGTCCTGGACGGTCTTCAATGCCGATGCCACGTCGTGAGCGGGAGGACGCGCTGCAGGATCCGGGTGCAGCATCTGATGCACGAGAGCGACCAGATCAGGATCCACGCCACAGGCCACCTCCTCGAGCGGTCGTGGTCGAGCCGCTGCGACTCGACGCATCGTCTCGAACGGATCGTCCGCGGCGAACGGATGGACGCCGCTCAGGAGCTCATAGGCCAGGCTGCCAAGCGCGAAGACGTCGCTGCTCGGCCTGGCGAGCTCACCGCGTGCCTGCTCCGGCGCAAGGGCCCGGCTCGAGCCCATGACCACGCCCTCCTGCGTCAGGCGCGACTCGTCGGGGCGTTGCGCAAGACCGAAGTCGACCACCCGCACGCCAGAGCCCGTGAGCACGACATTCGACGGCTTGAGGTCGCGATGGACGATCCCGACTGCATGCGCAGCGGCAAGGGCGTCGGCGATGCTCGCGATGATGCGTCGGCCTTCGGCGGCATCCATGGGGCCTCGTTCGCGGCGCTGTGCCAACGTGACTCCGTCCAGAAGCTCCATGACGAGCACGTCTCGTCCGTTCTCCGAGATGATGTCGTAGATCGTGACGATGTTCGGGTGGTCCAATGCAGCGAGCGCTCGCGCCTCGCGCCGGAGCCGTTCGGCATCTCGCAACGATCCGGCCTCTGCGAGGCACTTGATGGCGACCCAGCGCTGGAGCCGAGGGTCCCAGGCTTTGAGAACGGAACCGCGACCGGAGGATACGAGAGACTCCGCGATTTGAAACGGACCGATGGATCTGGTGTGGTGTTCCACGCTCGCAGTATAGCGGGCGGCAGCGGTGGCGACAGGCCTTCGAGCCGACTCGAGAGCCTTCGCCGGTTCCCGGTGTGGTCCTGGCGGGAGGAGCGTCAGGAGTCGATGGCGACCAGGTAGAAGAGAGGCGTCGCCGAGGGGCTCGCGAGATCGATGCGCAGTGTCCAGCGGCTCCCGCCCCGGATCCTGCGCTCGAACGTCTCGTTGCCGAGCGTTCTGCCGGCTGCGTTGCGCAGCTCGACCCGTATGAGCTGGCGGCCCGATGGCACGGTCAGGCTCTTGCGGACCTGGCCGGTGCCGGATCGTCGCAAGCCGAGGACGCCGCGGGTCGTGAAGCTGAAGTCAAATGTGGTGGCTGCAGCCGACCCGACCTGCACGATGATGGCTCCGCTGCTCAATGGAGAGTCGAACGAGATCAGAAGCTCTGCCGTGGCCGGCGTCGCCTTGCGCACAGGGGCAGGGGTGGGCGCCCGCCGCCGCTGTGATGGTGCCGGTTGCATCTGCGATCCCGGAGCTGCGCCTTTGGTGCGCTCCCGCGAGAGCTCCAGGAAGCTGGCGGCGATCTCGTTGTCAGGGTCTGCGGTCGTCGCCTCCGCAAACAGCTCTGCGGCCGCAGCGTACTGACCCCGCCGGTACAGCCGGCGGCCCTCGAACACCAGCTCCGAGACCCGCGCCTGCGTGGAGGCCTCGCGCGCCTGTCGTTCGAGCGCCGCGCGCGCCTGACGCACGACCGCCCGCGCCGCTGGCGAGGTGGGATCCTGGTCGAGCACTGCGAGAGCCAGCGACTCCGCACGGACGGGATCGTTGGCCTCGAGTGCCGTGGTCGCATCAAAGAGCGTGCGTGCAACCACATGCTGCGTGTGCAGCGCCGCCAGGCTCGGCGCCGCAAATGGGCCGCGGTCGCGAAGTGTGCCGAGGATAACGATGGCGATGACGACCACCGCGGCAGATCCGCCGACGATTGCCGCCACCCAGCGACCGTGCACCGGCCAGCGTAGCATCGCGAGCTTCCGGTCGCCGTCTGCAGCTGCGTGCTCCCGATGTTCGGTAGCCGCCGAGGAGTCGGTCGACGCGAGCGTCGCGTCGGCCGTGTCGTGAGGAGGTTGGAGCTGTGAGTCGCCCAGCGGTTGCGAGAGCTCTTCTGGCTCCTCCGGGAGGTCGGGTGGGAACGGTGTCTGGGGCTCGGAGGCCGATGCTGTAACCGTCTGGCTGGCCACATCGGCGGTGGTGACGCTCTGGGCGTCTTCGAACGCCATGTGAGTTTGCAGGTCTGGCGCGAAGACCCCGGTCTGGGCGTGATCGTCCGGATCCCGATCGACCAACGAGCGAGCGAGCGCTGACAGGACTGCAGCGAGATCGGCGCAGGAGGTAAATCGGCGCTCACGTTCCTTCTCCAGGCACTTGAGAACGATCGGGTTCAGTGATGGAGGGAGGGTCGGGTTGAGCGAGGACGGGATCGGTGCGGGCGCCTGGACGATCTGAGTGGTGACCTCATGCAAGGTGTTTCCAGTGAATGGTCGGCGGCCCGTGAGCAGCTCGAACAGCACGACACCGAGCGAGAACAGGTCGCTGCGACCGTCGACCGCCTGACCGGTGACCTGCTCGGGGGACATGTAGTTCGGTGTTCCGAGGAACTGGCCGTCGACGGTCAGGTTGCTGGACTCGAGCCGAGCGACTCCGAAGTCGGTGATCTTCACGGTCCCGTCGCTGGTCACCAGCAGGTTTGCCGGTTTGATGTCGCGGTGCACGACCCCCATCCGATGTGCATAGTCCAGTGCTTTGGCCACCTCTGCAGCGAGTCGTGCCGCCTGCGAGGGTCGGAGAGTCTCGCCCTCCCTGAGGAGCGCCTTGAGGTTGCGGCCGTGCACGAGCTCCATCGCTATGTACACCACCCCGGTCGCGGCGTCTTCGCCCACGTCGTGGACGGTGACGATCCCGGGGTGATTGAGACGTCCCGCAGCTCGGGCCTCGCGGAAGAACCGCTCACGGAACTCCTGGGCGACCTCGGAGTCCACATCGACGCGCAGGGTCTTCAGCGCCAGCTGACGCTCGATCAGAGGGTCTTCGGCAAGGTACACCACGCCCATGGCGCCACGTCCCAGCGTGCGCAGTATCCTGTAACGGCCGATCTGTGCTCCTGTGGTCATCAATCTTGAAGGTAGCTCGACTCGATGCCTCAGACAAGAGCAGCGCCTGACCTCGCGCGGTTTCAGGCGAGGGAGCGTGCCGATCTGGCGCTCTTCGAGCCGAATCGACGCCCTGGGCACGTGCGCCTGGGTGTGTGAGTTAGGCACGATCCTTGCGCGGAGTTTCACGGTCGTAGGGTGGAGGTGTCGCTATGGATGTGAACGATCGGGAGCCGCAGATCGGCGAGCACGTGGCTCGGCTCGGAGATGTGCACAACGCGGTGCGAGAGGTGGTCGTGGGTCAGGACGCCCTGATCGAGGGCATTCTCGTCGGCATGCTGTGCCGCGGACACGTGCTCTTGGAAGGTGTTCCGGGGCTGGCAAAGACGCTGACGGTGCGCACCATGGCACACGTCGTTCAGGGTATGTTCCAGCGTTTGCAGTTCACACCGGATCTGCTGCCGGCGGACCTCACCGGCACCCTGGTCTTCGATCCGAAGAACCGCGAGTTCGTTGCCCACAAGGGGCCGGTGTTCGCCAATCTCATCCTGGCCGACGAGATCAACCGGGCTCCTGCAAAGGTGCAGTCCGCGCTGCTCGAGGCGATGGAGGAGCGCCAGGTGACCATCGGGGACGAGACGTTCGCCCTGCCGGAGCCGTTCGTGGTGCTCGCCACCCAGAACCCGATCGAGCAGGAGGGAACCTACCCGCTGCCGGAGGCGCAGCTCGACCGGTTCATGCTCAAGATCCTCGTGGAGTACCCTTCGGCCGAAGAGGAGCGACGCGTGCTCGACTTCCACCTGGCAGACACGTTCCCGAGGGCGCGGCCGGTGCTGTCGGTCGATGAGATCTCGCAGATGAGCGCGGTGTGTCAGCGGGTCTACGTGGACGAGCGGGTGCGCGACTACGTGGTGCGGCTGGTGACGGCGACGCGCCGGCCGGCAGAGGTGGGGCTCGGCGATCTGGTGCCGCTTATCGCCTTTGGTGCTTCGCCGCGTGCCGCCATCTCGCTCGCCCGCGGCGCGCGGGCGCTGGCGTTGCTGCGCGGCCGGTCCCACGTGACGCCCGAGGACGTCAAGGAGCTGGCGCCGGCAGTGCTCCGGCACCGTTTGGTTCTGACCTACGAGGCGGAGGCTGAGAACGTGAACGTACATGAGGTGATCGATCGCGTGCTGCTGGCGGTCGAGGTGCCGTGACCGGGGGTGCGATGCGCTTGAGCCTCGCCCGCTACCTGGGCCGACCCGACGTTCGGCGAACGGATGGTCCGGACATCAGCGCGCTCCAGGCCGAGGTCCGACGACTGGAGGTGCGCGCACGGCAGGCGATGCAGGCCGGGATTGCGGGCCAGTACCGCAGCGCGTTTCGCGGTCGTGGCCTGGAGCTCGAAGAGGTGCGCGAGTATCGCTCCGGCGACGATGTCCGAACCATTGATTGGAACGTGACGGCGCGCAACGATCAGCTGTATGTCAAGGTGTACCGCGAGGAGCGCGACCTGACCGTCCTGTTGCTGGTGGACCTGTCGGCGTCGACACGCTTCGGAAGTGGCGTGTTGACGGTGCACGACCTCATCACTGAGGTCTCGAGCCTGTTCGTCCTGGCTGGCGCGCGGCGAGATCGCGTCGGAGCGGTGCTGTTCGACGAGTCCATACGACGCTTGGTTCCGCCGCGGCGTGGATGGCGGCACGGGCTCCGAATCGTGCGCGAGGTCCTTGGCGCCGTGCCTGCCGGGAGCAGCACGGTCTTCGCGGATGCGTTGCGCACTGCGGACCGGCTGCTGCAGCGCCGGGGTGTGGTTGTAGCGGTGGTGGACGGCGCGTGCCCGATGCCTCGTCGCGAGCTGGTCGCCACGGCGAACCGTCATGATCTGGTGATTGTGCGTGTTCACGACACGCTGGCCACAGTCGGCCCGAGAGGTGGCGTGCTGCCGGCACAGAGCGCGGAGGGCGGACAACGGTTCACGTTCGACCGTGGACGCGACGAGACGATCCGCGTACCTTCGGGAATCGACGTGGTCGAGCTCTCCACGGACCGGGAGTACCTCCCGCAGGTTCGCGAGATGCTGGAGCGACGGGAGCGCCGTCGTGCGCGGTAAGTGCTGGGTACGTCTCTTCGGGCTGATGCTGCTGGCGGTCAGACCGTTGACGGCGGCGGAGCTGGTGGCCACCGTCGACTCGCCGGGCCCACTGACCGTCGGCGAAGCGGTGTCCGTGACGGTCGTGGCTCGCGGGGGCGATGACAGCTGGCTGTGGGGCGAGCCGGAGGTGGAGATCGAGGCGAACGGGGCGTGGGAGCTACTGTCGCTGCAGCCTGTGGACAATGCAGATCCGCCAGCATGGTCGGCTCGCATGGCGCCGATGCAGCTCGGCCAGCTCGAGCTGCCCCCGATGCGTGTGACGGTGCGCACCCCCGAGCGACGCACCATCGCCGTGGAGAAGCCAGGACAGGTGCAGGTCGTTTCTGTGCTGGAGGAGGGCGGCCAAGCAGAGCCGGCCCCGATGCGCGAGCCGGTGGGCGTAGCGGGCTTCCCCTGGGAGTGGGTGGCGCCGCTCATGGTTCCGCTGCTCTTCGGTGTGATGCTCGGTCTGCTGTGGCGGCGGCGGAAGGCGACGGCGTCAACGATCCCGCCTGCACTGTCGCCGATCGAGGAGCTGGAGCGTGCCGTGCGGGCCATCGAGGAGGCGATCGGACAGGACGAGGATCTCGTCGTATGCGACCGGCTGGCCGTGGCGTTGCGACGGTACCTCGAGCGTCGTACGGGCGAGCCGGCAACGGACATGACGTCCCAGGAGCTTCGCGTGGTCGGTCGGCAGCACGGATGGGCGCAGCCCGTCCAGCGTGCGTTCGATCGGATGTTGACGGTCGTGGATCACGCCCGGTTCGCGCAGCGTCCCGTGGGATCTGATGAGCTTGTCGCTGCCGTTGCGTGGCTCCAGGAGGGCGCCAGGTCCCTGGAGGCCGACCTGACGGCCGCAGGCAACGCCGAGTCCGAGGAGGCGGCATGATCCGGTTCGCGGAACCGCTCTGGCTGGCGGCCGCCGCGCTGCTGATACCTGCGTTGATCGTGTGGTTCGTGCGCCGTCGGTGGCAGCGGTTCCCGCATCCGACGGGCGGTGTGCAAGGCCGCCGTCGCCTGGTCCTGGCTGCGGTGGCCACGGCCGTGGCCGGCGTGCTCGCGGCCCTGGCGGTGGTGCCGCTGGCGGTCGCGCTGGCTCGGCCTCAGGAGGTCCTGTCCAGCCAGTCCCAGCACGCCAGGGGTATCGACATGGTGGTGGCGCTGGACATCTCTGGCTCGATGGCCGCGCTGGACTTCGAGCCATCCGATCGCATCGGGGTGGCCAAGGAGGTGATCCGCTCGTTCCTCCAGGCGCGGGTCAACGACCGGATTGGGTTGGTCGTGTTCGCCGGTGCGGCGGTGACACTGTGCCCGATCACGCTCGACCACAAGGTGGCTGGCCAGCTCCTGCGGGACGTCGAGATCGGCGCTCTGCCGGACGGCACAGCGATCGGCATGGGTTTGGGGACTGCCGTCTCCAGGCTGCGGGACTCTGACGCCCCCTCGCAGGTGATCATTCTGGTCACGGACGGCTCCAACAACTCCGGCCAGCTGGACCCGATGACCGCTGCGGATCTTGCTGTGGAGCAGGACATCACGGTGCACACGGTGCTGGTCGGTTCCGGTGGGGTCGTACCGATACCTGTGACGGTGCGCGATCCTCTGACGGGTCGGACCGCGGTGCAGACACGGCGGGTCGAGGTGGAGGTGAACCCGGAGCTGCTCGCCGAGATCGCGCGGCGTACCGGCGGGACCGCGTTCCGTGCGCGGGATCCCGAGGCACTTCGGCAGGTGTTCGAGCAGATCGATGAGATGGAGCGGACCGAGTTCACCTCGACGCAGCTGGTGCGGTACCGGGAGCGTTTCGAACCCTGGGCCCTGGCTGCGGCGGGTCTCCTGCTGTTGGCTGTAGGGATCGAGTCGATTGCAGGGAGGACACTGTGGTGACGTTTGCCGAGCCGGTGTGGTTGTGGCTCCTGCTGGCGCCGCCCGGTTGTGTCGCCGCTGCGTTGTGGCGCCACCGTCAGCGGCTGCGTGCGCAGCGGAGGGTCGCCAGCCCGGGGGTCTGGCTTCGTGTCATGGGCGGTGCGCCGTCCACGGGCCGTGCGCGCATGATCCTGTGGGCGTTGGCGGCGGCCCTCGCAGTCGTGGCCGCTGCTCGGCCGCAATGGGGTGAGGTGGAGAGCTTGGCGCCGGTGGTGACGCGCGATCTCGTCGTTGCGATGGACGTGTCGGCATCGATGCGGTGTCCGGATGTTCCACCAGCACGCTTGCAGCGATCGGTTGCTGTCGTACAGCGGGCGTTGCCCCTGCTCGAAGGAAACCGGGTTGGTGCGGTGGTGTTTGCAGGCGATGCGTACCCGCTGGTGCCCCTGACCATCGACCTTGCTGCCGCCGGGACATTCCTGACATCGGTCTCACCGGAGATGGTCACGCTCCCCGGGTCGAACCTCGAGCGTGCGGTGGACAGTGCGCTCGAGCTGCTTCCCCCGGAAGGGGTGGGTCGAGTCGTCATCGTCGTGTCGGATGGCGAGAACCTCCAGGGGAGTGTGGAGGCGGCGGCGCAGCGCCTGTCGGAGGCGGGTGTCACTGCTGTTGGCCTGCTCGCCGGTACCGAAAATGGAGGGCTGATTCCTGAGGAAAGCTCGAGCGGGACGAGCTCGTACAAACGAGATCCGGCCGGTCGGCCGGTCGTGACGAGGGCAGACCGAGCATCGCTCGAACGTCTGACCGAGCCCACCGGCGGGAGCGTGGTCGAGCTGACGAGCCCATCGGTGGTCCGGGACCTCGTCTCGCTGCTCTCGGAGATCCGTGCCCGCGAGGTGGAGACGAGTCAGTCGAGCCGTCGCGTCGAACGCTACCGGTTGTTCGTTGTGGCGGCGCTGGTGCTCGCGGTGAGCGGCTTCGCCCTGTCGCCGTGGCGCAGGCTGCACGTCGCTGCGGCGACTGTCCTGTGGGTGATCGGTTACGGTCCGTTCCTTGGATCAGCCCTCGCCGCACAGCCGTCGTCCTCCGAGGGCGTGCTGAACGAGCCCTCTGGCCTCGTGTCGACGCCAGAGGGTGCGCACGATGTCGCCTGGTGGCAACGGCTGGTTCCCGGCGGAGACCGGCGGCTCGCGCGTCGTGGTGTGCGCCAGTGGGAGGACGGCGACCGTGACGCCGCCGCGCAGTCGTTCACCGGCGCAGCCGAGCTGGCGCCGGACGATCCGCGGCGACGCTACGACCTCGGGACGGCACTCGGTGCGCTCGGGGATGTGGACGCTGCGGCCCGAGAGCTCGAGGCGGCTGCACAGGGCGGGCTCGAAGCTTCGGCGACCTATAACCTCGGGACGGCCGGTCTACTGGCACAGCAGCCCGAGCTGGCGGTGCAAGCGCTGCGGCGTGCGTTGCTCGCTGCTCCGGACGATCCTGATGTCAAACGGAACTATGAGCTCGCATTGCGGATGCTCGAGCAGCAGCAGGGCGAGCAGCAGCAGGAGGATGAGCAGAAGAACCAGGATGACGAGGACAGCCAGGACAGGCAGCAGCAGTCCTCCGGAGGGGATCAACCCACCCCGACTGCGACTCCGCAGCCGCAACCGGGTCAACAGGGTGCTCGTCCGACCCCGACGCCGGACCCGTCGAGAGCGGTGTTCGGCGCACTCGAGCGGGCCGAGGCCGAAGCTCGGGAGGAGATGCTCAAGCGGACTCCGCAGCCGGCAGCAGTGGAGAAGGACTGGTGAGGACCGCGACACAACGTCGGTGCGCCTGGGCGATCGCCACGCTGTGTCCGCTGGTGCTGCTTGTGGCGACCGCAAGCCATGCCCAGGCGCCGTCCTTGGAGGTCCGACTGGCGCCCGAGCGTCCGGGGGTTCAGGACACCGCGCAGCTGACGGTGACCATCACGGGTACGCAGAAGGTCCTCTCCCAGCCCGAGCTGGGAGAGCTGTCGAATCTCCAGATCGTGGGTGGACCGAGCACCTCGCGCCGGTTCAGCATGGTCAACGGACAGACCACAAGCTCCATCAGCTTCATCTGGGCCGTGCGAGCCATCGAGCAGGGACCGATCCGGGTCGGTCCGGTGGAGGTCCGGGTGGAGGATGCCACCTTGCGGTCCGGTCCGATGACCTCCGAGGCCGTTGCCGGAAGCCAACAGTCGTCACGACCGCAGCCGCGCCATCCGTTGAGCCCGTTTGACGATCTTTTCGGAGGCGAGAGCCAGCGGCGAACCGCGAAGGTCGAGCTGCGCCTGCTGGCGGAGTCGAACGAGGTCTACGTGGGACAGCCGCTGGCGGTCACCGTTGTACTGGACACGACCGCCAACGTCAGCTCGTTCGAGTGGCGCGAGGCGCCCACGTTTCCGGATTGGTGGAGTCAGGCTGTGGAGGGAAACGACCCGTCCTCGGAGTCGGAGCAGGTGCAGGTGGACGGGGTGCGCTACTGGCGGTTCCCGGTCGCGAGGTTCATGCTCATTCCGTTGCGAAGTGGCCAGCTCGAGCTGCCGTCGTGCTCGGCGCGTGTGATGCTGCGCTCCGATGCCTTCTTCGCGCGACCGCAGGTGGTGGAGCGTACCGCGGCAGCGGCCACGATCTCCGTGCTCGATCGCCCCGATCCCCCTCCGGGGTTCGTGGGAGCTGTCGGACAGCTGCGGTATCGCGCCTCCGCGGAGCCGAAGGAGGTGGAGCTCGGCGAGCCAGTGGTGGTGACCGTCACGTTGGAGGGCGAAGGGAGCTTGCCGCTGGTCGAGGACCCGCCGTCGTGGAGTGGTTGCGACGGATGTGAGTGGTACCCGCCGGAGGAGACCTCGGAGGTGACGGTTCGTGCTGGCGCCATCGGCGGCGCGCGGAGCTGGCAGACGACCCTCATTCCTCGCACCAGTGGCGAGATCACCCTTGGGCCGCTGTCGGTTGCGGTGTTCGATCCGTCGCGTCGATCCTACCGTCGGCAGTCTCTTGGACCACTGTCAGTCACGGTTGCACCTCCCCCCGTGACACCAACGCCCACCAGGGCGCCGACCACTCAGGAGGTCGATGGAGACGGGCTCGATGAGGAGCGTGTCGAGGCTTCTGCCAATGCGATACCGACATGGATCTGGGGCGTGGGTGGCGTGCTCCTCGGTATTGCCTTCGGCGGGCTTGTGGTGTGGTGGCTGCTCCGGCGACCACGGCGACTGCTTCCGCCCGCGCGCCCCGGTGAGCGTCCGGCCGAGCGCGCCCGGACACTGCAGGCAGTGCTCGAAGGGTGGTGGCTTGGACGCCCAGAATCGAAGCAGACTGATGCTCTTCGGGGACAGGTGGACGAGCTGCGCCGGCAGCTTGAGGCGATCCGGTTTGCACCGGGTCGGGCGGACCATACCGAGACCGTTGCGCACCTCGAGGAGGAGCTGCGAAAGCTCGTGCGCTGAGCGTGATAGACTCGCGCGATGGCGCCGTGTGACGTGTTCTGCCTGCCTGAGGACGATATCGAGCTGTTCCTCGATCGCCACCGGTACGCAGCGCTGGGCCCAGCCCGCCGACCGGCGGATCGGTTCCTGAGAGAGATCCTGAGCAAGGCGAACGACTTCGTGCCGTCGGCTGCAGGCTCGATCCTGATGGACCGGTCGCCGGAGCGCTGTCCCGAGCCGGAGCGCAGGTGGCTGTACTTCGTTGCGGCGTTCGGTCCGAGAGCGGACCAGCTTCCCGGCCGGGCTCTCAGTGCCGCGGAGGGTGTGGCCGGGTATGTGTACCGCACAGGAACGGCCTATGTCATGGACGACCCGGCCCTCGATCCGAACTTCTGTGCGGAGGTCGATCGCTCCAGCGGGTTCACGACGTCGTCGCTCGTGGCGGTCCCGATCCGAATCGAGGATGCGGTGTGCGGAGTGCTCGAGCTCATCAACCGTCTCGACGGCCAGCCGTACACCGAGGCAGAGCAGCAGCTTTTGGAGATCTTCGCGCGCTACACATCGCTGTCGATCGAGAACCTCCTCGACGCCCGTCGCGCCCATGAGATGGCCCGCCTCGACGATCTCACCGGTCTGTTCAACGACCGTCACTTCCATCACCGGTTGACCGAGCATCTGATCCGGGCCGACCTGCAGCGCTCCAAGGTGGCGTTGATCTTCCTTGATCTCGACAACTTCAAGAACGTGAACGACTCCCACGGTCACCTGGCAGGGTCGCAGGTGCTCAAGGAGCTCGGTTACCTGTTGCGTCACACCGTGACGGAGCCCGACGTCACGGTTGCGCGCTACGGTGGAGACGAGTTCGTGATCATTCTTCCCGATCACGACCTGGATGCGGCTCGGAAGGTCGCCGAGCGGGTGCGCCAGAGCATCAAGTCCACCGATTTCCTGCGTGGAACGTTCACCTGGTCCACCGGCCCGATCAGCTGGCGCGAGCCGCTCAGCTGCTCCCTCGGGGTTGCGGTGTACCCGGAGCATGTGCGCCGCGAGGGGACGACAGATCTGAAGAAGAACCTGCTGCTGCGTGCCGCGGACCAGGCCATGTACGCCGCGAAGGACGCTGGCAAGGACAGGGTGCTCGTCGCGGAATAGGGCGTCGTCGGCGAAGGGTTGCACGCGTCAGATTGGCACCCCGGCCGGGTCCTTCGAGGCGTGTACCGAGATCTCCAGGCTGGTCGCAGGTGGCATGGATATTGTAGGGAGCTGCGACAGGAAGCGGGCTGTCCAGCTCGCCTGGAGGTGTGTGATGCAACATGTGAAGACAGTGTCTCTTGTCGCCGCGGTGGTGGCAGCCGTGGTGTTCGGAATGGTGCTCGGCGGCGCCTTCGATCTGACCCAGAGTGCAGATGCTCAGCGGAGCGAGAGCGAGCCGACCGGAGCGCACTCCGCGCCCATGGCAGCGCCAGACTTCGCTGTGTTGGCGGAGCGAGTTGTGCCCTCGGTGGTATCGGTGGACAACACCAATGTCGTCGAGGAGGACGAGCAACGGGGGCTCCGTGACCCATTCCAGTTCTTCTTCGGGCCTCGTCCGGACAGCGGTGATCGTGAGCCACGGACGCGCCGTAGCTCCGGCTCCGGGTTCTTCATCTCGAGGTCCGGAGAGATCCTGACCAACTACCACGTGGTCGAGGATGCGGACAAGCTGATGGTCGAGCTGGTGGATGGCCAGCGGCTCGAGGCAGAGGTGGTCGGTACCGATCCGCCGACCGATCTGGCGCTTCTCAAGGTGGTGAAGCCGCAGCGGGAGTTTGACGCGTTGCCGATCGGAAGTGCCGACACGCTGCGAGTCGGTGAGTGGGTGATGGCCGTCGGCAACCCCCTGAACATGGACCATACCGTGACCGTCGGGGTGGTCTCTGCCAAGGGTCGCGTGCTCGGGCTGTCGGACACCTCGTTCGAGAACTACATCCAGACCGATGCGGCGATCAACTTCGGGAACTCCGGAGGGCCTCTGGTCAACACCCGCGGTGAGGTGGTGGGCATCGCTACGGCGATCAACGCGCGCGGCCAGAACCTGGGGTTCGCGGTGCCGGTGGAGACCGTGGTCGCGATCTTGGAGCAGCTGCGGACGCGCGGGGAGGTCCAGCGCGGTTACCTCGGTGTGACGATCCGCGAGGTGGATGCGGCGCGACAGGAGGCGTTCGGTCTCGACAGCCAGGACGGGGCGTTTGTCGTGCAGGTCCTGCCGGGCCACGCTGCTGACGAGGCGGGCTTGAAGCCGGGCGACGTCATCGTGGCGGTGGATGGGGTCGCGATCAAGGACAACCGCGATCTCATCGACGAGATCTCTGCGACGCCTCCCGGAACGACGGTCACGCTGGACGTGATCCGTAACGGCGAGAAGATCACGCTCGAGGCCGAGCTCGAGGAGAGGGTCCTGGATCAGGAGGACCCCACTGCCGACATGGGCGACGAGGGCGAGGGCAGCATGCTCGAGGAGCTGGGCTTCGGGATCGATGATCTCACCCCGCGGACGCGCGAGATGCTCGGCCTCGACGAGGACGACGCCGGGGTCCTGGTGACCCGCGTCCGTCCGCTGTCGCCGGCCGCGGAGCAGGGCCTGATCCGAGGCGATGTCCTGGTTCAGGCGAACGGGACCGATCTCGGCTCGGCTGATGAGCTGATGGCGATCGTGGACGGCCTGGAGGAAGGGAGCTACCTCCGCCTGTACGTGCACCGTCCCCGTGGAGATGCGTTCTTCTTCGTTATCCTCAAGATCGCCGGGCAGGACTAGTCCGGACCGGACCAGATGGCAGCAGGTGCTGCCGACTCTCCACTTCGCCGGGGCGGGCCGATCGGTCCGCCCCGGTTCGTGTGCAATCGCGAGCGCAGACGGTCCGTTGGCGGCAGACCGCGGCTCGCGCTCGTCTGAGGTGCGGCCCGCGGCCGCGTCAGTTGGTGTTGCTGGTTCCCCCCGGCTCCGGGGGGTTGCCCTGTGCCGGCTTCGGCGGATCTGGAATCTTCCCGAATGTCTGCTCGTACAGCGAAAGGTTGTGCGTCAGTGCGCGCAGTAGCTGCCGGGCGTGGAGGGGGGTCATGACCATCCTCGCGACGATCGGGATGTCGTTGCGGCCCGGGATCGTCCGTCCGAAGTCGAGCACGACCTCGGAGAAGTTGTGGGCGATGGTCACGAAGTTCGCATACTCCCCCAGGGCGACCTCGGGAGGGACGGTGACCGATGGCGGCTTGGGACGGTTCGGTTGTGACGGGTCCATGGTTGGCCTCCCTCCGCGATTGTACCGACCCCGCTCTGGCCAGGTGGAGCGCGGTCGTGCTCCCGGACGGGCGACCGGTCCCAGCACGCAGCCGACCGGGGTCCGTTGGGCGCCGGAGGATGTCGTCGGACCGTGTGCTAGAGTGAGCGCCATGTGGCGGAGCTGGTTGATCATCAGTGGAGTGGTGTTGGGCGTGCTGGTCTCGGTTGCGAGCGCTGACAGTCCTGCGCCCACCCCGGATCCAGAGAAGATCTCGGCGCTTGGGATCGAGGAGAAGGTGGACGCGGTGATCGATGCGGTGGTCAGCAGGCAGCGGGCCACCTCGTCGCTTGTCGCGAGCTTCGAGCAGCGGAAGATCAACGCCCTGCTGCTCGAGCCTGTCGTGTCGCACGGAACGTTCCGTTACGTCGCGCCGGATCAGGTGCGATGGGACTACGAGCAGCCGGAGGAGATGGTCGTGGTGTTTGCCGACGACCTCCTGACCACGTACTACCCGCAGGAACGACGTGCCGAACGGGCGCAGATCGGCTCCCGGCAGAAACGGTTCGTCCGGTTCCTGGGCGGTACCCAGCCGCTGGACGAGCTCATGAAACAGTTCCAGATGCAGTTCGCGGACCCGGGCGCGCCGGACCCGTATCAGATCGAGCTGACGCCGATGTCGCGGATGCTCTCCGAAAGGCTGGAGTCGATCCATGTCGAGATCCACCGTCAGCTTCTGCTGCCGGTGACGTTCGAGTACCGCGAGCCCGATGGCGACACGACCTCGTTTGCCTTCGCCGAGATTCAGCGCAACGTGCCGGTCGATACGCAGGTGTTCGATCTCAAGCTGGGTCCGGAGGTGACGGTCGAGAGCGTGGTGGTCGGTTCGAACCCGGTGTACTGATGCTGCCCTTCGAGGTGTCATATCGCGATCCTGCCAGCTGTGCCAGGGCGGGCGATCTGACGACGCCGCACGGAGTCGTGCAGACCCCGGCGTTCATGCCAGTGGGGACTGCGGGAACTGTCAAGGCCTTGCCGGGCTGGGAGCTGGAGCGCATCGGGCCCGAGATGGTTCTCGCCAACACGTACCATCTCATGCTCCGGCCAGGTGTGGACGTCCTCGAGAGGCTGGGGGGCGTGCATGCGTTTATGGCATGGAACGGACCGATACTGACGGACTCGGGCGGCTACCAGGTGTACTCGCTGGCCAGTCGACGCCGGGTTGACGATGAGGGCGTGACGTTTCGCTCGCATCTGGACGGCAACGCGCATCGGATGACACCGGCGAGCGCGGTGGAGCTCCAGGTGCGTTTCGGCGTGGATGTGGCGATGGTGCTCGACGAGTGTGTCGGCTACCCGGCCGAGCGGCGCGAGCTGGAGACTGCCGTGGAACGTTCGCTCGACTGGGCTCGCACCTGCCTGGCCGAGGCCGATCGGTGGCGGCGCGATCGAGGCTGGGCAGGAGGTCTGTTCGCCATCCAGCAGGGTGGGCTCGATCCTGCACTGCGCCAACGCAGCATCGAGGGCCTCACGGGAGCCCCGTTCGACGGCTATGCGATCGGAGGGCTTGCCGTGGGGGAGCCAAGCACGGCTCTGCACGAGGGAATCGCCATGGCGGCCGAGATGCTGCCAGAGGATCGGCCGCGGTACCTCATGGGCGTGGGGTACCCGGAGGACCTGCTGGTGGCAGTCGAACGGGGAGTGGACCTGTTCGACTGCGTGCTGCCGACCCGGTCGGCGCGCACTGGTAAGGTGTTCACCTCTCGGGGCGACCTGGTGATCAAGCACGCCCGCTTTCGCGAGGATCCGCGTCCGCTTGACCCTGCCTGTGGATGTCCGACGTGCACGCTCTATAGCCGCGGCGCGTTGCGCCATTTGTTTGTGGCAGGCGAAGCCACCTCGATGGTTCTGTTGACGATGCACAACCTTTTCTACTTCGTGAGCTTGATGCGGAGTGCTCGGGAAGCTATCATGTCGAGCCGCTACGGCGAGTTTCGTGCTCGGGTGGTCTCGAACCGTGCGGCGCCGTGCGAGGACACGCCCGAGGCATGGAAGGAGTTCGATCATGGGTGATGGGGGCTCGGGAGGCCTGCTGTTTCAGCTGGCGCCCATCTTGTTGATCTTCGCGGTGTTCTACTTCATCTTGATCCGTCCTGCGCAGAAGCAGCAGAAGCAGAAGGAGGCGATGCTGGCCGCCCTGAAGAAGGGCGACCGCGTGGTCACCTCCGGGGGAATCTACGGCACCATCGCCAGCGTCGAGGATCAGTCGGTGCATCTGCGGATCGCCGACAACGTCAAGATCCGCGTGGCACGGAACGCCATCGGTGGCCTGGTGGACGGCGACGGCGGTCAGACCAAGGAGTGATCGCTACGGCGTCGAGTGTGCGGGCTCCAAGCGCGGGGTCGTACCGAGACGTCAGAGTGTAATCGGAGGCGAGAGTGGACAGGAAAGTCGTGTGGCGGATCGTGGTGATTGTCGTGGTGGTCGTTCTGGCCGCCGTGTCCGTGTATCCGCCCGAAGAGCGGATCAAGCTGGGGCTCGATCTGCGAGGTGGGATTCACCTCGTGATGAAGGTCCATACCGATGACACCCTGGAGGCGGAGCTTGAGGACGCGGCGCTGAGGCTCCGTGACCAGGCCGCTGACGAGGGGATGGAGCTGGGCGCCAGTGAGGTGAACGTCGCAAGCGCGGGGTTCACGGTGCGGGTGCCGAGCGGCATCGACGCTGACGTCCTCGACGACATCGCCAGCGGCTACCTGCGTGACTTCAACGTGCAGCGGAGAGCCGGCGAGTGGACGTTCACGCTTCCCGAGAACGTCGTGCAGGAGATCCGCGTGCAGGCGGTCCGGACCGCCAAGGAGACGATCACCAACCGCGTCGACGAGTTCGGCGTTGCGGAGCCGGTGATCCAGACCCAGGAGGAGAAGGAGCGGATCCTCGTTCAGCTGCCCGGGGTCGATGACCCGGCGCGCGTCAAGGAGCTGATCTCCGACACCGCATTCTTGGAGCTCAAGGAGGTCCTCGCAGGGCCTGCGGGGAACCGCAGCAGCCTGCTCGCGAGCTTCGGCGGCTCGGTGCCGAGCGATGGCGAGGTGGTCAAGGGCGACCCGGGCGCCATGGACGCGCCCGAGACGTACTACCTCGTGCGCAAGTCGGCGATCATCACCGGACGGGAGCTGCGGACCGCACAGCGGAGTCAGGACCGGTACGGCTCTCCGGCGGTGAGCTTCAGCCTGATCAACGCGGCGGCAGAGAAGTTCGGGAGGTTCACCGCCTCGCACATCGGCTCGAACATGGCGATCATCCTCGACGACCGGGTCGTCTCCGCTCCGACCATCCAGGATCAGATCCGCGACGAGGGGATCATCACCGGCGCCTTCACGATGCAGGAGGCGGAGGACCTGGCGTTGAGCCTTCGCGCCGGTGCGCTGCCGGCGGCGATCACGTACCTCGAGGAGCGGACCGTGGGACCGTCCCTCGGCCGAGACTCGATCGTCCGCGGCGTGCGCGCGGCGGTCTTCGGTCTGGCGCTGGTGATGGTCTTCATGCTGGTGTACTACCGTCTGTCGGGGATCAATGCCAATGTCGCCCTGATCTTGAACCTTCTCCTCTTGTTGGGCGTCCTGGCGTACTTCGGGGGAACCCTGACGCTTCCGGGCATCGCCGGTGTCATCCTGACGATCGGCATGGCGGTGGATGCGAACGTGCTGATCTTCCAGCGTATCCGCGAGGAGCTCAAGATCGGCAAGACCGTCCGCTCGGCGGTGGAGGTCGGGTTCTCGCGAGCGTTCGGGACCATCCTGGACGCCAACGTCACGACCCTGATCGCCGCCCTGTTTCTGTTCAACTTCGGCACCGGACCTGTGAAGGGCTTCGCAGTGACGCTGTCGATCGGTATCGTGGCGAGCATGTTCACTGCAGTGTTCGTCTCGCGCACGATCTTCATGTTCCTCCTGCGCGGTACGGGTCGCGTGGAGTCGCTGAGCATCTAGGACGGTCGGAGTTGGAACGGACCATGAACGTCGCACACTGGCGGTCCAAGGTACGGGACGGATCTCGTACGCGCCCGAGCCGTGGTCTCGGGGCAGGAGTCTGACTATGAAGCTGTTCGAGGAAACCAACATCCCCTTTCTCCACTACCGCCACATCGCAGGCATAATCGCCACGCTGCTGGTGCTCGCCAGTCTCGGACTGATCTTCTTCGGTCCGGGGCTGAACCTCGGGATCGACTTCGTCGGCGGCACGCAGGTCACGCTGAAGTTCGTGGAGTCGCCGGAGCTCAGCCGGATGCGGAGCACGCTCGAAGGCCTGGTGG
Source organism: uncultured Thermoanaerobaculia bacterium (assembly GCA_964512045.1). GTDB lineage: Bacteria > Acidobacteriota > Thermoanaerobaculia > Thermoanaerobaculales > Sulfomarinibacteraceae > CAZEJK01. Next base: position 29,793 of record CAZEJK010000001.1, read on the forward strand.
GCGACGCGGTTGTCCAGCGGTTCGACGAGCCCGAGAAGCACGAGCTGCTGATCCGGCTGGAGAACATCGGTGAGGAGGGTGACTTCACTGCGCGCATTCTCGAGGTCCTCGATGCCGAGTACAACTCGGACCTGGAGGGCTCGTTCGACCTGAACCGAGGGGGGTCGGAAGAGCTGACCAGCATGCTGGTGGAGGCGGATCCCGATGGAGTGGGCGGCAGTCCGGAGGCTCGCGAGGAGCACTACGAGCCGATGGCGGACGCGGTCCTCGAGTATCGCAAGAGAGAGGGGATCTTCGCGTCTCCACAGGCGCTCGACGAGGTTTCGGGCCTGAGCCAGAAGGTCAGAGGCTATCTCGAGTCCGTGACAGCCGCGGGCGAGTTCGCGCTGCTCGGGGCGGAGAGCGTGGGCCCGGCGGTGGGCGTCGACCTTCGCAGGAAGGCGTGGCAGGCGGTCATCTTCTCGCTGGTCGGCATGCTCCTGTACATCTGGATCCGGTTCCAGCTGCCGTATGGTATTGGGGCGGTGGTCGCACTGTTCCACGACGTCATTCTGACCCTGGGGGCGCTGTCGTTGACCCAGCGCGAGCTCAGCATCCCGACCATCGCGGCGCTGCTGACCCTTGTGGGGTACTCGGTGAACGACACGGTCGTGGTGTTCGATCGAGTGCGTGAGAACCTGCGTCTGTCGCGCAGCAACGATCTGACCGCTCTCATGAACCAGTCGATCAACCAGATGCTATCGCGGACCCTGATTACCTCCGGGACCACGGCGTTGGTCGTCCTGTGCCTCTATCTGTTCGGAGGCGACGTGATCAACACGTTTGCTTTCGTGCTTCTGATTGGCATCCTCGTTGGAACGTACTCGTCGGTCTTTGTCGCCTCGCCAGTGGCGCTGGAGATGACCAAGGGATTGCAGCGGATGCGCGCCGGCAAGCGGCGCCGTGCCGCCTGACACGTCCGTCGAGCCCGTTTGACGTCCTGCGTAAGGTCGAGGCTTCCGTCCATTATCGATGGCTCGAGCCGGGCGGTTGGCGGACCGCATGACCACGAGCGCTGTGTCGTGCAGGATCGCTCCGTCCGCCGCGAACAGTCGCGTCGACCGTGGCGTACAATCGAAGGATGGATGGGTCGGCGTCTAAGGTACGGATTGAGAGCATCCTCGCTGCGGTCGAGGCGTACCGGCCGGAGATGGACGAGGAGCTGCTCCGTCGCGCCTACGTGTTCGCGGCGAACCGGCATCGGGGTCAGCTCCGTCTTTCCGGCGAGCCGTACCTCTCGCACCCGCTCCACGTCGCGAAGATCCTCACTGAGCTGGAGCTCGACGAGGTGGCGGTCGCGACCGGCATGCTCCACGACCTGCTCGAGGATACCCAGACCTCTCGGGACGAGCTGCAGGAGGCGTTCGGGGAGCAGATCTCGGGCCTGGTGGAGGCGTTGACGAAGATCTCGACGTTCGAGAGCACCTACGCTGCCAGGGAGGCGAGCGAGGCGGAGAGCTTCCGGCGACTTCTGCTGGCGTCAGTGGACGACGTGCGGGTCATTCTGGTCAAGCTTGCCGATCGTCTCCACAATATGCGGACGCTCGAGTACCTGAACCGTTCCCGTCAGCTGTCGATCGCTCGGGAGACCTTACAGATCTATGCACCGATTGCAAACCGGCTCGGAATCGGAACGGTGAAGGAAGAGCTGCAAGATCTGTGCTTCCGTTTTCTCGAGCCCCAGCAGTACGGACGCCTGCAGGCCGCGGTGCGCGACAGGAGGGAGGCGGCACACCGTTGGTTCCAGGAGATCCAGTCCACCGTGCACGAGCTTCTTGAGCACAACGGGATTCATGCAACGGTCTTCGGGCGGATCAAGCATCTGTACTCCGTGTGGGACAAGCTCCAACGTCAGAACGTCGATGTGACGTCAGTGTTCGATTTCCTGGCGTTTCGGGTGGTGGTGGAGACGGTGGCGGACTGCTACGCGATCTTGGGGTTGATCCATCAGCTGTGGTCGCCGGTACCCGGCCGTATCAAGGACTACATCGCGATTCCAAAGCCGAACGGCTACCAGTCGCTGCACACGTCGGTGGTTGGCCCGGAGGGCCAGCCGTTCGAGATCCAGATCCGTACCCATGAGATGCACAGGTTGGCCGAGTACGGGATTGCGGCGCACTGGAGCTACAAGGAGAAGGGCTCGCGGGAGACTGCAGATGACTCGCGGGTGACGTGGCTTCGCGGGATTCTGGACCAGACGGAAGGCTCGACGCCGCGCGAGTTCCTGGACACGCTGCGCCTGGATCTGTACGCCGACGAGGTCTACAGCTTCACGCCCACAGGACAGGTGCTCGCCTTTCCCCGGGGCGCGACGGTGCTCGACTTCGCCTACAAGGTGCACACGGACGTGGGTCATCGGTGTACCGGCGCGCGTCTCTCGGGCCGTTGGGTGCCGATTCGCACCCAGCTCCGCAACGGCGACATCGTCGAGATCGTGACCTCCCCGAGCCAGCAACCGAGCCGAGGGTGGTTGGATCTGGTTGCAACCAGCAGAGCCCGCTCGAAGATCCGGGCCTGGCTCAAGAGAGAGGAGAAGCGCCGAGCCGTGGAGATCGGTCGCCGCCTGCTGGAGCGCGAGCTGCGGCGCGTCGGCTCATCGCTGAAGGCGTTTCTGGACTCTGGGGACCTGCAGCACACTTTGCATGCCCACGGTTACTCGCGGGAGGAGGATCTCTGCGCTGCGATCGGCTTTGGGCGTCTGACAGCCAGCACGTTGGCTGTGCAGTTCGTGGCAGTGCCTGATGAACCAGAGGCGCGAGACGAGGGTCGATTCGAGCCAGTCGAGACAGGACGACGCGAGTCGGCGCCCCCGCTCGAGGTGACCGGAGAGAGCGACTTCCTGGCCTATCTGGCGCGCTGCTGCAGCCCGGTTCCCGGAGAGGAGATCGTCGGGTATGTCACCAGGGGTAAAGGAGTGGCAGTGCACTCGCGCTGGTGTCCGAACGTTCGTCAGCTGCGGGAGCATCCGGAACGCGGGATCGACGTGGCCTGGGCCGAGTCGACCCTGAACGGGACCAACGGTACGTCTCGCGTCGGCCTCCATGTGACCTACGACGATCTCGGCGGAATGCTGGGGACGATCTGCAACGTCATCGAGGAGGAGCGTGCACAGATCGTGAGCTGTCAGCAGCGGTCGGCGCGTCGGGGGACGACGGCTGCAGTTGTCATCGAGGTGCGCGAGGCGCTCCAGCTGCGCAGAGTTCTGGCCAAGCTCGAGCAGATTCAAGGTGTCTCGAGTGTGGAGCGGAGAAGAGGTGTAAGGCGTTGATAAATAGATGTTTGAATGGGTTTTTCGGATCGAGGCCGGCGTCGAGTCTCAGGACCGTACGGTGGTAGTTTCCGTCCGAGTTTCAGGTGCAGCGTTGTCGCGGTTAGTGTGCGATGTTGGCGTGGTATTCGTGTGCGATTGTGGCCGATGCGGTCGCCTTTGGTCGTCGAATGATGGAGTATTGGTGATCGATTGATTCGGGATTGGCGGAGCAATCATGGAGCAAAGGGTTGGGATTGGCGCCGGATTGATGACCGCGGCAAAGGGTGAAACCGGGGTTATTCTGATCTGCATCACAGACGTAAAACCATTTGCGCCGAGAATCTTGACAGTGTGGTACCCGTTTGCTAGCCTGAGTTGAGAGGCGACATGGAAACGATATCCAAATCCCGCGGAATCAGGGTGTAAGCCGTGTTTGGAAAACGCAAAAAGCAGATCGTTGGTTGTGACGTTGGTTCCTCAGCGGTCAAGCTCGTCGAGCTGAAGCCCATGCGGAACGGAGAGTTCCAGCTTGTCCACGCGGCGATTGCTTCTCTTTCCGGGGAGGCGATCGTTGACGGCGCCATAATGGACTCCTCACTGGTTGTCGAGACGTTGTCTCGATTGGTCGCGGAGAACAACGTCAAGTCCGCCAGTTTTGGGACGGCTGTTTCCGGGCACTCTGTGATTATCAAGAAGATTCAGCTGCCCACCATGTCGGAGACCGAGCTTGCCGAGTCTATCCAATGGGAAGCCGAGCAGTACATTCCGTTCGACATCAACGATGTCAATCTGGACTACGTGATCTTGGACGACTCTGATGTCGAGACGATGGATGTGCTTCTGGTTGCCGTGAAGAAGGACAAGATCGCGGATTATACCTCGGTTCTGGTCCAGGCTGGGAAGCAACCTGCACTAGTCGATGTGGACGTCTTTGCGGTGCAGAACGCGTATGAGACCAACTATCCACTCGGCGAGGAGACGTTTGCCCTGGTGAACGTTGGCGCCTCGGTGATGAACATCAATGTGATCGACAATGGGCGATCTGTGTTCTGGCGTGACGTCGCATTTGGTGGTAATCAGTACACTGAAGCGATCCAGCGCGAGCTGAACCTGACCCGTGAAGATGCGGAGAGCTTGAAGCTTGGAGAGCGGGTTGGGGATCATACGATTCAGCAGGTTGCCGGAGTGCTGAACAGCGTTTCGGAGGACCTTGCGGCGGAGCTCCAGAAGACAGTGGATTTCTTCGTTGCAACGTCGTCGGTTGATCGTCTGGACAAGATCTGCTTGGCCGGCGGAAGCTCGCAGATATTGAACCTGGAGTCGATTCTGAGCGAGAGGTTTCAGGTCCCTGTCGAGATCATGAACCCGTTCCAGAACATCCGGTATAGCGAGTCGGATTTTGATCCGGAGTGGATCAATCGGCATGCGCCCGCCATGGCGGTAGCCGTCGGTCTGGCAATACGGCAGGTCGGGGAGTGACACCATGATCAAGATCAACCTGATCGCCGAGGCAAAGGCGCCGACCACCGCGGGGAAAAAAGGCCCAGACATCTCCCTGGGGGCCCGGCAAGGTGATGTCATCTTGCTGATCTTCCTGGTCGTCACGGCCGCGGTCGTCGGGGCGGTCTGGTACAAGCTGAGCGGCGATCGCGACGACCTCAAGGCAGAGCAGGTTCGTCTTCGTGACCAGAGGGACAAGCTCAAGCCGTTCATCGATCAGGTCAAGGAGCTGGAAGCGACCCGCAAGGAGCTCAGAAAAAAGATCGAGGTGATCAACAACCTCAAGAAGAACCAGCAGGGGCCGGTGCGGATCATGGATGAGGTGTCCAAGGCTCTTCCGGACCTGGTGTGGCTGACCAGCATCTCGCTCAAAGGCAACACGATGACCATCGACGGGTTCGCGCTGGGCGAGAACGCAGTGGCGAACTACATCGATAATCTCGACGGCTCCTCGTTCATGGAAGAGCCGGAGCTCAAGATCATGAGTCGAGCCGATGACGAAGGTCGGTTCAAGTTCACCCTCAACTGCCCCTTCGTGTACGCGCCGAGGAGCCCGGACGGCGACGGCGGGAGCTCGGGCTGAGGATCGCCGAGGAGGGTATCGACGATGGCGTTTGACCTCAACGAAAAACCCTGGTACTGGGCGGTCGGTATCGGGCTCCTGATCTTGATCGGCTGTCTTTGGGCAGCCAACAAGTGGCTGTACACACCCATTCGCGAGGATATGGATGAGATCCGGCAGGTGAACCAGGAGCTCACCAGGGAGATCGAGAAGGGTCTGGCTGCGCAGCGGAACCTTCCCAAGCTCCAGGAGGAGATCAAGCAGCTCGAGCTGGAGCTGGAGCGGCTCCTGCGGATTCTCCCCACCCGCAAGCAGACCCCGGATCTGATCAAGAAGCTCAAGCAGCTCACCGAGGCCGGGAAGTCCGAGCTCCTGACGTTCCAACCGAGGGAGTTCAAGGACCAGGAGTTTTACCTGGAGTGGCCGATCGGCGTGAACCTCAACTCCGAGTACCATGAGCTGGCGCTCTTCTTCGACCGGCTGGGGAGGTTCTCGCGGATCATCAACGTGACCGACATGAAGGTGAGCGCCCGTCCCAAGGGCGAGTACACCATCACTGCGTCGTTCAACATCGTGACCTTCATCTACAAAGGGGAAGGCGAATGAGCCGATCCCGGGGATGGAGGAGGTGGTCCATGAGCCTGCGCTGGTCGCGGATGACAGGGTTTGCGGGAGCCGCAGCGCTCGGCGCTGTGGTGCTTCTTTTTGCCGGAGGTCTTGCTTCGGCCCAGGAGGAAGGCGCCACGCCCCCGACCGATGTCGAGGAGGAGATCTTCGGGGCCGAAGGCGAGGAGCAGATCGACGTGAGTCAGATCGAGGAGATGCTCCGCAGCGAGGAAGGGGTCTACGCGGGCGAGGTCTTTTCCTACGATCCGGCCGGACGCCGGGATCCGTTCGTGTCGTTGGTGGCGAACAGACCCACCGACGAGGAGTCGCCGGCAGCCCAGAAGCGACCGGACGGGTTGCCCGGGATGCTCATCGAAGAGCTGATCTTCCAGGGAACACTGGAGACGCCCGACGGCATGGTGGCTCTGGTGCAGGGGCGCGACAAGATCGGCTACCTGCTCCGCGAAGGAACGCAGCTGTACAACGGTGTGGTGGACGATGTCTCGCCCGGTAGGGTCGTTTTCAAGCAGCAGGTCACCGATCCGCAAGCGCTCAAGCCGTACCGCGAGGTCGTGCGCGAGATTGCGGAGTGAAAGTGGGGGACGAGATGATGGTCAAGAACGCCCGCATCCTCATCGTGATGGCAGTCGCGATCGGCGCGGCTTTCGCGTTGGCTCCGGCGGTGGAGGCAAACGCGTCCGGGCCGCGCCTCGAGGATATGACTCTGGAGGCTGGTGCTGCGGGACCAGTGATCCGTGTTCAGACCACAGGCGTCCTGGACACCATTCACTACAGTCCTCAGCCGGGTGTGTGGATCGTCGAGATGCCGGACGCCAGCATGGGTGGGACGACCCGGGTGGTCGAGGAGCCCGAGCTCGGTATCGAGCGTGCCGAGGTTGCTCCCATCGAGGAGTTTGGCGCCAGTCGTGGAACGCGACTCACCGTCTGGCTTTCCGATCCTGCGCAGCTCGAGGTCGTTCGCCAGAATGAGGTCTTGGAGCTGGTGTTCACCGAGGTGGACACGGCACGCCGGCCTTCGGTTGATGCAGCGGCCGTGGCTGTCGCGCAGCCTGAGGTGACAGTCGAGGACGCGTTGCCGGAGAGTGCGCCACCGGTGGTCGCTTCGGCGCCGTCAGAGACCCAGGTTCCTGAAGCCGAACGGGCCGTCCCGAAGACGTCTGAGCGGCCGGTAGCCAACGAGTCATCGGCACAGCTGTCGCGCGGAGAGAACCTCTACAGAGTGGGAGTCGCTCGCAACCATGACGGTCTCGGCATCGAGCTGACGGCGGACGGAGCGCTCGACGCGAATGTCTTTGCACTCGAAGGCCCCGATCGACTGGTCCTCGACCTTGCCGGGGTGGTCTGCCGCGTCCAGGAGCCGCGGCTCGAGGTGGCTGATGCAGGCGTCCTGCGCGTTCGCGCCGCACAGTTCAGGTCGGTGCCCGAGCCAGTGACTCGAGTGGTGATCGATCTGACGGATGCTGCATTGGCGACCGACTATCAGCTCCAGCGCCAGACAGAAGGCGCCGTGCTCTGGCTTGGGGGTTTGCCGACGCCGGCGACCAGCGCCGAGACGGTTCGGGTCGCCTCCAACGAGCCAGCTCAGCTGCCGCAAGAGACGGCGCCGGAGCCGGCGCCGGACACCAGTGCCGCCGACGTAGCGGAGCAGCCGGAGGCCGTCGCGGGAGCCAACGAGCCAGCTCCGATGCCGTCGGTCATGGTGGCCGCTGCACCGGCTCCTGCGGTTGACGAGCCCGCTGCGGCTCCCGTCACGATCCCGCCCGTGCGGATCGCCGACGACGCTGCCACGTCCGAGGCTCCGAACGTCGGGGAGAGAAGCGCCGAAGACAACGCGATCGCCTGGTCGACTGCCAAACCGAGCTCGACCACCGCGGAGCCGCGGTGGGAGGCCGATGCGCCGTGGCCGGACGAGCCCGAGCAGCTCGTCGAGCGTGCGCCGGCGCGACAGGTGCTGCCGAGCTCGCCTGGCAGCGAGGCCCAGTTCGAGACCAAGCAGGTGGACAGCGAGGAGCGCCGGTTCACTGGCGATCCGATCTCGCTGAGCCTCAAGGATGCGGACATCAAGGACATCTTGAAGATGTTCGCGACGCTGACCAACCTCAACATCGTCCTCGACCGTGGAGTCTCCGGCTCCGTGACGGTGGAGCTGAAGGATGTCCCCTGGGACCAGGCGCTCGACCTCATCCTGCGCATCAACAACCTGGACTACACGCTCGAGAACAACGTGCTTCGCGTCGCGCCGTTGCGTCAGCTGGAGAGGGAGCGTGAGGCGCGGGCCATGTACCTCGAGCAGCAGGCGCTGTCGGGACCGATGACCACGGTGGTACGCCCCCTCTCCTACGCCACGGCCAAGGAGGTCGCCGGCCTGCTCAAAGGCGGCGGTGGCGGCGGTCAAGGCGCCGGGAACTTCCTGCTTTCGCCACGGGGGGTGGTGGTCGTCAACGACCGTACGAACACCCTGATCATCCGCGAGCTGAGCGACCGGGTCGAGGGGCTGATGGCCCTCATCGATACGCTGGATACGCCCACGCCGCAGGTTGTCATCGAGGCTCGGATCGTGGAGACCACGAGGGACTTCTCCGAACGTCTCGGTGTCAACTGGGGCTTCTCGAGCGTCATGGACGCCGAGCACGGCAACGACACGGGCCTCGACTTCCCGAACTCAATCGAGATCGGCGGAGGCGTCGGGCTCGGCGTGCCATCACCGGGACGCGCCGGCACCACCGGTGACGCCCTGCTGGCGTTCACGTTCGCGGACATCCTCAACACCTTCAACCTCGACTTCCAGCTGACCGCCGCGGAGAGCGACGGTCTCGTCAAGGTGATCTCGACGCCAAAGATCACCGCGCAGAACAACCAGACGGCGGAGATCCAGTCGGGTGTCCAGCTGCCGGTGCAGACAGTGGCGAACAACACCACCACCGTGCAGTACATCGACGTCACCCTGAGCCTGAACGTCACGCCGCAGATCACGGCCGAGGGGACGATCATGCTCGACGTGCAGATCGCCAAGCGCGAGCCGGCGGTCGGCCTCGCGGTGACCGGCGGTCAGAACGCTCCGATTACCACCCGCGACGCGCAGACCAAGGTCCTGGTCCGCGACGGCGGAACCACAGTGATCGGCGGGATCTACCAGATCAACGACCAGACGTCGCAGAACGCGATCCCGGTGCTGAACAAGATCCCCGTTATCGGGTGGCTGTTCCGTAACCGCGAGGTCACGACGCGCCACGACGAGCTGTTGATCTTCATCACGCCGCGGATCATGAAGTACTGAGCAGGAGGAAGAACCATGAAGCGCTTCGGGCTACTGACGATTCTCTGCGGCCTCATGGTCTGGGCAGCTGCCTGCGGGGGGAACAGCACTCTCAACGACACCGAGGCAGTGGTTCTCATCACAGCCGACGTCCGCGAGTACAACCCGGAGGTCAACATGGCTGTATCTGCCGACGTGACCATTGAAAGGTTGGAGCTGTCATCGACTCCGAAGAACCCCGAAGGCGGGGCGGGGGCTGCTCAGGACGCGAACCTGAGCCGGTGGGTGGTGACGCCGTACCGGACCGATGGCGGCCAGGCCGCGTCGCCGGAGTGGATCAACGATGTCTCCGTCTACGTGCCATACGATGGCACCGCGACCCTCGAGAACTACCGGGTCTTTCCGCAGGAGTACTTCAACGAGCTGCCCCTGTCGCACCTGTTGCCCGAGAACGGCGGCTTCGATCCGGAGACCGGACAGACGAACATCCGTCAGACTCTGCAGGTCGAGATCTTCGGCACCACGAACGGCGGCAAGAGCGTGAGCTGTCAACCGTTTCGGGTTGCATTCAACTTCTTTTATGGAATCTAGCGGGGGTCGTGCATCATGAAGAACCGCCTCCTTTCGATCAGTGTTCTCCTCGTCATCGCGGTGGGCCTTGCCGCCTGCTCCGGTGATAGCCCCACACCGCGGGATACGCCCGACACCACCACGGACACCTGGCTGATCACGGCGGTCTCCGTGTCGGACCCGCAGCCGTACGTTGGTGAGGCGGTGACGATCACTGCCACCGTCACCAAGAACGGTCAGCCGGCGCCGGACGGGACGAAGGTGACGTTCGAGACCACCGGTGGCGTGTTCAACAGCGGCGACACCCAGGCCGACGTCGCCTCGAGCGATGGCCAGGCGACGGTGGCGTTCCTCGCCAGCGAAGCGGGCAACTACGTGGTTCGGGTGCGCGTGTTCTCCGCGTCGCGCCAGCTCACCGTGCAGTTCCTGCCGGCGCAGAGCGACTCGTTGCAGGTGTTTGACATCGTGCCCGATCGGGGGCTCCTCACCGGCGGTGAGGCCGTTACCGTGACCGGTACCCAGCTGCAGAGCGCCACGGTGACGTTCGACGTCATCGGGGTGGGTCAGTTCCCGGCACGCGCGACCGATGCGGACCCAGATGGCAGTTACCTGGTGTTGCTGACGCCGGAGATCACGGGCGCGGATCAGGCCCGCGAGTACGAGGCGAACGTGGTCGTTGAGGGTCCCGAAGCGACCGTGACGTTGCCGCGAGCGTTCCGGTTCCTGCCAACCACCGGTGAGCCGGTTATCTACGGTGTCTCGCCGGCCCAGGGCAGCGCTCGGGGCGGCGAGCAGGTGACCATCATGGGCGCCAACTTCACCCCGCTCGACGTGGCTCCGATGAAGGTCGAGTTCGGAACTTCATTCGGCGCTCTCGAGGCGCAGGTTCTTTCTGTGTCGCAGGATGGCCACCAGATCGAGGTGATCACGCCGATGCTGACAGCGAGCATGGTGACCCAGCAGCAGCTGGCCACCGTGACGGTCTTCAATGAGTTCAACACTGCCCGTCAGAAGATCGTGTCGCGCGCCAACGCGTTCATCTTCCTGCCCGACCTCGAGCCCCTCCGGGTGTCGAGCGTGGTGCCGTCCGAAGGACAGCCCGAGGGTGGTCAGCCCGTGACCATCTACGGTCAGGGCTTCGCCGAGCCGCTCTCGGTTGAGTTCTCGGTGCCGAGCGGTACGTTGGAGGCCACCGTCCAGGCGGTGAGCGACAACGAGGTTCAGGTCCTCACCCCGGCGCTCAACATCACCGATACGACCATCGAGAACCTGGCGAGCATCCGCGTGACGCGGGGCGTGGGAACCAACTGGCAGGAGACCGTGAGCTTGCCGAACGCCTTCCGGTACCTCGCCGCCAGCGGCGAGCCCGAGATCTACCGGGTGGTGCCGGACAGTGGAAAGATCGACGGTGGCGAGCAGGTCACCGTGTACGGTCAGAACTTCCGCGACCCGATCGAGGTCCGGTTCGACAACTCCCTGGGCACGTTCGATGCCAACGAGGTGTTCCTGTCGGGCGATGGCTCGTTGATCACTCTGATGACGCCCCAGGTGGCGCCTGTTGGGACCACCGAGGGAACCTATCCCTCGAACCTGACCGTCGTCAGCGAGGTCGGTACGAGCCGTCAGAAGACGGTCACCAAGCCGAACGCCTACGTGTTCCTGTCCGAGACCCCGCAGCCGGAGATCACGTCCATCTCACCGACCTTCGGACCGATCGAAGGCGGCACCCGCGTGACCATCTTCGGGTCCGGGTTCGACTTCCCGGCGCAGGTCTTCTTCGGCGACCGCGAGGCCGACATCATCGAGGTGAACTTCGACCAGATCGTCGCGAGATCGCCGAGCATCGTTCCGACGCAGCCGGTGCCGCCGGTGACCGTGGACGTGCGAGTCCGCAACGTGGAGAGCGGGCTCGAGTCGACCCTGTCAGCAGCCTTCACCTACGGTGAGCAGATGTTCATCACCGGTAATGCGCCGACCGAAGGGCCGGGGGACGAGATCACCCCGGTGACCATCTTCGGCGGCGGCTTCCGCGACCCGCTGGAGGTGCGGTGGGGCGACGCGATCACCGGTGTGGCGTTGGACGTGTCGGCGGTGTCGGGCGCCGAGGTGCTGGTGCAGATGCCCCAGCAGCAGGACCTGAGCTGCTCTGCACAGACCAACTCGTTTGCCATCACTCACCTGGATAGCGGCGCACAAGCGACGGGCGGGTCGTTCACCTACCTCGGTGCGCAACCGACGATCACTGGCATCGATCCGTCCTCGGTGGAGGCGAGCGCCGATGGGGCGACAGTCAACCCGGGCGCTGTCACGATCTCAGGTCGGAACTTCGACGAGCAGGTCCAGGTCAAGTTCAATAGCTATCCAGTGGCCAGCAGCGATGTGCAGGTGCTCGACGAGCAGACCATCGACGTGCTGCAGATCCCGGCGCCGAACGAGTTCGGCCTGACGTTCGACACCGTGGCCTGCGTGACGGGCAACGGTGAGGCCGGGCAACGTCAGGTGCCGACGCTCGTGTCGGTGAGCGTGACCAACGTCAGCGCAAGCTGCACGGACAGCTTGAACATGGTGTATGAGCCGGGCGATACCACCTGTGTGCCGGTTGGCAACCTGAACATGAACCTGCTCGGCGCGCCGTTCGCGGCGACGCCGGCTGGCAGCTGCTCGCCGCCGCTGCAGATTCAGGTCTCCAACCCGTCGACGACGGCGACTGTGAACTACGACATCAACCTCACGGGCCCGTTCACCTTCACTGGAGGAGTCCAGGTTGTGAGCGACACGGTTGCGCCGGGTGAGAACGACTTCTTCGACGTGTTCTTCTGCCCGACCCTGGACAACAATCAGATCCAGACCGGCCTCGCGATCCTGAGCTCCCCAAGCCTCGCAAACGACGTCACCATCAACCTCGAAGGTACAGAGGCGAGCCCAACGATCACGGTGTCGCCGACCTCGATCAACTTCGGTACGGTGACTCCGGGGAGCTGCTCGGCGACTGCCGAGAACGTGACGATCTCCAATGGGGGTGCGGACTCTCTGGACTGGACCGCAAACCTGAGCGGTCGTTTCTTCCTCGACGCGGGTGGCTCTCTCCAGGCGGTGAACGGATCGCTGGGTCCCGGGAACGACATCATCCTCGACGTCTACTTCTGCCCGGACGGGGGGGACAGCGGTACGCTGCTCGGCGACATGGAGGTCCAGCACAACGATCCGAACGCGCCGAGCAACCCGGTCGTGGTCTCGCTCGAGGGGGATGCCTCGTGACGACAGCGGTCCCCGTCGAGCACCGTTAACGAAGCACCAGCAGCCCGGCCCCCCTGCGGGGCCGGGTTTGGCGTACTATAGAGCAGAGAGGTGGATGGCTGCACGCGGAGCTGCGGCCGACACCGGCGACCGGGGTGAGGTGCTGTGGACTATCGATTGGAGCAACTGCGGTATGCGCTGCGTGAGGATCCGACCTCGCGGCAGTTCTTCCAGCTCGGCGAGCTGCTGCGCCGGACGAACCGGCTGGATGAGGCCGTACAGGTGCTACGGAACGGTCTCTCGCACCATCCGAAGTACGTCGCTGCCTACATCGCCCTGGGTCGGACGCTGATCTCCAAGGGAGACCATGCCGAAGCGGAGGAGACGCTGGCCTCGGCGCTGCAGCTTGACCCAGAGAACGCTGTGGCTGCCCGCCTCATCGGTCAGTCCGCAATGCAACGGCGCGATCCGCTGCGAGCGATCCAGGCCCTCAAGCTGGCCCGCGCCCTTGGTGACTCCGCGCCCACCCTGGAGGAGGAGATCGCCGCAGTCGAGGCAGAGCTCGCAGAGCGAGGCCTTCTGCAGGGAACGATGGCCTCCGACGTCATGCCGCCGGCGCCATCCGAGGCCGGCCAGGAGAGCGGTTCGGAGCTGGTCCTCGACATGGAGCCGCTGACCGCCGAAACCGACGAGGATCTGGCCATCGACGAGGAGCAGGGGCAGCGTGCCGACATCGGAACGGGGGTGCACGAGGCCGCGGCTGTGGAGGATGGAGAACCGTTCGCCGAGCCCGAGCTCGAAGAGGCGGCGTCGTTGCCTGCCGACCGCGACGAGCCATTCGCTGACGAGCCGTTTCCGGCGTCGGAGCCGATGCCGGAGCCCGCGGAGCCGCAGGCGGGAGCCCGGGGAGACGAGTGGTCGTTCGATGATACGTCTGCCGAGGAGCAGGAGTTGCGTGGGCCAGCGCAACGCCGCGAGGACGTCGGCGTCGCGGAACAGGCAGGGACCGAGCCCCATGTCTCCTGGTCGGACGCGCCTCGAGCGCTCGAGGTGTCGGACGAGGAACCGTTCGGCATCGAGCCCGGCAGCGACACTGGAGTCTGGGCCCTCGGAGCGGACGTGTTCGCAACCGACGAGGGTCGAGACGAGGCATGGGAGGATGTCGAAGGTTCAGGCGCCGAGCTGGAGCACGCGCCGGACGAGGTGACGGTCGAGCCCGAGAGGGCTCACGGTATCTGGCTCGATGAGCCGGAGCCTGAAGAGGCTGAGCGCGCCGGGGTCGAGGGGGCATCATCTGCACCGATCGAGCAGCCGCCTGCTCCGCCGATCGCGGAGCACGAAGCATCGAGCGACGAGGAGCACGAGCCAGCCGCGGAGCTCGAGCCGATGCCCTCCGACGTCCCTGCCGGGAGCTCCTCTCCAGAGCCTGGCGCCCAATGGCAGCTCGGGGACGAGGCTGATCGTGCGAGCAGTTGGGAGAACCCGCCGGGTTACGACATACCACCGGGTTGGGAGGCCCCACCGGAGGCTGGAGCGATCGCGACGCCGACCATGGTGCGTCTGGCACTCGGGCAAGGCGACGTCGATCTGGCGGCGAGCACGCTGGCTGCGCTCGCTGCGGACCAGCCGGAGCATCCGGACCTTGGCGAGCTGGAGACGGCGCTTGCCCAGGCACGACGAGCGTCCATCGTCACCGACAGCGCGGCCACGACGCACGGCCACGACGCTGCCGGCGCAGAGCCTGCGGACAGTGATCTCGTAGGCACAGATCAGGTGGTGGCGCCATCGGCCCCGGCGGCGCCGATGGAGGCTCGCAAGATCGCGGCGTTGCGATCCTGGCTCAACGCGGTTAGACTTGCCAGCGGGACGGTCGAGCTGTGAACTTTGAAACCGAGCTGCAGCAGCTACTCATGCGGTGCCCGGACGCCTCCGGCGCGGCAATCGTCGATTCGGACGGTATCCCCGTCGCCGTCGTGCCGGCGAGCGAGACGTTGGAGGAGGTCGGCGCTGAGTTCTCTGCGGTGCTGCGCTCCGTTGAGCACGCAGCGCTGGAGTACGACCACGGCGCCTTGCAGCAGCTGGTGGTGTATGCGCAGAGCACATCGATGTTTCTGACGTCGATTACGCGAGGGTACTTCCTGATTGTCCTCCAGCCTGCCACAGGTTTTGGCGGGCGGGTGCGGTTTCTCTCACGGTTGTATCGGGAGCGGTTGTTCGAGGAGTTCGTCTGAGCTGGAGACCGTCGTGGTTCGACCGCATCATCAGCTCCAGCGGGATGACCTCCTTTATCGTAATTGCTGTAGCAGATTCTTTTGAGGGATACAGTGCTGACCTTTGATGAAATTCGTGAGCTTGTGCAACTTGTCGGTGAGAGCGGTGTTGCGGTCGTCGAGATCGAGCAGTCCGGTGACCGGCTGCGGATTGAAGGCCGTCCGGCCGAAGCGCTGGCCTCCTCCGTCGTGCATCCCCCGGTGACCGTCTCGACGCCCGCGCAGAGCTCCCAGGGGTCGGCTGAAAATGCTGCTGTGGCGGCCTCGGCCGAGGAGGACCTGCATGTCGTGACCTCGCCGATCGTTGGTACCTTCTACCGCGCGCCGAACCCGGATGCAGCGCCGTACGTTGCGGTGGGCGACTTCGTGGAGAAGGGCCAGTCGCTGTGCATCGTCGAGGCGATGAAGCTGATGAACGAGATCGAGGCGGATGTGACGGGGGTCATTGCCAGGGTCTTTCCAGAGAATGCACAGCCGGTCGAGTTTGGAGAGCCGCTGTTTGGGATCCGTACCAGCTGAGCAGACGGCGTGTTCGCGGCTCAAGCAGTCCACATCTTCGAAGAAGCGATGCAGCGGTTCAGAGTGAGGAGTTCAGCACGTGTCGAAGGGTGGGCGGGGGAGCTCACGGCCAACACCTGACCGCTGACAGCTACGCGGGCGCAGAACCGGCACCTTCGGAGCATCACTTTGGTTGCGGCCCGCGGCCGCGTTGGAGGTTCGAGCTCACCATGATATCCAAGGTTCTCATTGCCAATCGGGGCGAGATTGCCGTGCGGGTCATCTGTGCATGCCGCGACCTCGGTCTCGCCACGGTTGCAGTCCACTCCGAGGCGGATCGGGACTGTCTGCATGTACACCTGGCGGATGAGTCGGTCTGCATCGGTGGTCCCTACGCCAGCTCCAGCTATCTCAACGTCACCGCGGTCATGTCGGCGGCCGAGATCACCGGCGCCGATGCCATCCATCCCGGCTACGGCTTTCTTGCGGAGAACGCGCGTTTCGCGGAGATTATCGAGGAGAGCGGTCTCACCTTCGTCGGGCCCACCCCGGAGACGATCCGGCTGATGGGGAACAAGTCGGAAGCACGTCGGCTGGTGTCCGAGTCCGGCGTCCCGGTGCTTCCCGGGTCGGAAGGCCCTCTGGGCAGTCGTGAGGAGGCGCTCGAGCTTGCCGACGACATCGGGTACCCCGTCATACTCAAGGCTTCGGCCGGAGGTGGTGGGCGTGGGATGCGGATCGCGCGCAGCGGTCGCGAGCTTCGCCAGGGGTACGATACCGCTCGCAACGAAGCGGACAAGGCGTTCGGCGACCCGGCGATCTACCTCGAGAAGCTGATGGTGAACCCCCGCCATATCGAGGTGCAGGTGCTCGCGGATGGCCACGGGCGCGTTCTCCAGCTCGGCGAGCGGGAGTGCTCGATGCAACGGCGCCATCAGAAGCTCCTGGAGGAGGCGCCCTCACCCGCGCTTGACAGCACGCTGCGCGCGGAGATCTGCAAGGCTGCGGTGGCGACCGCGCGCGCTGCCAGGTATCGCAACGCCGGGACGGTGGAGTTTCTCGTCGATCCGGAGGGACGCTTCTTCTTCATCGAGATGAACACCCGAATCCAGGTGGAGCATCCTGTCACGGAGATGGTGACCGGCACGGACTTGGTGGTCGAGCAGCTTCGGATCGCCGGCGGCCAGGGGATCTCCATACCCAAGGGTCGTGCCGTGAAGATCAGAGGCCACGCAATCGAGTTCCGGATCAACGCCGAGGATCCGGTGCGCTTCGTGCCGAGCCCGGGTCGCGTCGATCGGGTGGTGCTTCCTGGAGGTCCGGGCGTCCGTCTCGATACCCATCTCTACGCCGGGTACAAGATCCCGCCCTACTACGACTCCCTGATCGCCAAGCTGATCGTGTACGGCGCCGACCGCCAACAGGCGCTTGCCCGAGGTCGTCGGGCTCTCAGCATGTTGCATCTGGATGGTATTCAGACCTCGGCGGCGTTGCACCTGCGGATTCTGGATGAACCGGACTTCGTCGCCGGTCAGTACAGCACCTCCTTTCTGGAGCGGATCGTGCACGCCTGACCGTGGCCTTCGAGCTGGTGTACCATAATGCCAGCATGCTGCCCGTGATGGTTTCCGGCGCGCCGAGGTCGTCCAGGTGCACACGCCCCGGCGGGCGGGAGACGCACGTCAGCCCGGATCGGTCACCACTCCTCCCAGGCGCAACGCGAGGCCTTCGATGCGGTTCTTGATCCTGTCCGATATCCACGCCAACCTCGAGGCGCTTCGTGCGATTCAGCGGCACGTGCGCCGCAAACGCTTCGAGCAGGTGCTGTTCCTGGGAGACGCCGTCGGCTACGGCGCCTCACCGAACCAGGTGCTGGCCTGGCTGCGTTCTCTGGGCGGACAGGTGACGATGGTCCGTGGCAACCACGATCGCGTGTGCGCGGGGCTCGACGACGGCCAGTACTTCAACCGATACGCCCAGCACTCCGTGCAGTGGACGTTCGACCACCTCGAGGCGCGGAACATGGAGCTGCTGCGCCGTCTGCCGGAGGGGCCGCTGGAGGTGACCCCCGAGGTCTCGGTGGCGCACGGGTCCCCGGCCGACGAGGATGCCTATATCTTCTCCGGCTTCGATGCGCAGGCGGCGTTCAGCGCGGTCCCGCATCCGGTGGTGTTCTTCGGTCACACGCACATCCCGTCACTGTTCGCCCTCGAGGGACAGGGCGGAGGCCGGCGGATCCGGGCTCGCATGCTCAGCGGCCGGCGGGTGACCCTCGATCTGGATCCGGAGCACCGGTACCTGATCAACCCGGGGTCCGTGGGCCAACCACGTGACCGTGACCCGCGAGCGGCGTACGCGATCTATGACGATGTGCGCCGCCGACTGTACCTCTATCGCGTCCCGTACCCCGCCGAGTCCGCTCGGCAGCGCATTCTCGCCGCCGGGCTGCCACCGATTCTCGGGGATCGACTCCTGCACGGCGCGTGACGGGGCACGACAGATTAAGGAGAGGGATGATGACGATCCTGACCACGTCCCGGTCGCGCAGGCGTCGCCTCGCTCTCGTCGCGCTCGCTGCCGTTGCGAGCCTCGGAGCAGTCGGAGTCGGACAGCAGCTGTACGGCTCCCTGCCGGCGCTGTTGCTGGCGGCGGCGGACGGCGCGCCGATCGAGACCGGTCTGCTCAGCAAGGCCGCGCAGACACCATGGCCCGAGGTCCGACGGTGGACGGCCGAGGTGCTGGCCGTGCGTGCGGACCCTGCGGCCGTGCCGCTGATCGACCTCCTCGTCTCCGACCGGAACCCTCGGGTTCGGGCTGCAGCGGTCCTCGCCGCCGGTCGTGTGGGGTCTCCGGCCGCCCGAGCAGTCGCGGAAGCACTGTCGGGTCCAAGTGCTTTCGAGCGGCAGGCCGCCGTCTGGGCCGCGTGCCAGATTCGAGACGGCACCCTCCGCAGCCAGGTCCTCGCGCGGCTGGCTGTCGAGACTGATCCGGGGGTGCTGGAGACGCTCCTCGCCAACCTCTGGCGCCTCGACAACCCTCAGCAGTGGCTGTCGCGGTGCGAGAGATGGGCGGCCCACGAGAACGTAACGCTCCGGCGTGCGGCCGCCTACTCGTTGGCCCGTGTCGAGACGACCGAGCCGCCGGAAGCGCTCCTGCGGCTGGCGAACGATCCCGAGCCCGTCATCCGATTGACGGCGCTGAACGGTCTGGCCAGGCACACGGTGGGTGGTACGGAGCTCGAGGCGGCGGCGAAGGCTCTGGTGGACTCGGACTGGCGAGTCCGAGCTGCCGCGTGTGCGGTGCTGGCAGCAGCGGACGATATTGCGCAGGCGCCCGAAGGCGTTGCGGAGGCGCTGGCTGCAGCGGCGGGCTCTGCGCATCCCCATCTGGTGGTTGCGGCAGTCCGGGTCCTTTCGGCGCACCAGGGTATTGCGGACGGCGGTGTCCTCCGCCAACGTCTCGAGGATAGCGGCGAGCCCTGGTTCGCTGAGGAGGCGCTGATCGCGCTGACCGCACGCGGCTGGGAGGGTGCAGCGGACACTGCGCGCGCATGGTCCGGCGCCGACGAGCTGTGGCGGCGTGTGGCAGCGGTCCGAGCGGCCGGTGCGGTTTCCGCCGAGGTTCGCACCGAGATCCTGCACAGGGCGGTGCGCGACCCGGCTTCCCCCGTCCGGGTTGCCGCGGTGGAGGCGCTGCGAGAGCTCGGCCACAGCGAGCTGCTCGCGCAGCTCGTCGCGAGCGAGGCAGATGCGATCGTCAGGGGCGCCGCTCTCGCTGTGCTCTGCGAGGTTGCACCGCCGTCGCCGGAGCGCCTGGCCGGCTTGTACAGGTCCTGGCGAGAGGACGCCGAGCCGCAGGCTCGAGCAGCTGCCCTGCGGTGCCTTCTCTCTCAATCGCCGGACAGCGAGCAGGCCGTGAAGGTGCTCGAGACGGCGGAGCGGGACCGGTCGCGGCTGGTGCGTGCGGTGGTTGCGAACCATCGCCGTGCCCGTGGCGAGCCGCTCGAGGTGCGGCGTGAGGCGCGGCACGGTCACCAGTGGTACGAGCGACTCATGCCGTGGCGTCAGGAGACGCACTGGCTCGACGTGGTCACGGTGCGAGGGACGTTCCGCTGCCGGCTGGCGACCGCCACGGCGCCGCTGACCACCCGCGAGCTGGTGGCGTTGGCGGAGTCGGGAACCTACGACGGGCTGACCTTCCACCGGGTGGTCCCGAACTTCGTCGTGCAGGGCGGAGACCCGCGCGGCGACGGTTGGGGCGGCGCCGGTCTGGTGTTGCCCGATGAGCCGTCGTTGACGCCGTTTGACAGCTGGATGGTCGGGGTGGCCACAGACGGGCCCGGCACCGGTGGGAGTCAGCTGTTCGTGACGCTGGTCCCGGCGGACCACTTGACCGGAATGTACACCAATGTCGGCGAGGTCACCGAGGGGCGCGAGGTGCTGGAGAGGCTGCGCAGGTGGGACACGATCATACAGGTGCGGCATCACTCCGGAGACGATCCCGAGCCCATCCCGCGAACGCTGGTGTCAACCGTGCAGTGGCGCGATCTGGCCGCGTTACCGGGGTGGCAGGAGGAGTACGAGGCCTACCGGCCGGATCCCGACGCCCTGCAACGGCTCAGTGATCTCGAGCCTGAAGGGCGGATCGTGGTGGTCCTCGGGACCTGGTGTGCTGACTCCCGACGTGAGGTGCCCCGATTGCTGGCGGTGCTGCACGCGCTCGGTGACGCGGCGGACCTTAACGTGTCGCTGCACGCCGTCGACCGCTCCAAGCGGGTCGTCGATCCCGATCGTGTTCGCGACCTCCTGCCGTCCGGTACCGTGGACCGCGTGGCGACGATGATCATCGCAGACCGAGAGAACCGTGAGCTCGGCCGGATCGTCGAGACTCCTGCGGCGCCGATCGAGACCCTGTTGGCCGACCTGTTCGACCGGGAGCGGCAGCCATGACGGACAGAGAGGTTGCGCTCACCGCCGAGCTTCCTGGGGGTGTCGCCTCCCGGTTGGAGGAGCTGGCACGGGTGCGTGTGCGCTCGAGCCGCACGCAGCTCGACGAGCAGGCAATGGTGGACTTCGTCGGTGCTGCGGATGCCGCGATCACCCTCGTGGCAGATCCGGTGACCGATCGGGTGCTGGCCGGCTGTCCGCGCCTGCGGGTGGTGGCGAACTGTGCGGTGGGGCTGGACAACATCGATCTGGAGGCCGCGCGCCGACGTCGGGTATGGATCACACACACTCCGGATGTGCTCACCCAGGCCACCGCGGATCTGACGTGGGCACTGATCCTGGCGGCGACGCGGCGTCTGCCGGAGGGGATGGCCATGATCGAGGAAGGCCGGTTTCACCGCTGGCAGCTCGACATGCTGCTCGGTACAGGTCTCCAGGACAAGACCCTGTGCGTGGTGGGATACGGACGCATCGGCCGTGCAGTGGCGTCCCGTGCGCACAGCTTCGGTATGCGGGTGGTGGTGACCGACCCCGGCGACGTCGATGATCCCGCGGTGGAGCAGCTGCCGCTGGACGCGGCGCTCGGGCAGGCGGACGTGCTGACCCTGCACTGCCCGCTGACGGCCGAGACCCGTCACCTGCTCAACCGCGACCGGCTCTTCAACCTGCGGCCGGGGACCTGGGTGGTGAATACCTCCAGGGGCCCCGTGATCGACGAGGCCGCGCTGGTGGACGCGCTGGACGCCGGCCACTGTGCGGGCGCGGCCCTCGATGTGTACGAGCGCGAGCCGCGGGTGCATCCGGGCCTGTTGGGGCGGCCGAACGTCGTGCTGCTGCCGCACCTGGGATCGGCAACGGTGGAGAGCCGCACCGCGATGGCCGCACTGGCAGTCGAGAACGTGTGCTGTGTGCTGCGCGGCGACGAACCGCCGACCGCAGTCGTTCGCGGTGAAGGTCTGCCGTAGTTTGGCGTACAATCGGCGGGTCGCGTCCGGCGCCGAGCGCGCGCCGTGCGGGAGAAGGGATCGACATGGTAGCTCTGAAGCGAGCGTTGGTCACTGGCGGAGCGGGCTTTCTCGGGTCGCACCTGTGCGAGCGTTTGCTCGACGACGGGCTTCACGTGGTCTGTATGGACAACCTGATCACCGGAAGCTTGAGCAACATCGAGCATCTGTTCACGAACGACCGTTTCATCTTCGTCAAGCACGACGTGACCAACTTCATCCATGTCCCTGGCGAGCTCGACGCCGTGCTGCACTTTGCGTCGCCAGCGTCCCCGATCGACTACCTGCAGCTGCCGATTCAGACCCTCAAGGTGGGCTCTCTCGGTACGCATAAGGCTCTGGGGCTGGCGAAGTCGAAGGGCGCGACGTTCCTGTTGGCGTCCACCTCTGAGGTGTACGGCGACCCACTGATCCACCCCCAGCCGGAGACCTACTGGGGCAACGTCAGCCCGGTGGGTCCACGCGGCGTGTACGACGAGGCCAAGCGGTTCGCGGAAGCGTTGACGATGGCCTACCACCGCACTCACGGCGTGCCGACCCGTATCGTGAGGATCTTCAACACGTACGGTCCGAGGATGCGGGCCGGAGATGGACGTGTCGTGCCCGCCTTCATTACCCAGGCGCTGCGCGGCGACCCCTTGACGGTGTTCGGCGACGGGACCCAGACGCGCTCCTTCTGCTACGTGGACGACCTGATCGAGGGGATCGTTCGGTTGCTCCACTCGGACGAGGTCGATCCGGTGAACATCGGCAACCCGGCGGAGATGACCATCGGCGAGTTCGCGTCGGCGATCATCCGTCTCATCGGATCCGACTCGTCGGTGACCTACAGACCGTTGCCGGTCGACGATCCCAAGGTGCGCCAACCGGACATCGCCCGTGCCCGGGAGCGTCTGGGATGGGAGCCGCGAGTGGCGCTGGACGATGGCCTGGCGACCACCATCGACTTCTTCCGCCGGCTCGAGCAGAGCTCCTGAGGCTTCAGCTCCCGGACTGAGACGTGCTACTGGCGAGCGGCGCCGTTCGGCGCGAACTCCGGCATATCGAGTGCCAGGCGCAGCACCTCGTCGACTCTCTCCACGAAGTGGATCGATGCCTTCCGGCGGGCGTTGGCCGGGAGCTCGTGGAGATCGCGCTGGTTCGACTTCGGGAGCACGATCTCCTCGACTCCAGCGCGGAGGGCGGCAAGCACCTTCTCCTTCACCCCACCCACGGGAAGCACCTCGCCCCGGAGGGTGATCTCACCGGACAGCGCCAGGTCGTGGCGCACCGGCCGGTTGGTGGCGGCCGAGACGATGGCGGTGAGGAGCGTCACGCCGGCCGACGGTCCGTCCTTCGGGATTGCGCCGGCAGGTACGTGCACATGCAGCGTATGCTTGTCGAACCACTCCTCCGGAATGCCCAGCTCCTCGGCGTGAGCGCGGGCGTAGGAGACGGCCGCCTGAGCCGACTCCTTCATGACGTCCCCGAGAGAGCCGGTCAGCCGGAAGCTGTCCTTGCCCCGGATCGCCAGCGCCTCGACGTGGAGCAGGTCGCCGCCGTAGGGCGTCCACGCCAGGCCGGTGGCGACGCCGACCTTCTCCTCGCGCAGCCGATCCTCTGGCAGGAACGTTCGCGGGCCGAGCAACCGCTCGACTGAGGTGGGCGTGACCCGCTGCAGCGGCGCTTTCCCCTCTGCGACCTGGACGGCGACCTTGCGGCAGACCGATGCAATCTGTCGCTCGAGGTTGCGGAGCCCGGCCTCGCGGGTGTACCCGTCCACGAGCAGGCGGAGTGCCGGCGTGGTGAAGCTCAGGCCGCGGTCGGCGACACCGTTCTCCTCGAGCTGCTTCGGAATCAGATGACGACGTGCAATCTCGAGCTTCTCCTCCTCGGTGTAACCGCTCAGCCGGATGACCTCCATCCGGTCGAGAAACGGCGGCTGGATGGTCTCGGTCACGTTGGCGGTGGCGATGAACAGCACCCTGGAGAGGTCGTACACCACACCCAGGTAGTGGTCTTGAAACGTGTTGTTCTGCTCCGGATCCAGCACCTCGAGGAGAGCTGACGATGGGTCGCCGCGGACATCCGCGCCCACCTTGTCGATCTCGTCCAGCATGAACACGGGGTTGGAGGTTCCGGCCTGATGGATCCCCTGGACGATCCGGCCGGGAAGCGCGCCGACGTAGGTGCGCCGGTGACCGCGGACCTCGGCCTCGTCGCGGACTCCGCCCAGGGAGAGGCGCACGAACTTACGGTCGAGTGCGCGTGCGATCGAGCGGCCCAACGATGTCTTGCCGACGCCGGGTGGCCCGACAAAGCAGAGTATCGGACCCTTCCCCTCTGGCTTGAGCTGCCGCACGGCGAGGAACTCCAGGATCCGGTCCTTGACGGTCTCCAGGTCGTAGTGGTCCTCATTCAGAGTCCCGCGAGCTCTGGCGATATCCAGGTTGTCCTCCGACAGCCTCGCCCACGGCAGGGTGGTCATCCAGTCGAGCCAGGTCCGGATGACCGTTGCTTCTGCGGAGTCGGAGTGCATCGAGGAGAGACGACGGAGCTGCTTGGTGATCTCGTCCCGCGCCTCGTCGGGAACCTCGAGGTGCTCGAGCCGGGACCGGTACTCCTCGATGTCGTGATCGAGATCGTCGGCCTCGCCGAGCTCCTGCTGGATCGCCTTGAGCTGCTGGCGGAGAAAGTACTCCCGCTGACTGCGGTCCATCTCCCCACGAACCTGGGAGGAGATCTCGTTCTGCATCTCCAGGAGAGCGATCTCGCGTTGGAGCAGCTCGTGCACGAGCCGGATTCGATCTGTCGCCGGCAGTGTCTCCAGGACCCGCTGCGCATCCTCGGTCTTCAA
>CAZEJK010000001.1:54397-115571 GCA_964512045.1 uncultured Thermoanaerobaculia bacterium
CAACGAGAGGTTGGACGCCGCCAGATCCGCCAGGCGCAAGGGGTCGGACAGGTTCTGAGCGACCAGCATCACCTCCGGTGAGATCTGGCGACCGAGGTTCACCACCCGCTCCATCCCCTGCTTGACCGAACGGACGAGCGCCTCGATCTCGAGCTCCTCCGGTTGTGCGGAGGGCTCGTCCAGCTTGCTCAGCCGCGCTTCCAGATGCGGTGCAGTCTGGGTGTAGTAGTCGACCTTGGCTCTGGCCAGCCCCTGGACGAGGATCCGGATGTTGCCGTCCGGGAGCTTCAGCATGCGCATGATCACTGCAACGCAGCCCACCTTGTACATCGTCTCCGGCGGTGGATCATCCTCCGTTGGGTCTGTCTGGGTCACCAGCAGGATGTGCCGGCTGCCGCCGAGCGCGTGGTCGACAGCGGCGACCGATCGTTCCCGGCCCACGGAGAGCGGAACGATCACGAACGGGAAGATCACAACGTCCTTCAGCGCCATAACGGGCAGCACATCGGGAACCAGAACTGTCTGCTCCTCCTCGGAGGAGGAGGAGATCTCGATCTCTTCAGTCACGGTTCGACTCCTCCTCGTGAACGTGGATCGGGATCGGAACCTGTCGGCGGTCCGTGATCCGCGGGAGGGATACCTTGAGGACGCCTCGGGTGAGCGTCGCCTGCGCCTCCTGAGTGTTGACCGGCTCGGGGATCGTGACGGTGGCCGAGAACGTTCCGATGAAACGCTCCATGAGATGGAACCGGACGCGGTCGGGCTCCGATCGCAGCCGCCGCTTGACACCCCGAACCACGAGCTGACTGCCACACATCTCGGCGCTGAGATCGGCCGCCTGGATGCCCGGAACCTCGATCTCGACCACCACAGCCTGCTCGGTCCGCAGCACGTCGATGGCCGGCTGCCACTCCGCCGACTGTCCCGGCGGCTCGTCCAGCAGCTGCTCGAGGAGCCGGTTCAGCTCCTCGCGGAGGCGGTGGATCTCGACCTCGTTCTTCCAGTGTCGTCTCATCCGTCGTTCTCGCGCGCGGTCAGCAGCTGCCGGAGCTCGTCCAGGAACTGGCTGACGTCCTCGAAGCGTCGGTACACGCTGGCGAATCGGACGTACGCGACCTGATCCAGTGTCCGCAAGCGCTCGATCACGAAGGCGCCAATCTCCTCGGTGGACATCTCTCGCTCCTCCCGTCCCGCCAGCTCGGCCTCCACGGCGTCGACGATCTGTGCGAGCTGTGGACGTGGGATCGGACGCTTCTCACACGCCTTGACCAGCCCTGCGAGGAGCTTCTCGCGATCGAACACCTCGCGGCGACCATCTCGCTTGACGACCGCCGCGGGGACCTCATCCACCCGTTCGTAGGTGGTGAAGCGCCGGCCACAGGCCAGACACTCCCGCCTGCGCCGCGTCTCGGTTCCCTCGCGAACCTCGCGTGAGTCCACCACGCGGGCCTCGGTGTGGTGGCAGAAGGGACACTTCATGGATCGCAGTGCCCTCCCTTCCGAGTCTCCTCAACGATCCGGCGGTTCAGCCCCAAGATCGGGATGCACGCCACTCCAATCAACGTAATCGGCACGAAGCAGATGGCATGATACGCGATCGCAGCGGCCACCGCCAGGCTCCGGCTCACGCCGAACAGACCGGCGAGACCCAAGCTGAGCGCTTGATGGAACCCGCCGGCGCCGCCGGGGGTGGGGATGGCAAGGCCGATCACCGTCAGCGCGACGAGCACGAACGCCCCCCGCAACGGCAGCTCGACGTCGAACGCGAGCAGTGTCACCTGGAGCTGCCAGAACACCATCATCCAGATGACGAAGGTGAAGGCCACGACCACGATCAGGTCGCGTCCCCGTTGCACGATGCGCAAGCCGTCCAGGAAGTGACCGAGAAACGACGCGACCGGCTTCTCGAGCCGTGGCCAGATGCGCGCGAACGGCGACGACAGGAGATGGACGAACGCCTCCTGGAATCGGAACAGGCCGACGAGGATGGCGGTGCCAACCGCCAGACCACCGGCGAGGATCCAGCCGGTTTGCGTCAACGTGCCGAGCCACGATGGCGGGTCGTCGAGCGGCGGCGGCGCGAAGATGAAGATCAGCAAGAACAGGATCACCGCCCACAGATCGAACAGGCGCTCGGTGACGACCGATGCGAGGGTGGCCGAGACCGGCAAGCGGTCTTGCCGCGCGAGCAGAATCGGGCGGATCAGGTCCACCATCCGCGACGGGAGCAGCGCCATCGCGCCGTAGCCGACCGCCGTTGTCAGCAGCAGTGACGACAGCCGCACCGCACCCACAGGGCGCAGGATGATCCCCCAGCGCACCGCGCGGAGCGCGTAGCTGCCGAGCGCCAGACCCACCGCGGTGATGAGCGCCGTCGGATCCGCGGATACCAGCACCGAGGCGACCTCACCGAGGTCCGCAGAGCGCAGAAACCACCAGAGCAGGACGACCATCAGGACGACGGAGACGGTGATCTTCAGCCACGTGCGACCCCCTGTCCGGTCGGACACGGCCTCGGTGACCAGCGGGCGGACCTCGCTCTTCATGGCGCCCAGTAGTATCATGAACCGATGTCAGGAGGTAGCACTCTGCGTGTGCTGTCCCATCCGGGCTGCCTGCAGCACGTCCCGCCGCCGGGACATCCCGAGGGCCCGGAACGTTTGCAAGCCGTCGTCCAGGCCGTGCAGGAGCACGGTGCGGATCGGTGGTCGTTGGAGCTCGACACGCCGATCGCGGATGAGGACCATCTGCGCAGCGTCTTGCGCTGGGTGCACGATCCGGCCTATCTCGAGTCGCTGCTCGACCCCGACGCTGCCGACGGGTGGGACGGAGGTGCGGACAACCCGCTGTCGCCGGGCACGGGTCGAGCGGTTCTCACCGCTGCCGGCGTCACGTTGACCGGTGCGCTCGAGCTGTGCAACCAGCGGCTGCACCGGGGCTTCCTTGCCGTGCGGCCCCCCGGCCATCTGGCGGGTGCGGCGCAGGCTCGCGGCTACTCGTACGGTGCAACGGTGGCGTTGGCGGCTGAGGTCGTCACCCGGGCGTGGCACGTGCCGGTTCTGATCGTGGACTTCGACCACCATCATGGCGCCGGAGTCCAGGAGATGTTCTACGACCGCGCAGACGTCGGGTACCTCTCGGTCCACGAGTACCCCGGGTTGACCGCAACCGGTGGCGGTGACGAGGTGGGCACCGGCCCGGGGCGTGGCGCGACGCGCAACATACCCCTCGCGCCGGGCGCCGATGATGCGGTGTACGCCTCCGCGATCGAGGACGGGCTCGAGGAGCTCGGCTCCCGTCTCCGGCCGGCCGTCCTGCTGGTATGTGCGGGCTTCGGCGCCCACGTCGACGACCCGGTCGGCCGGATGCGAGTGACCGAGCACGGTTTTTCGCGCATTGCCGACGCGGTTGTTGCCGCGTCGAATGGGTGGAGTGAAGGACGGATCCTCGCTCTTCTCGAGGGGGGCTACAACCCGCCAGTTCTGGCGCAATCCGTGGTGGATTTTCTGGCGCGGCTGACAGATGACCGGCGCCTCGCCAACTGAAGTCTGGCGCTCGCTGTGGCTCAACAGCTCACAATTTGCCGACGGTTTTCCGGGGGAATCCATCAAGCGTTCGACTTTCTGGCGAACACATTTCCGCAACAGACGTGAGCGAAAAGTCCGGCGGCTCTCCGCCGAGATGTCGACGACGCAAATTCCAGTAAGGCCCTGCTTTCCGGACGGTGAGTGCGCGACCATTCGTGTCGGTGGCTTGAGGAGAACCGTTGGCATTCTGCCGAAAAATCCAGCAAAGCCGCCACCGTGCACGGCTGCGGATTGCCGCGCGGCTTCGGTGAAAAGCACGTCCACGTCCACTGGAGCTTGTCGTCGGATCATGTGACCGGAGTCACTGGTGGAAAGGAACGAGCTGTATGTCGGAAGATTGTCGCTTCCGAGCCGTTGACCTGATGACTTGATGTGGTATACCATTCAATGGAGAGAGGTTCAAACAGGTACGGAGTGCAGCTCTGGGGAGGTTTTCAAGATGCGACACCATGTGATCAGCGTGGCGCTCCTGCTCACGATCGTTGTGGCGCCGTGCGGTGCGTCGGCGAGCACCATATTCTGGCTGGATCAGCCCGCTGATGGCGCCGTGGTGACGGGCATCGTCGAGGTTTCCGGCTGGGCGATCGATGACCGCGGTATCAGCAACATCGATCTGTTCGTCGACAATCAGTTCGTTGCGGCTGCTGACCTCAATATTCCTCGCTACGACGTGCTGCAAGCGTACCCATGGATCGCCGGCACCATCAACGCCCGCCCCGGTTTCAGCGTCTCGTTCCGGTCGGACCTGCTGAGCGACGGTGCGCACGATCTGTTCGTCCGGATCCGCTACTCCGATGCCTCCGAAGAGGTGTCCGGCGACTTCGGGCTCAGGACCGTGATCGTGGATCGCCAGCTCAACCAGGCGCCGTTCGGCGAGATCGATCTGCCGCGCCCGAACCAGCCGATCGGCGGCGTGTTCCCGATCACGGGCTGGGCGCTGGATGACTCCGATGTCGTGGATATCGAGGTGATGATCGATGGCGCCACCTGGGGGAACAGCACGGTCACGGACGTCCATCGCCCGGACATCCTCAACCGGTTCCCGGAGGTTCCGGGGAGCGAGTATGCGGGCTGGGTCAACAACGTCAACACCACCAAGCTGCCGAACGGCGTGCACACGGTCACGGTTCGCCTGCGCGATGACGATGGCGCGACCCGGGTGATCGGCCACCGGCTGGTGCAGGTCTTCAACGTGGGCTACAACCTGGCGCCGTTCGGCGAGATCGAGTGGCCGCTGCCCCACCACTATCTGTTCGCGGTGGAGTGCAACCCACAAGGTGGCTGGTCCGGTGGCGAGTTCGAAGATCCGTCCCGTCTCGAGCTGATCACCGGCTGGGCGCTGGATGTGGGCAGCTACGGTGACGACGGCGGAGTGAAGCGGCTCGAGCTGCTGATGAACGGTGTGCCGCTGGCCAACACCTGGACGGACTTCCAACGGATCGAGTTCTTCGGCGAGCAGTACGATACCAACATCTACGGGCTCGAGCGGCGGGATATCCACCGTTTGTACGCCGATGTGCCGAACTCGATCCACGCCGGGTATGCGTTTTCGATCGACCCGACCTACCTGCGCCACGAGCGCGGCTTCCATGAGGGCCTGCACTACCTCACCGTCACCGCGACGGATGTCCAGGGCTACCAGTCGGATATCCAGACCATTCCGGTGATCATGGACTGCAACGATGATCCGGACCGGCCGTCGTGGGGTGACATCGAGCGGCCAGAGCACATGGAGCGGGTGCAGGGGACGGTGCTGGTGACCGGCTGGGCGATCGACTACGACGTCGTGAATCGGGTCGAGGTGTACGTGAACGGCCACTTCATGGGGTATGCAACCTATGGCCTGTCCTCGCCAGATGCGTACGGTCCCTACCCGCGGCGGGACCACGCCGGCTACTCGTTCTCGTTGGACACCACCCAGGTGCCGAACGGCGAGGGCGAGGCGGAGCTCATCATCCGGACCATCGACCGGTTCGGCGGGGCGAACGTCATCGGTCAACGCTCGTTCGTCATCGACAACCTGAACTGAGGGAGAGCGCGGCGCGCTGGAGATGGCCGCTCGGTCGTTGACGGCGTCGCGGACTCCGCTTCCCGAGCACGGCGCCCGCGAGGGCGCCGTTAGGCGGTAGTCGTGAAGCCCTGCGCAAACGTGGCAGACTACTCCGCAGGAGATGCAACGCAAAGGCGCGAAGGCGCAAGGACGCAAAGATATAGAGATGTTCATGACGCGGCGGTTTGTGCGACCTCGGGGATCAGGACGAGGAATCGGAGCTTGAGGCCAGCGAGCGCCAGGGCGCGGCCGGCCTTCATAAGGTCAGCTCTGCCATGCACCTTTATTACCCACCCCCTTCTCCTTTGCGGCCTTGTGTCCCAGCGTCTTTGCGTTGATTCCGAGAACCTCCCACTCCCAGCGGTCAGTGCTCCCCGTGCATGCCCCCTTGTTTGGCTCCGGCTCGTCCGGGTTTTGCTCTGGTACCATTGGCGGCGGCCGGAACCGAGACCGTGACGGCCGTACCCGAGCCCTCGTCCGTTTCCGCGTCGGACCGGCGATGTGCCTGGTTGACCGAGCGAGGGAGGCGCCCCGTACAGTGAGCATGAGCCAGGCGGAACGTGACCTGCCGAGGAGAGTTCCTCGCCCCGAGCATCCTGTGTCGCGAAGCCTGTTGTCGGTGGGTGCGCGCAAGGTCCTGTACCGCCTGCACCGGTCCGGCCAGGTGGCGTATCTCGTCGGCGGCGCCGTGCGTGACATTCTTCTCGGCAGGACACCGAAGGACTTCGATGTGGTAACTGACGCCCGACCGAGCGAGGTCCGGCGGCTGTTTCGCAACTCGCGCGTGATCGGGCGGAGGTTCCGTCTCGTGCATATTCTGTTCGGCGACGAGATCGTGGAGGTGTCGACGTTCCGCGCGAGCCCGGAGCCGGATCCGCACCCGGATGACGTCACCAACGGCGACCACGAGCTGCAACGGGACAGTGACACGGTGGTCTACGGAACCCCAGAGGAGGATGCGTTCCGGCGCGACTTCACGATCAATGCGCTGTTTTATGACATCTCCGACTTCTCCGTGATCGACTACG
Organism: uncultured Thermoanaerobaculia bacterium; assembly: GCA_964512045.1. Lineage (GTDB taxonomy): Bacteria > Acidobacteriota > Thermoanaerobaculia > Thermoanaerobaculales > Sulfomarinibacteraceae > CAZEJK01. The sequence continues at coordinate 61,063 of CAZEJK010000001.1, forward strand.
TCGGAGGCCTCGACGATCTGGCCGCCGGTGTTGTGCGGACCATCGGCAACCCCGCGCAGCGGTTCGAGGAGGACCCGGTACGGATGATGCGCGCCCTCGAGTACGCGGCTCGGCTGGGGTTCGAGCTCCACCCTGCCACCGCGCGGGCGATCCGTCGTGAGCACACCCGGATCCTGGAGGCGGCGCCGGCCCGGCTGGCGTACGAGCTGGGAGAGACGCTGCGCTCCGGCCACAGTGCGAAGGTGCTCCGCCTGCTCGCCGAGTACGGGATCCTGCAGCAGCTGCACGAGCCCGCCGCCGCCAGGACACAGACCGTGCTCGCGCTCCTGGAGGGGCTCGATCGGCGCACTCGAGAAGGTTGCCAACCCAACGAGGCGTTGCTGCTGGCGGCTTTGGTGGCGCCGGAGGTTTTCGACTGGTTCGCACCGCACATCGGCGCCGAGACCCGGCACGACAACGTGCGCCTGCTGTCGGATCTGGACACCCTCCTCGCCTCGGCGAGCCAGCGCCTTCCGCTGCCGAACCATCTCAACCATCTGATCCGGCATGGGATGTTTCTGTTGAGCAAGCTGGTGCGGCCGCCGGGCAGAAACCGGCAGGTGGTGAAGGTCGCCCGCTCCGAGGCGTTCCCGGTGGCCTGGGGACTGATGGAGCTGTGGGTGGAGAACGCAGACGGCCCGAAGGAGCAGATGGAGGCGTGGTTGAGGGCGATCATGCGCGCACGTCAAGGAGGCGGGGACGGTGGCTCGAGGCGCCGGCCGCGCCGCCGGCGTCCACGGACGAGGAGACGATCATGAGCCGGCTGGACGATGTCAGATCTCGCCTCGAGGAGCTGAGACGGCTGATCCACCGCCACGATCGCCTGTACTACGTGGAGGCGCGACCCGAGATCTCCGACTTCGAGTACGACCGTCTGTTCGCGGAGCTGGAGCGGCTCGAGTCGGAGTTTCCGGAGCTGGCGGATGCAGCGTCCCCGACGCGAAGGGTCGGCGGCGAGCCGGCGGACGCGTTGAGGGCAGTAGCCCACGCGGTGCCGATGCTCTCGCTGGAGAACACCTACTCGTTGGCCGAGCTACGGCAGTGGCGCGAGCGGATCGAGAGGAGCTGCGACGGTGACCCCGGAGGGCTCACCTGCGAGCTGAAGATCGATGGCGTGTCGATCTCGCTGGTGTATGTCGATGGCCGGCTCGCACAGGCGATCACTCGCGGCGACGGGACCCGGGGCGATGAGGTCACCGACAACGCCAGGACGGTCCGGCATATCCCGTTGCAGCTGCCGATCGAGCTCCCTCTGCTGGAGGTTCGCGGCGAGGTGTACATGTCGCACGCCGTGCTCGCGGAGCTCAACCGTCGGCGAGCACAGGAGGGGCAGGCCGAGCTTGCCAACCCGCGCAACGCCGCAGCGGGCTCGATCCGGCTCCTCGACCCGCGGGAGACGGCGAGGCGGGAGCTCAGCTTCTGGGCGTACCAGGTGGCGCGTGTCGAGGGGGTGGAGCTGGCGCGCCACTCCGAGGCGCTCGAGTGGCTCGTCGAGCTCGGATTCCCGGTCACACCCGGGTGGCAGCGGTGTGCGAGCGGTGAGGCCATCGAGCGGTTTATCGACGAGTGGGGCGCTCGGCGGGAGGAGCTGGAGTTCGACATCGACGGGGTGGTGGTCAAGGTCGATCGGCTCGACCAGCGCGAGCGGCTCGGCTTCACGGCGCGCGCTCCACGCTGGGCGGTGGCCTATAAGTACCCGCCGAAGGGCGAGCGGACACTGCTCCGCGACATCCAGGTGCAGGTCGGCCGGACCGGTGTGCTCACCCCGGTGGCGATTCTGGAGCCCGTGCGGCTGGCGGGCTCGACGGTCTCGCGAGCGACCCTGCACAACTTCGACGAGGTGCAGCGGCTGGATGTGCGCATCGGCGACACCGTCGCCATCACCAAGGGTGGCGACGTGATTCCCAAGGTGACCGGTGTGCTGCCCGACCGCCGTCCGCCGGATGCCGAGCCGTACACGGCCCCTGCGGCCTGCCCCGCGTGTGGGAGCGCGTCGGAGCGTCGCGACGGCGAGGTGGCGTTGCGCTGCCCGAACCCGGCCTGCCCAGGGCGGCTCGCTGCTCGTCTCCGCCACTTCGTGGCCCGTGGCGGACTGGATATCGACGGGCTCGGAGAGCGCTCGATCGAGCAGCTGACGACGGCTGGGTTTCTCGAGGACCCGGCCTCGCTGTGGGATCTGCAGGCCGAGGATCTGCAGGCGCTTCCTGGCTGGGGTGACAGGTCGGCGCGCAAGCTTGTCGAAGCGATCGCCGAGGCCCGGGAGCGACCGCTGCATCGTCTGCTGTTCGCACTGGGCATCCCGCACGTCGGCGAGCGCGCGGCGAAGGTGATCGCTCGGCTCGGAAGCCTCCAGGCGATCGAGGAGGCGAGCTCGGAGGAGCTCGAGGCTCTGGACGGCATCGGTCCGATGATTGCGGACAGTGTCCGCGGATGGTTCGACAGCGCGGAGAACCGGCAGCTGGTGGAGCGGCTGCGCGCCCGCGGCGTTGATCCGAAGCCTCCGGCGGCAGCGACCGAGGGAGGTGAGGAGCCCGCCGTCGCCGGGCGCCCGCTGAGTGGCGTGACGTTCGTTCTCACCGGAGCGTTGAGCCGTCCGCGCCCGGAGGTGGCCTCCCGCCTCGAGGCGCTCGGCGCGACGGTGAGCTCCTCGGTCTCGCGCCGGACGTCGTACCTGGTGTCCGGGGAGGCCCCAGGCGGCAAGGCGGAGCGCGCCAGCAGCCTCGGTGTTCCGATACTGAATGAGAGCCAGCTCGAGGAGCTGGTCGTGGCACGGAGTGGTGGACCGCTATGGAACCCGTGATCTTTGTGGTGGATGACGATGACGGCTCGCGCGATGCGATGGTGCGGGCTTTGGAGCGCGTGGGCTACGCGGTGGTCGCCTTCCCCTCTGCGGAGGAGGCGCTGGCACGGCTGGAGGCCGGCGACGAGGTGGACGTGGTCGTGTCGGACGTGCGCATGCCGGGGATGGATGGCTACGAGCTCCTCCGCGCGGTGCGGGTGCAGCATCCGAACCTGCCGTTTCTGCTCGTCACGGCCTACGGCGATGTCGAGGAGGCGGTGTCAGCGCTCCAGGATGGGGCGGATGACTATCTGACGAAGCCCGTGAAGATGCAGGAGCTCCGGCGCCGGGTCAACCTGCATCTGGACCGACGGGTGCTGACCGAGGAGAACCGGCGCCTCCGGCAGCGGCTGGAGCAGTCGTTCGGGTTCGACAACATCATCGGGCACTCCGAGGCGATGGAGGATCTGTTCGAGAAGATCCGGGTGGTGGCGCCAACCCGGACCACGGTGCTGATCGTCGGCGAGTCCGGGACCGGCAAGGAGCTGGTTGCCAACGCGGTGCACCAGAGCTCACCGAACTCCGATGGCCCGTTCGTGGCGGTGAACTGCGGCGCGATTCCTGGGGAGATCCTCGAGTCCGAGCTGTTCGGGCACGAACGGGGCGCCTTCACGGGCGCCCATCAGCGGCGGATCGGGCTGATCGAGACGGCCGCAAACGGGACCCTGTTCCTGGACGAGATCTCCGAGCTGTCGCCGGAGCTGCAGGTCAAGCTGCTGCGGGTGCTGGAGGAGCGGAAGGTCACTCGCGTCGGTGGCAGCGGTGAGATCCAGGTGGACTTCCGGCTGGTGGCAGCCACAAACCGCAACCTGGAGGCGCTCGTCAGCGAAGGTCGGTTTCGGCAGGATCTCTACTACCGGCTCAAGGTGGTGACGCTCAGCCTGCCGCCGTTGCGCCAGCGTCCTGAGGATATTCCGTTGCTGATGCAGCACTTCTTGGAGCTGTATGCGCGCGAGCACGGGCGCGGGGTCCGCCGTCTGCACCCGTCGGTGGTGTCGGCTCTGAAGCGGTACGCGTGGCCTGGCAACGTCCGCGAGCTACGGAACGTCATGGAGACGCTGGTGCTGTTCTCGTCCGGTGAGGAGATCTCACTGGACGATCTGCCCACCGAGTACCGCCTGCCGTCAGCCGCCCCGACGGCCACGGTGACCGAGGGCTGGCAGCCCCGGACGATGGACGAGATCGAGCGGGAGGCCATCGTGAATGCGCTGGCCTACACCGGTGGGCACCGGGCACGAGCGGCCCAGCTGCTGGGGATCGGTCTGCGGACACTGCAACGCAAGCTCAAGGAGTACGGCGAGGTCCCGTAGCGACTCAGAGCTCCGGGTCTTCGAAAACTCGAGGCAAGGTCGTGAGTTGAGAGTTGAGAATTGAGAATGCAGAGTGCAGAGTGCAGAGTGCAGAGTACCACCCGCCCTCCCCGGAGCCTGCTCTGCGAGCTTCAGGGACCAACGCGGCCGCGGGCCGCAAGCAAAGGGGTGCTCCGGAGCTGCCGGTCCCGCGGCCGCGTAGCGATTTGGCGTTAGGTATTGGGTATGAGCTCCCCCACCCACCCAATCAGCCTCGCAGGAGCGACGCCGCCGCAGCCCGGTCCTGGCCCCGGACCCGGCCCCGACAGCCGGATCCCGGCCATCCGGCCCCCGGCGATCATGCTTCGAGTTTTCGAAGATGTGGGATGCTTGAGCTGCCAACGCGGTCGTGGTCGCGTTGACCGGCTGAACCGACCGCTCCGGTAAGATGGGCAGGTCGAAAGGAGTGTCCATGGAGATTCCCGCGAAGGTCTCCCTGTACTGCCCGCTGATCGATGCCAAGGGCAGCCCGGCGACTCTGGTTGCTGTGCACCAGACGGGCTACTACCAGCTGGAGATCTCGGTCAAGGGGCAGGGCCACACGTGCCTGTCGCCCACACCGCCGTGCTGTTCGCCGAACCGGAGCCAGAGCGCGACACCATGGAGATCGAGCGCTGACTCGTACGCCTCCAGCGTGGCGTCGTGGGGTGTGAAAGGGTCTCGTCAGGAATGGCCGGGCGCCGTCCGGCGTTCGGCATGGCGTGAACGGTTCCTTTGACACGCTGCTGGGGCTGGCCTCGACCGACCTGTTGGAGCTCATCGATGAAGGCGTCATCATCATGGATGCACGCCGTCGGCTGCGCCACGTCAACCGGCGGGCGAGGCAGCTTCTCGGCTTCTCCGAGGATGAACCGATCGAGGGCCGGTGTCGGCATACGACGCGCGGTGTGGACTGCGAGACAGCCTGTCCTCTGTCGTATGCGTTGAGCACGGGGCAACGCTCGGTTCAGGGGTTCCGGACGGCCTACCGGCGCAAGGATCAGTCGCTGGTGTCGCTGTCCGTGTCGGTGGTCGTCGTGTACGACACCGACGGCGGCTTTGCGGGCGCCGTGGAGATCCTCAAGCCAGCGGAGCCGGACCCCGGTGCGACGTGCGCTGGCCCGAGCGCAACAGCGCAACGGCTTCGGCAACAGCTGACAGAGCTCGCTCGGCACGAAACGGTTGTCACGGTTGTCGGCGAGAGCATGACGTGCGTGGATGTGGCGCGGGCTCTGCACCGGATGGCCGAGCTGCGCTCGGAGCTCTTTCGCGTGTGGTGCCCGGCGAACCAGACGTCCGCGATCTCGACCTTTCCGCCTGGAACCCTGTACGTCGAGCGTGAGGCGGACCCGACCGTCCGCGATCCGCAGCAGTGGCCGGGTTGGCGGATCGTGTACGGCGCGCGCACCCCCGGGGAGGTGGTCGATGGGAGCACCGTGTTCCAGGTGCCGTCGGTCGAGGAAAGAGTGGTCGACCTGCCGTTCATCGTGAGCGCCATGGCGAAGCAGCAGAGCCCGAACGAGACGCTCTCCGGCCAGGATCTGGATCGTCTGGTCCGGGTCGCGTTGAGCGAAGGGTACGATGCCGTGTACCGGCAGCTGGCGTTCGCGATGGCGACGCGCGCGGATGGCGAAAAGACGGCCGAGGCGGGAAACCAGCTCGAGAGCTTGTTGACGGCCGACGATCCGCTCGCTGCAGTCGAGGAGTGTGTGCTCCGCGAGGTGCTCACCCGGTGTGGCTGGAAGGTCCAGGAGGCGGCGGATCAGCTCGGAGTCTCGCGGGTGACGTTGTGGCGCAAGCTGAAGGAGCACAGCATCGAGCGGCCTGGATGATGGTTCTGGGGGCGGAGGGCCGGAGCTGCCCGGACCCCTCGAAACCGCTCTCGAGTACCGGTACACTGCGCTCGGGAGGTGTGGTTGTGCGACGAGCTCTTCTGCTTTCCATCGCCGCTGTCGTGGCGACATCCGGGGCCACGTTGGCACTCGCGGCGAAGCCGACCCCGACCCCGACTCCAGCGCCGATCGGAGGCCTGAGCTTCCGGGACGAGGTGGAGGTGACGGTCGTCAATATCGATGCCTACGTTCGCGACCGGGATGGGAGCCCGGTGGAGGGGCTGACCGCCGATGACTTCCGGATCCTGCAGGACGGCGAGGAACGACCGTTGAGCAACTTCGGAGTGTTCACGAAGGAGGTGTTTCGGACCCGGGTCGAGCCAGCTCGACCGGGGCTGCTGGTCCCCACTCCGACACCGCGCGCCACAGCGGAAGAGACGCCTGCGGATGACTCAGACGAGCTGCAGATCAAGCCGATCTACATGGTGCTGTACGTCGACAACGAGAACATCCGGCCGTTCGACCGAAACCGTGTGCTCCGGCATGTGCGGGAGTTTGTCGAGGAGAACCTGATTCCGCCGGTCGAGATGATGGTGGTCTCCTATCAGAAGTCGTTCAGGATCGTGCAGCCGTTCACAGCGGACAGGAAGGCCGTCCTCGACGCCGTACGGTCGCTGCGGACCTTCACCGGCGGCCGTACCGAGAGGGACTCGACGCGGCGTCAGATCATGGAGGACATGCGCCGTGAGCGTGAGAACCAGCGCTCGCAGGGTTACGGGCGCGAGACCGGCTCCGAGCGGGCGTACCGGCAGATCCGCGCGTACGCCGAGGAGGAGGCAAACCAGCTTTCGTTCTCGCTTTCGGCGATCCGTCAGGTGGTGACGTTGATGGCCGGCCTTCCGGGGCGGAAGGCGCTGGTGTACATCTCCAACGGCCTGCCGATGGTCCCGGGGCTCGACCTGTTCTACGCTTACGCCGACACCTTTCAGGACACGTCGATCATGACGCTGACGGCACGCTTCGAGCGGAGTCGTCAGTTCGAGGCACTGGCCGCGGCGGCCAACGCCCAGGCCGTTCGGATCTACGCGATCGATGCGGGCGGGCTGGAGGTTTCCGCTGGCGTGTCTGCAGAAAGCCAGTACGCAATGGATCCGCTGACCTCGTCGGTCGGAAGCAACAACTACCAGGACTCGCTTCGGTTCATGGCGCGCAACACCGGTGGCCTGGCGGTGATCAACACCAACGATATCGCGGGCGGATTGGAACGGATCGAGGACGACCTCTTCAACTACTACTCGCTCGGTTACACCATTGGCGCCAGCGGTGTCGACAAGGTCCATCGGATCGAGGTGGAGGTCCCTGGAACCGACTATCAGGTTCGGCACCGTCGCCGGTTCGTGGAGAAGTCGCTGGCGTCCCGCGTGCAGGACAAGGTGACCACGGGCATGATGACCGACCTCGACGAGAACCCGATCGGTGTTCGCGTCGAGCGAGGGACCCCTGCGCCGGCGACGGCCGAGCGCTGGACCGTGCCGCTACATATCTCGTTTCCGATTGCCAACGTGGCGCTCATTCCGGAGGGTGAGGACTACGTTGGCCGTGTGCTGCTGTTCGTGGCGGCCCGCGATACCGAGGGACGGCAGTCTGATATCCAGCGTCAGGAGCATGAGGTGCGGATCCCTGCGGCGGACTACGAGGTCGCTCAGGAGCAGCGCTTCGGTATCGACGTCAGCCTGCTGATGGAGCCTGGCAGCTACCGCGTCGCGGTGGGTCTGATGGATCAGATCACGCGGCAGGCTGCGTACCAGACGGAACGGTTCGCGCTGACCGAGCCTCGGTAGGAGGCGCGCGGCGGCGCTACACGTGCGCGGCCATGACCTTCCACGCCACGAGACGGTCGTTCATGGCGCGCAGGCGGCCGCACAGGATCCTGCACAGCAGCGTCAGAAACTGACCCGCTGCGTCAGGATCCATGGAGAGCACCTCCTCGAGCAGCGAGCGGTCGACGGAGAAGACCGTCGTGCCGTCACGGTGCGCGCGGGCATCGGCAGACCGCGGCATGTCGTCGATCAGGGCCATCTCACCGAAAACCTCGCCGCGTCCCAGGATCGCGAGGCTCTCCTCACCCATGCCTGGCACGACGCGAGAGATGCGGACCTGACCATCGACGACGATGTACAGTGCGTCACCTCGCTCGCCCTCGCTGAAGATCACCGCCTCCGGCGCAAACTGCTCCTCCTTGGAGTAGGTCGCGAGCAGGCGGAGCTCGTGTGCCGACAGGCCTTGCTCCACCAGCAAACCATGCTTGATCTCCTCGGAGACCTCCACCGGGGTGCCGGTGTCGTGCCCCGACTCCGCCGTGTGCCAGCTATGGTCCGTGAGGTTGAGGACTGCTTCCATCTGCGAGTTGGCGGCGCGGACCTTCTCCACCAGGCTCTCCCAGAAGCTCCACATGAACGCCACAGCGAGCTCGCGGTCGTCGCGGCACGCCTGGTCGAGATCGTTGGCCTGCATCCGGTAGACGGCGCCCTCGTCGGCGCCGAAGGCGGTGGCAGACCGTCCGCCGCCATCCAGATACGCGACCTCGCCGAACAGGCTGCCGTACCCCACCTCGTCGAGAATCTGGGTGCCCGCAGGCGTCTTGCGCGTGATGTGGACGGTTCCGTCCCGGATGACGTAGACGTCGCGGTCGTCGTGGCCCTCCCGGAACACGGCGGTGGCGTGCTCGAACGGCACGCGTTCGATCAGCCGGGCCACCTGAATGAGCTGCTCGTCCGTGAAGTGCCGGAACACCCGCATGGAGCGGAGCGTCGTTGCCAGACGGAGGAGATCGCCCTTCGGGGGCTCCGCGGTGGAGATCGTGGCGGCCACCCGACGTCGGCGCATCTTCGACATCGAGAAGATCCGAGCGAGGGAGAGGGCAACATTCTCGGAGGCCTTCTGCAGCGTCTCGGCACGCTGCTGAATCAGCTGCTCGAGCTCCTCGGGGCCGATGGAGCACAGCCGGGCAAGGGTGTCCACGCGACGGCGATCCTGATCGAACTCGTTGCAGGACTGCCACTGCGAGAGGAACATTGCGTCGATGGCGTGCTCGAGTGCGACCCAGTAGTTCTCGGCCTTGAGGCCAGCACGTGATGCCTCGATGGCAAGGCGCAGGTCCAGCGGGTTGAGCCGGCGAGCCTGTGAGAACTCGGCGAGCGCTCGCGCCGAGTCGTTATGGCGCAGATGGAGAAAGCCGCTCGCGGCGTACGCGAGGTAGTGGAACGGGGCCCTGAGCTTGGCGAGGTCGAACATCTCTGCCGCGCGGTCGATCTCGCCCCGGCTTTCCAGGATGTGCCCCATGCCAATGGCGTGGGAGGCCTCCAGGTTGCGCCGCTTGTGCTCGCGATCGCCCCGCGTCGTGCTGTGCGCCTCGGCCCGGAGGGCCTTGGCCCGCCTGTGCAGTGGCGCCGGGTCGCGACTGATCTCGGCCGCCAGCTCGAGCACATCCGCTCCCTCCGAAGGACGCCTCAGGTCCGACAGGCGCTCCGCGAGAGCCGTAAGGCGCTCGATGACGGATTGGCGGGAAAGAGGTGCATGCTCCATCGGTCTATGGATCTTCCATGGTAGGCGGAAACGGGTCGCGCGGTCAACGTACCTGCGCAGCGACAACCGCTTACGTGCGCTGCCTCGGCGGGTATCGTCGTCGCCGGGAGCCGGGCTCCGGCTGTCCGAGCCTGGACCGGGGCCTTTCTGGAGTGTGCCCGCTCCTGCGAGCGAACGGTGGTTGTTCGGCACCCAGCTGCCCGCTCCACGCCGGCGTAAGAAGACTCGGTCGAAGGTGATGTGTAGAATGAGCGGGTTATGACGAGGGCTCGGTTTCGCACCGTTGTACTCCTGATCGCGGCCGCGGCGAGCACGATGCTCGCCTCGCTCGCCTCGTCGGATGTCGACTTCATCCCGCTCGAGGAGGTCGAGCGCGGCATGCGTGGTGAGTGTGTGACGGAGATGGACGGCGGCGAGACTGTGACGGTTCCCGTTGAGGTCCTGGGCATGCTCGAAGGAGTGGGTCCGGAGGCAGAGATGATCCTGGTTCGGCTCGACGGTCCGCCGTTTGACGACACCGGGATCATCGCCGGGATGAGCGGCTCTCCGGTGTATGTGGACGGCCGCCTCCTGGGCGCCCTGGCGTTCGGCTGGCCGTTCGCCAAGGAGCCGATCGGAGGCGTGACGCCGTTTGCGCGGATGCAGACGCTGGCGGATGCCGCCGAGCCGGCCAGCTCCGGGGATCGCGGAGGTCGGCCGGAGCTGGCAGAGCTCGTGGCGAGCTGGTCTGACTCGGAGGCCGCCTCTGAACAGCTGCTGCGTTGGCTCGTCCCGATCCGCGCCGGCCGTGCTGGGTTGCCATTGGCCGTGATGGGGGCGATGCCCCCTCGGGGATGGCTCGCCGAAGCCTGGCAGCGACTCGGATGGAGTGTGCCGCGATCGGGCGGGCTGGCGGCCGGCTTCGGCGCTCGCGAGGGCAGCGTCGCCGGTCCGCTCCGGGCCGGGTCGATGGTGGCCACGATCATGGTCGACGGCGATGCGATCCTCGCGGCGGGCGGAACGGTGACAGAGGTCGATGGCGATCAGGTGTGGGCGTTCGGACACCCGAACCTCGGGCTGGGCACGACGGCGATGCCGTTGGCACGAGCCGAGGTTCTGACGGTGCTGCCAAGCGTGGCCTCGTCGTTCAAGTTCTTCACCGTCGGCGAGCGCATCGGCACCTTGCGCCAGGATCGCGAGCGGGGAGCGTGGGGGGTGTTGGGGTCGGCACCTGATCTGGTGCCGGTGGACGTCCACGTGGACGATCGGACGTACAGCTATGGCGTGATGCCGGATCCCCTGTTGCAACCGCTGCTCATGGCCTACGTGACCGATGCGAGCTATCGGGCGAGGGGTCGCCAGCTTGGCGAGCAGACGGTCAGCTGTGCAGTGGAGCTGACCCTCGACGATGGCTCGGTCGTTCGCTTGCAGGAGACGTTCGCATCGGGCGATGCATCGGCGCTGGCGGCATCGCTGGTCAGCGCGGCGAGTGCGTACGTGCTCGGCTCACCCTACCGGGATACGGCGATCACCGGAGCGACCGTCCGGCTGGAGGGCCGCGAGAGGCTCGATCGGGCGCGGATCGAGCAGGTGCAGCCGATGGCAGTGCGGGTCCGGCGCGGGGAGCCATTGGAGCTCGTGGTACGGGTCCGGCCGCACCGCGCGGCTGTGGAGACCGTCAGGATGCAGATCGATGTGCCGGACTGGCTGCCGCCGGGGCGCCTCGACGTGGTCGTGGCCGACGGCGCGGCGTGGACCGTCTACGATATGCGCATGCGGCCAACGCCCACGCGGTCGTTCGCCGACGAGCTGCAGGCGCTGGGCCGGGTGCGACCGTCAACGGACCTCGTGGTGGCGCTCGAGCGCCCGGAGCTGGGTCTGACCATGCCGGGAGGTACTGTCAGCGTTCCGCCGAGCATCGCGGTGGGTCTGTCCGCCGGCGGGCTGGCGACGTCGCAGACCCAGTACACGGTGGTCGGACAGGAAGCGACGTCGCTGCCGTGGTCGTTGAGCGGCGCGTTCCGGATCCGACTGACAGTGGATGATGGACTGCTGACCGAGGAGGGCCCGTGACCTATCGTAGCGCGATCCTGCTGCCGATCGCCTTCGCCGTCTCGTCGCTCATGGCTGCGGCCACGGAGACTCAGTACTGGGTGGTGGACACCGCCGCGGAGCTGCTCGCCGGAGAGGGGAACGGAGTGGCCGTGACATCGGACGGTCAGCTGGTTCCGGACAGGGGCTGGGAGCAGGCGGCGGTGCTGTCGGAGGCGGTCCTCATCGCCGGGGATGTGGCGCGTGACGGGACAGTCTACGTTGCAACGGGGTTCCCCGCGAAGCTGTACAGACTGGGGAACGGGGGCGCCGCCGAGGAGCTGATCGAGCTGGAGTGTGAGCAGATCACCTCTGTTCTCGCCACAGATGATGTGGTGCTCATCGGCACGGCGGCTCCGGCGACCGTCCAGCGGTGGGACGGCACGACGTTGCAGGAGCTGGCTCGCCTGGCGCCCGACGAGGCCGGCGGGGTGTGGGATCTCGAGCTGTTCAACGACGAGGTTGTGGTTGCGGTGGGCTCACCGGCGGTGCTGTACCGGTTGCGTGATGAGGGTCTCCAGCGGTGGATGGAGCTTCCCGATAGCCACGCACGCTGCCTCGCCGCGGTCGACGACGATCTGTTCGTTGGCACATCCGGCAAGGGAATGGTGTTTCGGGTGAGCGTATCCGGCGCCAGGTCGCTCCTCGTGGAGAGCCCGTTCACCGAGATCTCGGCGATTGCGGGAGGCGAGAACGGTGAGCTGTGGGCGACCGCAGTGGTCGGCGAGCCAGAGGAGAAGAACGGATCGGACAGCGAGAGCGCCACTGCGTCCTTGTCCGATCTCAGCTTGCCGAAGGTTGGAAAGACGACGGCGTCCTCGGAGCTGTTGCGGATCACTCCGGAGGGCGCGACGATCTCCGTCCACCGTTTCCCGAAGCAGGTGGCGATGACGGTGGAGCGCGCAGAGGATGGTGTCCTCGTCGGCACGGGTTTCTCTGGAGAGGTGTGGCGCTTCGTGCCCGAGGGCGGTGCGCGGCTGGCGGTGCTCGATGCCGTTCAGATCACGCGGATCATGGACGCGGGTCGGGTGCTGCTTGCACAGGGCCCGTCACAGGTCTTCGTGCGCGCCGAGGCGTCCTCTGGTGGTGGCGTCTACCGAAGCGCGGTCAAGGAGCTGAAGCGGCCGGCACGATGGGGACGCTACGAGCTCATGCCGGAGGCCGACGGGCGCATCCGCTTCCGGCACGGGGCGACCGAGTCGCCGGACCAGACCTGGAGTGAGTGGAGTGCGTGGCAGCCTGCCGGGAGCGGTCAGGTGCCCCTGGGGCCGGCGCCGAACCTGCAGTGGGAGCTGGAGCTGAGCGGCCGACCGAGTGTCTCCCAGGTGGATCGGATCCAGCTCGCCTACCGCGAGGTCAATCTGGCGCCCGTGATCCAGTCGGTCGAGGTTGACGAGCCCGGGGTGGTGTACCTTTCCGGGCCTCCACCCTCTGAGCAGATCGTGGAGGTTTCCAACCCGGATATCAACGGGATCTTCACGGTGCTCGGAGACGGCGACAGCTCCTCGCAGAGGAAAGGGAAGAAGTACTGGCGGGTCGGCTTCCGGACCGTTGCCTGGGAGGTGGAGGATGCCAACAACGACGCCCTTCGCTTCGACCTGCATCTTCAACGGCGAGGCGGTGGACCCGAGCTGAAGGTGCGCTCGTCCCTCGAGCAGACGCAGCTCGGAGTCGACATGTCTGCGGTTCCGGACGGTTGGTACCGGTTCATGCTCACGGTGACCGACGGCCCGACCAACCCCACCGATCCGTCGGTCGTGCGTGCGGCGAGCCCGTGGTTTCTTGTGGATGGCTCGGCGCCGCGCGTCGAGCTGGCGCCCGCCGACGACGGACGTGCCTGGCGTGTGCGCGCCAGCGATGCGTTGAGCCCGATTGCGCGGGCGCAGTGGTCCCGAGACGGCGACAGCTGGCGTGATCTGGAGCCTCTGGACGGACTCCTGGACGAGCCGGAGGAGGAGTTCATGCTGCAAAGAGCGGCCGGCGGCCACCTGCTGGTGGTGCGCATCATCGACCGCCACCACAACCGTGCCACCGCGGGCACGGTGGAGGAGTGAGCGATGCGCGACGACCGTCCCGTAGCCGTGTACCCCGGCTCGTTCGATCCGATCCATTTCGGACACATGGACATCATCGAGCGCGCAACCCAGATCTTCCCGAAGGTGATCGTGGCGATCCTCGAGAACGCCGGCAAGGATGCCCTGTTCACAACCGAAGAGCGGGTGGAGATGGTGTCCCGGTTGTTTGCGGACACGCCGTCAGTGGAGGTCCGGCACTTCCGTGGCCTGCTCGTGAAGTTCCTCGCGGATCTCGGATCGAGGGTCGTGGTTCGCGGTATGCGAGCGGTGTCGGACTTCGAGTACGAGTTCCAGATGGCGTTGATGAACCGGCGCCTGTCCCCGCACACCGAGACGGTGTTCCTCACTCCGAAGGAGGAGTACACCTATCTGTCGTCGCGTCTCGTCAAGGAGGTGGCGGCGCTCGGTGGCGACGTCGACGGGCTGGTTCCCGAGCTGATCCGTGAGCGGTTGCAGGCTCGGTTTACCGCGCCACCTGATCCGCCGGGCCGCTGACCGGTCCGGCTGGGGGGTGTCGTGCGGCTGGTGGTGCTCGGCCCGGGTCATCCGTTCCGCGGCGGTATTGCCGCCACCACCACCGAGCTGGTGAGGACACTGTGCCAACGGGGTCACGACGTCGAGTTCCTGACACCTCGGCGGCAGTACATTGGCGGCCTCTACCCCGGCGCGGACGATCGAGATCCAGAGGCGTGTGCGCCACTTCCGTGTGCCGAGCGGTGTCTGGAGCCGATGTGGCCCCCGGCGTGGCCGCGGATGCGCGGGCGTGCCGTGGCAGCCGACGGCGCGGTCTGGATCATTCCGTACTGGACGTGGGTCTGGGCTGGTTGGTGGCGGTACCTCCTGCAGGGATCTCCCGGCCGGCCACCGACGGTTGGGATCGTGCACAACCCGGCTGATCACGACGCAGGCGCGCTGGAGAGAGTCGCTTCCGAGCTCGTCCTGGATCGCTGTGACGCCCTGTTCACCCATGCGCAGGTCCTGGCGTCTGATCTCGAGGAACGGTATCCCGGTGTCCCGGTGGATCACCATCCGTTGCCTGTGCCGAGCTCGGTATCGCGGCTGCCGCGGGCGCAGGCGAGGGCGGCGTTGGGGCTCGCGGCGGGCGATCGTCTGGCGTTGTTTCTCGGCTTCATCCGGCGGTACAAAGGTGTGGACGTCGTGCTGTCCGCCATGGCCGAGCTTCCCGAGAGCTCTCCGTGGCGGCTGATCGTCGCGGGCGAGGCGTGGGGCCGGCTCGGTGAAGCGCTGACAGATCAGCTGGCACAGCTTCGTCTCGGAGGCCGCGTGGACCTGCGGCTGGGTTGGGTCCGTGAGGAGGAGGCACAGCGGCTTCTGGCAGCGGCGGACCTGGTGGTGCTCCCGTACCGGAACGCGTCGCAGTCGGCGGTGGCGCCGCTGGCGCTGGCACACGGCGTGCCCGTGCTCAGCACCACGGTCGGGGGTCTGCCGGAGGTGATCGTGGACGGCAGGTCTGGTCACCTGGTTCCGCCAGAGGATCCGGCGGCGATCGCGCGGGTGCTGAACGAGCTGGACGAGCCGGCATTGCAGCGTCTGCGCGAAGGTGTGGTGGCAGAGCGGGATCGCCTGAGCTGGGGTGCGTACGCTGCCAGGCTCGAGCAGCTGATCGATCGGATCATCTGATCGTCCAACGCGGGGTCAGCTGAGGTTCCGACGGAGGCGTGACAGCACGCCAGGAGGGCCGTCGCCGCGAACCGGGCGGAGGGTGCGCTCACACGAAGAAGGCCCCCGGCTGGTTGCCGGGGGCCTTCGCTGTGCAGTCTGTCTCCGGGTCGTCGGTCTACCGCGGCTGCGAGGCGAGCCGGCGGATCAGTGCGACACCGTTCTCGTGGGTCAGCCGGTTGCCGACGGTCAAGGACTTCACCTCGGACCATCCATGCTCATGCATCGTGACGTAACGGATGACGTGCGCTTCTGGGACGTCCTCGTCGCCAGGCTCGACATCATCCCAGTAGGTGACGACGCTGAGATCGTAGCCGACCTCGAACTGAGCCTTCTCCAGCCGGATCGCTGGCGAGATGGCAATGTCCTTCTGGAAGCCGAGCACGATCACCATGCGGCGACGCTTCCGATCAGAGGTGTAGTCGTCGCCTTCGTCCGAGCTGTCCTCCTCGAGCTCACCATACAGGCGGAGAATATGAAACACGCAGTCCTCGAGATCGGCGAGGAGCATGTGGGCGTCGCCAGTCATCGGGTCGCGGAAGAAGTGCGGATGGGCCAGGCTCTCGATCGGCTCGTCATCCAGATCGCATCCGACCCCGTATGGCAAGAGACCATGGATCGGCAGCGGATCGAGCTCCTCGACCATGGGGACGCCGAGATCGTTGAGCCAGACGCTGGCCCACTCGGCCCAACCGGCCTCGCCACCCTGTCGATACCACCACAGGAGATGGACCGCAGTCTGCTCGATGACGATCTCCTCGTCGTCCTCGACGGCGGCGACCTGGATCCGGTCGACCATCATGGTGGGGTTCGCGGCGGAGCCAATGCCGTCGTCGCCGGCAAGGACGATCGGTCCGAACCACGTCTCGTCGGTGAAGGAGGCGAACATCACGCGGGAGAGATCCTCAGCCAACGACTCTTCCCATGTCAAAACGAACGTGGAGGTCTCCGGCGCCTGCGCGATCGTCAGCTCGCTGGCAACGATTCCGGTGGTTTGCGGCACGGGGATGTGGCGCACAACCTCGCCGCTGTCCTCGATCACGATCTCGAGCCGGTCTGCCTCATACGCCAGCGTGGCGATGGTTCCGTCGGGCGCGAGCGCCATGTTGTTGACGTCTGCGATCGCGATGCTGGGCGCCATGAGCGCCAGAACCGCGAGAACGGAGAGGTAGATGGGTCGTTGCATCATCATCCTCCTCAGCCCCGGAGGTTGACGACCGAGGTCAGGTCGGTCGTCATCAGCACCTCGACGAGAGCGTCGCTGTCCGGGAGCTCGGGGTAGCACCCGGTCAGCTCCGACAGGAACCGGCGTGCACGGAACCGGTCCCCGCGCCGGAGCGCGATCTCACCGAGGAGGAACAGCAGGTTCTTGGTGACCAGCTGATCGTCGTTTTCGAACGCGAGCTCCAGACCCTGCTCACCGAGAGTGCTCGCCCGATCGAGCTCACCCTTGAGGAGATAGGCGTAGCAGAGATCCTGGAGCGGTTGGTGCAGGTAGATCTGGCCGCCGAGCTCCTCCATCTGCGTCCGGGCCGCCTCGCACAGCACGATCCCGTCATCGAGGCGCTCCGTACAGACGTAGACGTACCCGAGGTTGTCGCGGACCTGGGCCTCCATCAGCCGATGGTAGCCGTCGAGATGCGCGTACGCCTCGAGGGCGGTGGCAAACGCCGTCTCGGCCTCCTCGAACTGCGACGCCTCGAGGGCGATGCCTCCCACGAGGTTCGCCGTGGCGGCGGTGCTCGCTGGCTCGCCGACGACGCCGACGAGCTCCATGGCGCGGGTCGCGAAGTCGCGCGCACGATCGCGCTCCTCGAGCAGATGGTAGGCGACCCCTGTGTAGTACGCGGCCATCCACCGAGTCCGCGGATGCTGCGAGCGGAGAAAGACCTGCTGTAAGGCGGGGATCTCGGGTGCGACCCGGTCGAGCTCGACGAGGATCGCGCAGCGCGAGCAGAATGCACGGTCGGCACGCTCGCTGTCGCCGGCCGCTGCCGCGACGTCGTGCGCGTGCGCGTACAGCTCGGCGGCATGCTCCAGCTGTCCGTCGAGGAATGCCGCCTCTCCCTGCTCGAGGAGGGCGTCGTAGTGGTGGTCTCGAGACGTCGTCATCAGGTGTCCTCAGAGTTTCCGTTCAGCTGTGCTCGATCGCCGGTGATGCCGCGAACGCCCGCTCTCGCTGCTCGCGGCGGAGCTTGAAGTCGATGAAGTCGCGGACCTCTTGTCGCGCCTCTGGGCTCAGCGCTCTGAGCTGCTGGAGCGCCTGCATATCTTCGTGGGTGAGCGGCTCTGCCGTGGCCGTGTGCGGAGGTGGCGCTGGCGCTTCCTCTGCCGCGAAGAACTCCGCCACGCCGAGTCCGAACACCGACAGGATCTTGAACAGGTTGTCGAGAGAGACGCGGTACTCGCCCTTCTCCATTCGGGACAGGTCCGACTGCTGGATGCCAATCTGACGTGCCAGCTCGATCTGGGTCAGCCCGTTTTGCTTGCGCAGCTTGCGCAGACGAGCCCCCACCTTCTGCGGCTCGGAGACCGGCTTCCGAGAGCTCGTCATCGAGGTGGACCCGGACATCTTGAGGGACCGTCCCTTCATTGCTAACATCCGCCGCTCGAATGCGAGGATGCCGTTGCCTTATTGTATGGTGTCGTGCCTGTTCTTGCAAGATGCACGTATCCCTCGAGGACGCTCCGGCAGGGGGCGGGGAGCACCGTCCTTCAGGGAGTCCGACGGGTAGGGAGGGCGGCGGCGCCGGACAGAGATGCTCGAAGGTGGGAGATGGCAGGCCGGAATGACATGCCGTCGCCGGCTCAGGCGAGCTCACGCTGGTATGTGGGTTGCAGGTACGGAGCGACTGCAAGTCGGCCGTCGCCCGTGCGAGGACGCCAGACCGGAGTCGCAGGACGCGCCGTGGCCGGATCGACGGATGCGAAGCGAGGTTGTGGGCCGGACCTGAGAGCCACCGCGGAAGTCGCAGAGTGGAAACCAGTGCAGGCCAACGGAGGCAGGAGCACATGAGACTGACAATGCATCGTGAAGTAGTGAAGTCATTGACAACGGGGTCGAGACGGGAGTCTGGCCTGACGAGCGCGGTGGGTCGCGGGTTTGTGGTGACCTGCGCGGCGCTGCTGATCGCGCTGCCGGTTGCGGCGCAGCAGGCTCAGGAGACGCCGCCGTCCGGTCTGCCGGACACGACGCAGTTCCCCGGAACGGGAGAGCGGCAGGAACGTCGTGGACCGGGAGCGCCGCCAACCCTTCCGTTCGTGCCGGTGGATCCGGAGAATCTGACCCCAGAGGAGCGAGAGCGCCTGGAGCGGTTTCGGGAGAACGCCCTCCCCGAGAGTGCGACCTTTACGGACTTCGTGGCGTACTGGTTGACGCCCAGGCCCTATCCCAAGGACTCCGTGGTCATGATCGACGAAGGTCACGCCCACCCCCATCCGGCGGTGCCCTGGGTGATGGAGATCGTCAAGGAGGACGAGGACAACGTCTGGCTGCGTGCATTGCCGCCGGAGAACCCGGACTCGCCGATCCACCAGGAGTGGTTGATGTACGAGCAGACGCAGGTGGAGTGGCTCAACTGGCGCGAGTACCTTCCGGAGCAGTACTTCCTCGATTTCCAAAAGGAGATCGTGCCGCCGCCGTTTCGCGACGAGGTTCGGTTCGAGGAGAAGAAGAGCAGTCTGCCTGGCAACGGCCGATGGCGGATGAACATCGAGGTGGCGGACATCAACGGGGACGGTCGCCTCGACCTGATCGCGCCGCCTCCTCGGCTGGGCTCGGTCCGCCACCCGGTGGTGTTCCTGGGCGATGGCGCCGGTGGGTTCAGACCGTGGACCGCTGCCAGGTGGTCCACCTCCGTCTCGTACGACTACGGAGCGGTCTCGGTGGAGGACTTCGATGGCGATGGCCATCTCGATATCGCGCTGTCGGTGCACTTTGGCCGGCAGTACGTGCTCTTCGGCGACGGCGCCGGCGACTTCACCGAGTCCGTGCGCTTGCCGAGCCCGGACCCGCGGCGCTCGTCGCGGGCTATTGCCGCGGGAGACCTCAACGGCGATCGGCGACCGGACCTCGTGTTCATCGCCGAGATCGACTACGACAAGGGAACCGCGAGACCGCTCGACGTGCCGACGACCTGGGTGGCGATGAACATGGGCGAGCGGAGGTTCGAGCTCAAGACCGACGGCTTCTTGCGGCGTCCGATCGCCGACAACCTGACCATCGCCGACGTGACCGGCGACACCGTCCCGGATGTTGTGGTGGCGTCGAACCTGAGCCACTGGCGCGCCCTGGTGTTCGGTAACCAGGGAGACACCTTCCAGTACCTGCAGCACGACGGCGTGCTGAGCGCTGCACTCCACTATGACGTCGCGACGATCGATCGTGGGGGCGAGGGCCGCGACATCGTGGCTGCGTTCCAACAGAGTCACAGCGTGCAGGGTGAGGCGCAGGCGCGAAGCGGAGCGATTGTCTATCCGGTCGGGGAGGAGGGTATCGTCGGCCGCGCCGAGCCGTTGATCATGGCCTCGAGCAAGCTCGACCCGTACTACCGGGTCGCGGTGGGCGACATCAACGGCGACGGCGCGGAGGACTTTGCGATCTCGCGCCGGCGCGGCGGGATCGATGTCTTCCTGCAGACCGAGCCCGGCGCCTTCGAGCTCGACACGAGCCCCGAGCTCGAGCCGAGCTTCGGCACCGTCTATGAGCTGACGATCGCCGATGTCAACGGCGATGGAAGGGGCGATCTGATCGGCGCCTTCGCCGACTGGGAGGGGGTTCCGGGAGGGATCCGGGTGTGGCTGAGCCGGGATCTGCAGCATAACGACCAGTGAGCCGACCGCCCCGGCGCGACGGTTGCGTACGGCGGCGATGACCTTCCTGGAGGCCGGGGCCCTTGACGGCGCCCCGGCCTCCCCTCATACTGCGGCAGTGATGGTATCGAGTGCGCAACGGCAAAGTGGCAGTATGTCCCCAGCCGGGTTGGATTTTCGGCCTTCAGGAGGCTTGACAAGGGTTTCCACGCGTGCTACCTTTTATGCTGTGACGACATGAAAAGGTGCTAAACGCCTGGAAACGAAGAAAAATATAGGGGAGGTGATGGGCTATCGGGGGAATGGCGGAGCGACATCTCAATCTGCTGAGTTAGTTTGTTTTTGAAGTTAGGAAGGAGTCGGGTATGAAAAAGTTTGTCACCTTCACCTTGGCAGCCGCTCTTATCGTGGCAGCCTCGAGTGTGGCCTACGCGAACATCTGCGCCTTTGACGCGGTGCCGGCGGCCACGCTTCTGTTTCCGTTTGTGACCTTGGATTACAACAACCCGGTCGATGGCAGCACGACGCTGTTCGCCATCACCAACGTGTCGTCCGAGGCCCAGATCGTCCACATCACGGTGTGGTCGGACGCCTCCATCGGTGTGCTCGACTTCAACGTCGTGCTCTCCGGTTATGACGTCCAGACCATGAACATCCGTGACATTCTCTACAACGGTATCCTGCCGATCACCGGCACCACCGGTAGCCTGATTGTCAGCGGCGGCGTGGACCAGGACGGTCCGTACCAGCTCGTCTATGACGATCCGGACCTGCCCGAGGCCACCTCGGCCCTGTACGACCGGTGCAACCCGGTGGACTTCGTGTCCTACCCCGGCAACTACGCCGGTGGCATCCCGCAGTCGACCCTTGACCTGTTCAAGACCAAGCTGCAGTTCTCGCAGACCTTCCTGCGCGGACACGTGGACTGCGCCTTCACGCCGTACTCGATCGGCGACTGGTTCGAGGGCCGCACGACGGCGGATCCGACCTGGATGTACATCACCGCCGACGTGGTCTGGACCTGCAACAAGATGTTCCCGGATGGCAACTCGCAGTACTGGTCCGACGGCCCGCTGAACAACCCGACCTTCGACGAGTTCGGTGCGCAGCGCATGGTCGACAACGTCATCATCGGTGACGTGATCTGGGTCAACAACGCCGCCCGCTTCTCCGAGGCGGACAACGCCGTGCACATCGAGGCGGACATGAACCTCGGCGCCGTTGCCACCGAGAACCCGTTCGTCCAGGGCGACCACGTGTCGTTCTACGAGCGCTACGCCGGTGCGCTGTACGGCTTGCAGGACTACCGCGAGCCGCTGCCGACCGCCTGGGCGTTCCGCTACATCGGCTACGGCAGCTCCGAGATGTCGACCTTCGTCCGCGCCTGGAAGGGCTCGACCGCCAGCGATCGGATCCAGGACCTGGTGATCTCGCAGGCCGACGGCTACATGTTCGCCTGGGACGACGTGCCCTACACCTACTACGCGTGGGATGAGGACGAGAACGTCATCGAAGGCCCGGGCGAGGACCCGTGGTCCGGCTCCGAGGTGCCCCCTGGCCTGCGGCCGAACCTGCTGCCGCTGGAGACCCAGGAGGTCGCCATCGACCAGTTCCAGCCCCTGCCTGGCGCCAACGGCTGGATGCTGTTCGTGTGGCCGTGGTCGAACGGGGACACCGACCCGTGCGATACCGACTTCGCGATGGACCTGTACCAGACCTGGATGGGCGTCAAGTACAACGCCTTCGGGCAGTACTCGATGTTCCTCGAGGGCGCCGTCATGGCGAACTTCAACTGCTTCAGCGACCAGATCCTGCCGGATCTCGGCGTGAACTACGACTACGTGACCACCGCTGGTTACGTGACGTCGCCGCCGTTGTTCGCTGGCGAGTAAGCTCAGCGTCTCTGACACGAGCTTCCGGGGCGGCCTTCGGGCCGCCCCTTTTTCGTGTCGGAACGTTTCGAGCTCGGGCGGGCTCTGCGAAGCCGGCCACTCGTTGTTGAACCCGACGGGCGCCACCGGCCGAAGGCCGGTTCTCCGGTCGTCGGCGCGGGCGATGCGCACTCCTGGCGATCCTCCAAATCCGCACGCGTGCAGAGCAGCTCGAAAGCGTGTATCATGGGCGCCGTTCGGAGACGTGGAGGCGCCACGGTCTCCGTCGCGGCTGAGCGCGGGCCGTTGTGGTCTCGATATGTGAGCCTCAGTGGCCCGAAGCGCCCGCGCAGACGGATCGCCGCAGAGTGTGATCCGGACAACATTTCACCCGTGGAGGCGGCCCCTTCGGGCCCTCCAAACCCTCTGTGCTGCTTGACTTGCTTTCGCAAACTGCTCTATCGTGGTGGAGCTTGGAGGCGATATGAGCCGTCTGATTCGTATCGGGAGCTTGGTTGCTGTGACGCTGTTGCTGACCGTGGTCGGCGCATCGGCCGACGACTGCTTTACATACCTGCCACCCCCGATGTTGGATACCTCTGACAACACCAACCAGGCCCCAATCACTGATCGAGCGATGCAGGCCAACATCATCCACCGGAGCGGAACGCCGTACCTGGTGCTGAATACGGGCAACGACCTCAAGCTCCTGCGGCTCACCGACCCGACGGATCCCAGCAGTGCCGCGTCCTCCAGCTGGATGTTCAGCGTGGTGCAGCCGGACGGGGACGTCGACTTCAACCTGTTCGGCATCGCGATGTGTGACGACTGCCGCTACGGGATGGCGAACTACCGGAACTCCGGCGCGATCGTGTTCGACACGGGCGCCGGGACGACCCCCTCGTTCGCCGGAGGGAGTCAGGCCTACCTCGATCACACGAGCCTCGGCTCGTTCACCTTCAAGAAGGGTGCGACACAGTACCTGGTGTCGAACGGTCTCGAGAGCAACGCGCCTGCAACCCTTTACGAGATCGACGGGGTCGATGCCGACGACATCACCGAGATCATGAGGTTCGACGCCGCCTCTGGAGCGTATCAGGTACGGATGGGCGAGCGGTACGGGAACCATCTCTACCTTGCCGCCGCGAGCAGCGCCATGCCGGTGCGGGGCCAGGTGGTGATCGCGGACATCACCGCGCCGACCAACCCGACGGTCGTCGCGTTCGGCGCTGCGGTGGGCGCGGCGTACTCGCCGCTGTCCGTGGATGCTGCCAACGGCTACATGGTCACCGCCGGGTTTGAGGGAGTCGAGCTGTACGACATCGCCGGTGATCCGATGGCGCCGGCGCTGCTGGCCTCCATCAGCCCGCCCGCGGGTCAGCAGATCACTACCGTCACGGTGAGCTACCCCTATTTGGTCCTCCAGAACCAAGGTGGCCTGTGGATGGACGTGTACGACATCACCGTGCCCACCCAGCCGACGCCGATCAGCTCCAGCTACTGGACCGATCGGGACCTGGTGCACAACGACTACGGCGGCGGCGCCGTTCCCTACGATGCGGCGTTCAGCCCAGGCGCGGACGTTGTCTACCTGGCCCGGCACGTGGTCGCCCAGGCGTTCGAGATCGACTGCGTGTCGGTTGCGCCGGTGGCCAACGTCTCGGTGACGCCGGATCCGGCGTACCCTGGCGATCAGATCACGGCTGTCTCGACCTCCAGTGGCCCGGTGTCGAGCACCTGGATGTGGGTGACGGACGCGACCGGCACGGTCGTGGCCGGGGATCAGCCGTTCGGTCCCCAGCGCGAGTCGCTGACGTGGACCGTGCCCGACGATCTTCTGAGCAGCGATCAGCTCACGGTCCATGTGGCCGTCGCCGGCGACGGCTACCCGTACAACGCGGCCGTCCCGGGCGATCAGCTCAAGGAGCGAGCGATCGCGATCGACCGTGCCCCGCAGGTGGAGATCACCACCGCCCCCGATGCAGTGATCACCGGCGATACGGTGACGTTGACCGCAGACGCGGAGGGGCATCCCTCCTCCGGAAGCGAGGACAGCCCGTACACATGGACGATAGCGCCCCCCAGCGACAAAGCGTACTCCGACACTGGCGAGCAGGTCGCGGTCGAGCTGACCGAGTCCGGCCAGTGGTGCTGGGGTGTGGATGTCCAGTACCAGCACGAGGCGACCGGAGGTGGGCTGTTCATCGCCGAGAACGATGGCTGCCTGACCGTGAGCTCCGTGGCGGCAGCGTTCACGGTGAGCCCGTCGCAGCCGCTCGAGGGCGACGAGATCACATTGGATGCCTCCGGCTCGGTGGTGCAGCTCGGTGTCTTCCCCGAGTACGCGTGGACCTTCCTGAACGGCCCGACCTTGTACACCGGATGTCCGGGCGAGGAGACCTGTGTGATCCCCGCGGATACGCTCGTGTCGTCCGAGTCCGGTAGCCCGTACGAGGTGCAGCTCCAGATTACCAACCCTACGAACGGCGACACTGACACGACCACGCGAACGTTTCCGGTGATCGACGATGACATCAGCGCGGACTTCACCTTCTCGCCCCCCAGCCCGGAGATCGGCACCTCGGTGCTGTTCACCGCCACCGGCATCACCGGTGAGATCGAGCAGATCACCTGGTACTACGGCGGCAGCGGGTGCAGCGGCTACTCGTCGCCGGCAACCTGTACGCCAAGTGCCTTCACCGACTGTCGGGAGATCACCTACAAGTACGCTTCCGGCGGCAACAAGAGCGTCTACTACGTCGTGACCGTTGGCGGCGCCGAGTACACCTCTGCGCGCCACACGGTGACGGTCGCCAGCAGCGGCTCGTGCAACGACTGCTCCTACCAGCTGTCGCCCAGCTCGGCCTCGTACGGCTCGGCACAGGCGAACGGCTCGTTCTCGGTGCAGACCTCGAGCGGCTGCACGTGGTCGGCGTCCTCGAACCGTTCGTGGATCCAGATCACGTCCGGGGGCAGCGGCTCCGGCACCGGAAGCGTGTCATATCGAGTTCTGCAGAACACCACGACGTCCTCTCGGAGTGGCACGATCACCGTGCAGGGCAAGTCGTTCCAGATCTCCCAGAGTGCAGGGTCCGCAAGCTCTGTGAACTTCACCATCTCCGACTCCACCCCGGAGATCGGTCAAGAGGTCACCTTCACCATCGACAGCGAGCCGAACACCTGGGACAAGATCAAGTGGAACTTCGGCGGCTCGAGCTGCGACGGGGAGACCCCAGTCGTCGACTGCGGGGTGTTCAACGACGGCTGCTACTCGATGACCTGGCGGTACAGCACTTCCGGGACCAAGACGGTGACCTTGACGGTGAACGAGGGTATGGCGACGTCGGCCACCCGTGCGCGCTCGGTGACTGTGTCGAGCACCGGGAGCTGTGTGGAGTGTGAGCTGTCGGCGCCGCCGCAGGCGAGCTTCGTGCTGTCGCCGGACGAGGTGGCGATCGACATGCCCGTCACCTTCACGGACACGTCAACCGGCGAGCCGGCGGATGCGTGGTCGTGGCGGATCACTCGCGATGGGAGCACAGTCCATACCGCCAGCTCCCGGAGCTTTGCGTACTCCTTCGCGCAGCCAGGCCTGTACCAGATCGCCCTGACGGCCAGCAACTGCGCCGGCGAGGACACGGCCACCCAGATGCTCGAGGTGTTCGAGAGCCTCGGGCCGGAGGAGTTCGTGGTGCCTGCGGTGGTGCACGCCACCGGCCAGAACGACACCAGCTGGAAGACGGATCTGCGGGTGTTCAACCCGTGTGACGCCGGGCTGGATGTCCGCATCGACTTCCTCGAGCTCGGGATCGACAACTCGGGTCCGTCGCCGCCAGGCATCTCGCGGGCCCTGGTGCCCCACCAGACCCTGGTGCTCGACGACGTGCTGATGTGGATCCCGTTCCACGAGGAGAACACGCAGGGCTCGCTGCGGGTCACGTTCGAGGGTCCGAGCGCCTGTACGCCCGTGGTCATGTCGCGGACCTATAACGACACCCCGGACGGAACCTACGGCCAGTACGTGCCTGCTGTGGCCGTGGCAGAGGGCGACGGCGAGAACCTGATGCTCACCGGCCTGGCCCACAACACGCTGTACCGAACCAATGTCGGGCTGGCGAACCTGAGCGGTATCGGCGTGCCGGGTATCACCCTTCGAATCCTCGATCCAGCGGGGAACGTGCTGGCGGAGAAGAGCGACGTCGGCCTGCCGCCGTACTCGAGCATCCAGGTGGTCAATGTCGCCCGCGCCGCGGGGGTGAGCGACGATCTGGACCTGTTCTCGCTGGAGATCGATGCCAACGGTGAGTACATCACGGCCTACGCCTCGCTGATCGACAACCGCACTGACGATCCCGTCATGTACACGCCGATCCGGAGCACCAATCCGACCGTCTTTCTTCCCGGCACTGCCCACGTTGCGGGTGTTGGCGAGTCGCTCTGGCGCTCCGACCTGACCCTGTTCAACCCCACCGACAGCACCATGACCGTGGAGCTCGCCTACCATCCTGAGGACCAGCAGGGAGCGCAGAAAGGATGGGAGCTGACGCCCAAGGCATCGCTCTTCCTGCCGGATGTGGTCGGGCTGTTCCGTCCCATGGATGACAGCAAGGGCTACTTCACCGTGTCGGTGGCGGATCCTGCGTCTGCACAGACGCTGGCCCCGGGGTTCAGCTGGACACCGACGAGCCCGAGCGTCGGCGATTCCGTTATCTTCTCGCTGAGCGGCGTGACCGCGGAGATCGCGTCCGTGCAGTGGAGCTTCGACGATCCAGGCTGTGGGTCGCAAGACACCACCTGCGTGGCCAACGTCTGGGACGACTGCACGCAGAAGACCTTCCGGTTCGCGAACGCGGGCGACCACTCGGTGCGCTACACCGTCGAGTACGTCAGCGGCTCGCAGCAGACCTCCACCACCCAGATCGTGACAGTCGACTCTGATGGTGAATGCCCGGGCGGAACCTGCTCCTACTCGATCTCGCCGGGATCGCGCAACTTCGATCAGGGTGGAGGCGCCGGCAGCATCAGCCTGACCACCAGCTCGGGCTGCAGCTGGACGGCGTCCTCGAACAAGAGCTGGATCCGGATCACCTCCGGCACGAGCGGGAACGGCAGCAGCACGGTCAGCTACACGGTGGATGCCAACGCCAGCTCGAGCTCACGGAACGGGACCGTGACGGTTGGTGGTCGAAGCCACTCCGTGTACCAGTCCGGCGCCGGTGCTGACTGCACCTACAGTGTCTCGCCGTCGCAACGTACGGTCGCGGGTAGCGGTGGCTCGGGCACCTTCTCCGTGACAGCCGACAGCGGCTGTGGTTGGAGTGCCTCGCCCACCCAGGGCTGGATCCAGATCACCTCTGGTGCGTCCGGCTCGGGCTCCGGGAGCGTGACATTCTCGGCGCCGGCCAACCCAACCCAGTACTCGCGCACAGGCGGGATCGCGATCGCCGGCCAGACGGTGTACGTCATCCAGGAGGCGCCCGCCTCCGAGAGCACCCTGATGCCGCTGCTTGCGGCGCGTACCTACAGCTTGTCCCCGACCGGAACCTTCGGTCAGAACACTCCTGCCATCGCGAGCTCGGAGGCGCTGTCAGCGGGGTCACCAGCGTACATCCCCGGCGTCGTGGCCAGCAACCCGCAGGAGACCACCGGGTTCCGGACCAACCTGGGCCTGATCAACACCGGAACCGCGGACGCACGGGTGGACATCACGTTCTATGCGGACAGTGGTGGCGCCCCGATCGGCTTTATCCCGAGCTACCCGCTCGGAGGGAAGCAATCGGTACAGTTCAACATCCACCAGGCGCTCGGGATGCAGGCGCAGACCACCGGCTCGTTGAAGCTCGAGGTGGTGAGCGGCGGTCCGGTTGTCGCGTACGCCTCGGTGGTCGATAACCGAACGCAGGACCCGACGTTCGTCCCTGCGCTGAAGCTGCGTTAGGCACGTTCGACGGGAGCCGGGCGAGTCCGACTCGAGAGGGGCGGCGGTCGATACGACCGCCGCCTCATATCATACTCAGCACATCTGCCGACGGGCGTCGTACACTGCTCCTCGAGGTGATGGACGTGCAGATCGGCAATACCCATGCGCTCGAGGCTGCGGGAGGTGAGCATCCGGGTGCAGAACGGCACGACCTGACTGGCGCCGGACCGGGCTCGCCGTCATGATCGCCCTCCTCGTTGCCCTCGCGCCGATCGTCCTGCTGCATGTGGTGTGGCTGCGGCGGCGTAGCGAGCTGCTCCGTTTCCAGCTCGTGCTGGACCTGGTCCTGGTGGCGGCCCTGGGAGCGGCCTGGCTTCCGTCAGTGGACCTCAACCCCGTTCGCTGCCTGGAGCCGTTGCCACCGTACACGGCCTATGCCTGGGACGAGATGACCACGCTGCAGCCTGCTCAGGGCGACCTGACCCTGCAGATGCATCCGTGGTGGGCGGAGGTCCGCGACCGCCTCCTGCACTCGGGCCAGCTCGGGTGGCTGTCCGAACGGATCGGCGCCGGGACGCCGCTCCTCGCCAACGGCCAGGTTGGCCTGCTGGCCCCGCCGATGCTGCCGGTGTGGGTCCTCGGACCGGAGAGCGGTACCAAGGTCATGGCCGTGTGGAAGCTCGAGCTCGCCGGGCTCGGCATGTTCCTGCTTCTTCGTCGTTTCTGGAGGCTGCGGTTCGCTGCAGCCGCGGTCGGTGGGGTCATTGCCGCGGCCGGACCGTTCATCATCGGCTGGCTGCTGGTCCCCCTGTCGTGGAACCTGGCGGCGTTGCCGTGGCTCGCCTGGCTCCTGCTCCGTGCGACCGCGCGGCGCGCCGGTTGGCTGCTGCGCACGGGAGCGGTCGCAGCCTGCACGGCCCTCGTCGGCACCGGTCTCCATCCGGAGAGTGCGCTGGTGGTCGTGGGCGGCGCGTCGCTCACGACGGTGATCTGCCGCCCCCGCGGCGCGGCCAGGCTCGCAGGGATCGTCGGTGTCGCGGCCTGCCTGACGGTGCTCCTCACGCTCCCGAGCCTGGCTGCGATCTCCGCTTCATCGAAGGCCCATGCCTATGCCGCCGAGAACCCGAACGCCGAGCCGATCCCCGCCGCGCTGCGCTGGGCGGTGGCGGCACAGGGCGTGCTCCCCGCGGTGCACGGACATCCAGGGGTCGGTCGGTGGACGGCGCCGTACCCCTACCCGGCCGGCGCTGTGGGGATCGGATGTGCGGGGCTCGTCCTGGCCGGGGTGGCGCGACCCAGGCGACGGTACTGGCGGCTGACAGTGGCGGCACTGGCGTGTCTCTACGTGCCGCTCGAGGTGCTGTTTCGGATCGGCCCGCTCGGAGATCTCCTGGTGTGGGTTCCGCCGCTGGATCGGATGACGCTGCCACGTTTTGCGGCGTTACTGCCGTGGGCTCTGGCGCTGCTGGCGAGTCTCGCAGTGGACAGCCTGATCCGGTCGCCGCGACGGCGATGGCCGGTGTTCTGGCTCATCCTCGTCGTCTGCATGGTCATCGCGGCGACACAGCTGCCGGGCGGGGCGGCGGACCGCATGCTGGTCGCCGTGAGCGTGGCTGCCGGTCTGAGCGCGGCTGTGCTGGCACAGATCCGTGCCGCTCGCGGCCTGCCCGTGCTCGTGGCCGTCGAGCTGGCGATTCTCGCGATCGGGATCAACCCGACCGCAGCCCGCACGGATCGTGTCCCACGGCTCCCAGTGCTCGAGCGACTGCAGGCGCACACCGCCGGGCGTCCCGGTCGTATCATCGGCGTGGGAGGCGCGCTCAGGGCCAACGTTGCGTCCCGGTACGGCTTGAGCGACCTGCGCGCCTTCGATCCAGTCCGGCCGCTCCCGCTGGCTCGGCTGCACGCCGTCCTCGGTGCGAGCGATCCGGTCCTGCCGGGCCCGGTGCACCGGGCGCCGCCGCGGGTTCTCGGGGCATGGTCGGTGCGCTACCTGGTGGCCCCGCACGGCTGGCGTGCCCCCGAAGGCTGGGAGCCGCTCGACTCGGGGAGCGATCTGAGCGTGTGGACGAACCGTTACTGGCAGCCAGAGGTCCGGGTGCTACGCGAGGCCGTCCAGCGCACGGATCGGACGCTGATGACGGAGCTGGCATCGGATCCGAGCTGGCTGGTGGATGCGGTGGCGTTGGCGCCGGATGCTGCCATCACCATCCAGGCCGAGAACGCGACGCTCGAGTCGCTGCGGCAGGCCACAGCCCATCGCATCGTGGTCGATGTTGCCTGCGACGGAACGTGTGTCGTTGCGGCGGCCAGGGCGTGGAGCCCCGGCTGGAGCGCACGGGTCGATGGCCGGATGACCACCCTCCTGCGTGTCAACCTGGCGGGGATGGGTACCACTGTGTCGGCAGGCCACCATCGCGTGGAGCTGGTGTACGAGCCGTACGTTGGCGCAGTCCGGTGGCTGACCGCTGGGAGGTCGGCACGCAGATTGCTACTCTCCACACACGCGCCGGATACCTTCGGCGCCAAGGAGGATGCGAGATGACACGACAGTTCGTAACGCTGCTGCTGACGGCTGCTGTCGCGGCCCCGCTGGCCGCTTCTAAACTTCCTGATACAAAAGCTCTTGAGTCGATGCTGACGGGCACCGAGGACGCAGTTGCGTTCGCACAGCTCTACCCGATCAAGCTGACCCTGCACGAGGAGGAGACCGCGATCGATGGGACCCGAAGGGTGTCGGATCGCGTCCTCTACGTCAATCCGGCAGATCTTTCGCAGATGCGGCTGGAGATGATGGACAACGTGGTCCTCGGCCGCAGCGGCGCGAAGGGCTGGGCCACCATCAAGGGCCAGCCGGATCCGAGACCTTCGAGCCCTGCCATGGCGATTGGCACGATCAACGAGATCGCATTTCCGCTGCTGTTCCCATACAGCCTCGCGCTACGCGAAGCGGAGCTGACCGAGGTCAGCGCCGGGACGTGGGAGGAGCAGCCACTGTGGTCGGCCACCGTGGAGTTCGGCGAGAAGTTCTTCGGAAACCCCGTGATGTCCACCGACTGGGAGGCGCTCGTCGAGCCGTCTGACCTGACCGTCCGCGCACTCCAGTTCACTCCGGAGCAGGAGTACGTCCGGGCAGGCGCCGAAGGGATGCGCTACAGCGTGCTGAGCACTCAGGAGGTGCAGGGGTGCTCGCTGCCGAAGAACGTGCTGGTGGTCGGTCTGCATCAGGATGGAACCGAGAACGGTCACGTCAAGGTGATCGAGGTGGACGTGGAGGTTCTGGACACCTGGGATCCGCGCCTGTTCCTCAGCCCGGAGGAGATCCAGCGGTTCGAAGAGGACGGCTTCATCGAGGAGCAGTTCGGCGATCAGGGGTAGGCGACAACGCACTGGACAGTGGTCGGGAGCCGACGCGGACCCAGCGACCGCCTGATACCTGATCCACGGAGCACCCGATCGAGGTCAGATTGCCCTCAACGGCTACCCCACCCTGACTGGTATACTCCCGTGTCGGATCGAGCTGGAGGCTGATGCGGGTGCTGACCCAGAACCTATTTCTGCTCCGAGAGTTCACTCGGCGCGACTTCAAGGGGCGCTACGCCGGATCGATGTTCGGGCTGCTGTGGTCGTTCGTGCAGCCGCTGTGGGAGCTCGCCCTGTTCACATTCATCTTCTCCACGGTGCTCAAGATCTCTCCACTGGGGGAGCGCACCGACAACTTCGCCGTGTTCCTCTTCTGTGGTCTGCTCCCGTGGACCGCGGTGCATCAGGGGGTGTTCCGAGCGTCGACCGCCATCACCGACAACGCGAACCTCGTCAAGAAGGTCAGCTTCCCGTCGGAGCTGCTGGTGTTCTCGGTGGTGGGAGCAGCGATCCTGCACGAGGCGATCGCCATGACGCTGTTTCTCATCGTCCTGGCTCTGCTCGGGAGCCTGTCGTTCAGCGGGCTGTGGCTCCTTCTCCTGGCACTGCCCCTCCAGCTGGCATTGACTGTAGGCCTGGGCCTGATGCTCGGCGCGGTCAACGTCTTCTTCCGCGATATCTCCCAGCTGCTATCGATGCTCCTCATGGGGTGGTTTTACGTCACACCGATCGTCTATCCGCTCGGCCTGCTGCCGGAGCACCTGCGGGGGATCATCGAGCTGAATCCGCTCGCCACCCTGGTGCTTCTCTACCGTGAGGCGTTGCTCGGAGGGTCCACGATCCCTGTCGTCGACACTGTACGCCTGCTGGTGATCGCTCTGGGAGCGCTCGCGGCGGGTCTCTGGCTGTTCCGCCGGCTCAAGCCGGCCTTTGTGGATGAGCTGTGATGACGGCGCCGTGCATCTCGGTGTCCGGCCTGAGCAAGAGCTATCGGGTCTACGCGCGGCCGCTCGACCGGTTGCTGGAGCAGCTCTTGCGGCAGAAGCGGCACACGGAGTTCCACGCGCTGCGCGGCGTCACGTTCGAGATGTCGGCAGGAGAAGGTCTCGGCATCGTCGGTGAGAACGGCGCCGGCAAGAGCACGCTGCTCAAGATCCTGGCCGGGGTGACGGTGCAGACCCGGGGCGAGATGGCCGTGCGTGGACAGGTGGCGTCGATCCTCGAGCTGGGATCGGCGTTCCATCCCGAGTTCACCGGCCGGCAGAACATCGTGCTCAACGCCGCCATGCTCGGGCTCAGCCGCGAGGCAGTGTCCCGACGGACACCGGATATCGTCGCATTCTCCGAGCTCGGGAGCTTCATCGACCAGCCGTTGAAGTGCTACTCCACCGGCATGGTGATGCGCCTGGCGTTCGCCATTGCCACCCAGGTCGATCCGGATGTGCTGATCGTCGACGAGGCGTTGTCCGTGGGAGACGGCTACTTCCAACGCAAGTGCATGCGCCGCCTGCAGGAGTTCGTGGAAGGCGGCGGCTCGATCCTGTTCTGCTCGCACGCGATGTACTACGTCTCCGCGTTCTGTCAGCGTGCACTGTGGCTGCGCAACGGCGAGGTCGAGGCCCTCGGTCCGACGGACGAGGTCGTGCGCGCCTATGAGGCGTTCCTGCTGGCGAAGTCGGGCAACGGCACGACAGCGGAGCCGTCGAGCTCGGGTCTGGCGAGAATCGACGAGGTCGTCGTGTCGCGCGGTGATCTCTATCGATGTGGTGATCGGTGGGAGCTCGAGGTGGCCTGGGAGACGGAGGATGCAGGTCTGTCGTTCCATCTCGGTATCGGGATCAACCGTGTGGACGGCGTCGAGGTGTGCGCCTTCCTCTCCCACCGCGACGGCCTCGAGCCGTGGAGCGGGGCGACGTCGCACCGCGCGAGGGTCGTGGTTCCCCGGCTGCCTCTGGTGAAAGGGACGTTTACCCTGTATGTCTATCTGGTCGGGGATGACGGCCTCCACGTCCACGACCTGAAAGTTGTTGAACGCGCGTTCTCCGTGGAAAGTCAGGAGTACCAGTTCGGTCTCGTTGATACGCCCCACCAGTGGCAGCGACTGGAGCACGGAGCCCGCGAGATTCCCGAGGGCAGCGATCGGGCAGCGGATCGTCCTCGGGTGCGTGAGGAGAGTCGATGAGTGTTCCCAGTACCGCCACCGAGTGGCGACCGAGCCCGTTCCTGCATGTGAGCCCTGAGCGGCTGTACAACCCGTTGACCGATGCGTACCTCGACGCCACCGAGCACGGCTTCGGCGTGCTGATGGAGCTTCTCGATGCCGGTCACAGCGTGAGCCCGGCAGAGCTGAGCCCCACCTTCGGCGCCTTGATCGAGCAGGGGTGGCTGGTGCCGGCCGATGAGGACCTGTCGTACCGGTGGCGGCTGAAGTACGTCTCCCTGGAGGCGCACACCACGTGCAACCATCGCTGCTACTTCTGCCCGGTGTCGGTGGTGCAGCGGCCCAAGGCGTCCATGCCGACCGAGATGTACGAGCGCGTGGTGCGCGAGATCGCCGATCTCGGCGAGCCGATCGAAGCGGTGGTCATGATCAGCTACAACGAGCCCACCCTCGACCCCCGGTTTGTGGAGCAAGTCCGCTGCATCAAGGAGGCAGGTCTTCCGCCGGCGACCCTGAGCAACGGCTCGGGACTGACTCCGAAGGTCACCGATGCGCTCGTCGAGCTCGGAGGGCTGAGCTACCTGTCGATCAACCTGTCGACGATCGACCGGGAGCGCTACCGTCGTGACCGCGGTCGCGACCACCTTCCGACGGTGTTGACCAACGTGGACTACGCCAAGGACAAGCCGGTGGCGGACCAGATGGAGATCGTGGTGCTCGGCACGGGAGATGCGGAGCACACCGAGAACGTGCGCGCCATCCGTGAGTACTTCGCCGGGAGCCGGTTCGTGGTCAAGGACTTCGTGGCGAATGATCGGGCGGGGTACCTGGAAATCGGCATGAAGGCGCCGGATGACGGCACCACGTTGTGCGGCTGTGACTACATGGGCTCGCGGCCGATTCAGCATCTGCACATTACCGCCCGCGGACGGTGCATCCTCTGCTGTCAGGACTACCACGAGGAGTGGGAGGTGGGGGACCTGACGACCCAGTCAGTGCGTGAGGTGCTGGACAGCCCCGAGCTCGCCAGGGCCCGTCGTTGGGTGTACGGCCTCGAGGAGCCGCCGGAGCGGTTCTTGTGCCACGGGTGCCCGTACGCTCTGCGAAGGTAACGGCGTGGGTGGTTCGATACAGCGTTGGTGACGGGGGTGAGGTGAGCAGATCGCGGCTTTCGGTCGAGCTTCTGGTCGATGACACGCCGATGTTTGGGGGGATCAAGGTGGTGCTGCGGCATGCGGATCTCCTCACGCAGCGTGGGTATCGTGCGACGGTGGTCTCGCCGGGGGCGCCACCCGACTGGTATGCGATGACAGCGCCGTTTGTCCAGGTCGGAGGCTTGACGGCATCACGGCCGAAGGCCGATGTCACGGTTGCCACCTACTGGACAACGATCGAGCCCGCCCTGGCGTCGGCCGAGGGGCAGGTGGTCCACTTCTGTCAGGGGTTCGAGGGGCTGTACACCCACAACCGCGCGGAGCATCCGCAGATCGATGCGGTGTACCACAGTGACATCCCGGCCTGGACCGTGGCGCCCCATCTGTCGGCGCTGCTGAGGAGACGCTTCGGGCGCCCCAGCCGCGTCGTGCTGCAACCGCTGGAGCCGGTGTGGGCGCCGGTACGCTGCAGGTGGCGGCCCCATCGGCCGCCGAGAGTGCTGATCGTCTCACCGTTCGAGATCGATTGGAAGGGTGTTGCGACCGGTCTTCAGGCCGTTCGACGGCTTCGTCAGGCGGGCCTGGACTGCCGTCTGGTCCGGCTCTCGCAGTGGCCGCTGACCGTCGACGAGCGGGCCATCCTGGAGCCCGACGAGTACCACTGCGCTCTACCGCTGCCCGAGGTTGTCCGGTTGCTGCGCACGGTCGATCTCCTGCTGGCGCCCTCGTGGGAGGCGGAGGGCTTCGGTCTTCCCGTGCTCGAGGCGATGGCGAGCGGCGTCCCGGTCGTGGCCTCCGACATCGCGTCCTTTCGTGACTTCGCCTCATCCGCAGCAGTGTTGGTGCCGCCGGAGGACCCCGACGCCTTCGCCAGCGCTGCGCGACGAGTCCTCGGCGATCCCCGACGATGGCGCCGGATGCGCCGGCTCGGGCTGCAGACGGCCCGCCGCTACGCCGAGCCCGCCGTGGTGGGGTCCATTGCCTCTGCGGTGGAGTGGGTCGCGAGCGGAGCCTGGCGGGACGAGCGTCCCAGGCGCGATCTCGCTACACCTCGATGACCACGTAGAAACCGCTGGTTGCGAGGCTGTCGTGATCGACGGCGAAGCCGTTCGGTTCGTGCGCAAGCCGCCGGAACCGCTCTGGAACATCGCCGGTGCGCTGCGCGGTGATCTCGAATCGATCGAACCCGCAGGCGCGAAGCCAGCTCTCCAGGGTGGTGCGGGTGTAGAACCGGAAGTGGGTGTGGCAGAGGAGCCCGATCGGCAGGTAGTCCCATCGCCCGGCGATGAGGTCGTCGACGATCGACCAGTGGCCGACGTTGGGGACCGACAGCACGATCCGTCCTCCATCCCGAACCAGCCCCCGCATCCGCGACAGGAACCGCTGGGGGTCCGTGAGGTGCTCGAACAGCTCGCACGCGACGACCGCGTCGAACTGTCCATCCAGTGGTACCTGGTCGATATCGCCGCAGATAACGTGGTGAAGGTGCCCTCGCGCCTCCTGAGCCGCCACCGGGTTGAGCTCCACGCCGGTCACGCGGCAGCCCAGCTCACGCTGCAGGAGGCGACCGGTGGCGCCGCGGCCACAGCCAACCTCGAGCACATCCCTGGTCGTCTCGGGAAGGAGCTGCACGATGTCTGCCCGGACCTCGCCGTAGTAGTCGATGAACTCGTGGCACAGGCCCGCCTCCGAGCACTCGGGCGCTGCAGACAGTAACCGGCGAGCATCGAGCACGTCGTGCGCGGTGGTGGCATGATCTGTTGCCAGCCGCGCAACCGTCGTGGGGGCGAGCAGCACAGCGGGTACGGTCCCCGCTCGCGGCACCTCGGCCGGTGGGTCGAGCTCGAGAAAGGTGGTCTCTGCTGCCTCGATGCCGCGTACGGTGTGGATCGGGATCTGATCCGGTAACGCCGTTGCGGACAGGCGCCTCGGGACGGCCGCGGGTGCGCCGTCGCGAACCGTGGCGACCATGGCTTGAGCCGAGCGGCGCAGCAGCAGCGTCCGCGCACTGGTTGCGAGCACATGACGCCCCCTGGCGTCACGCAGATGCTGCCCTTCCTCCACCGAGTCCACCGCGGCCTCGAGCTCGACCCGCAACCAGTCATGCAGGAACTGAAACTCCGGCGACTCGCGCAGCGCCTCGGTCCAGTCGTGGAGCCAGAGAACCTCCATCGGGCGAGGATAGCACCGTACGGGCGTTGGCGTTACGAGGTGCACGAGCTGTTGTGGTACCGTCCTTTCCGTCAGAGGTGTGCAGATGAGCCCATCGCCAACGTCCGGGCACGGTGGTGCAGAGCGCCGGGGTCATCCTCGGTGTGTCAGCCTCGTGACCGTTGCGTACTTCTCGGCGCCGGAGCTGGCGCGGCTCATCGAGACCTTCCGCCGAGAGTGCGATCTGGCCGGGGTGACCGGAGAGGTGGTCGTGGTCGAGCACTCCGAGGACGCGGAGGAGCACCGTGCCGTGCGCGCGCTGGATCCGGATCGAGTGGTGGTCCAGTCGAACCGCGGGTACGGCGCAGGGCTGAACCGGGGCGTCGAGGCTGCCCGGGGCGACGTGCTCGTGCTGTCGAACCCTGATGTCGAGCTGCTGACTGGTAGCGTGCAGGCCCTGCTCGATGCCCTGCGCGGTGGTCGCGGCGTGGTGGGACCGCAGTTCACGTGGGACCGAGAAGGCCGGATCCTGCATCCGCCGGCGGAGGACCCCGCACCTGCCGCCGTGCTCAGGGCGACGCTGGCCCGCTGGAGCCAGATCCTCTGGCGACGAGAGCTCAGCCGCCGCGTGAGCGCTGATCTCAGCGTCTGGGAGGCGCGTCAGCCGGTCACGGTGTCATCGTTGCGCGGCTCGGTGCTGGTGGTGGACCGGAAGCTCTGGCAACGTCTCGAAGGGTTCGACGAGCGGTTCTTCCTGTACTCCGAGGAGACGGACTGGCTGTGGCGCGCGCGCGCGTCGGGCGTTCCGCTCGAGGTGGCGCCGTCAGCGAGGGTTCTCCACCGGTGGGCCCATTCCACCTGGCGCCTGCACGATCGTGCCGAGATCGAGCGGACCTCGCGGGAGCTGTTCGAGCGCTTGCACTACCCACATGCGTGGCGCTGGCTCCTGGCTGCGGCTCGCAGGCTTCCGGAGCGAGCCGGGCTCGAGCCGACCCCTGTCCGCGGGCCTGGCGACGTGCCCCGTGTCGAAGCTGCGCGGTACCTGCTGAGCCCGTTCCGGCATCTCGCGCCCGCTTTGAGCGTCCCATGGGATGCCCTCGACGAGCTGGCGCCGGCGGTGAGCTCTGGCCAGTGGGTGCTGGCACGGCTGGTCTGCCAAGGCTCGCGCTGGGATGTCAGCGCCGTGTACGGTTGGGGGAGTTGATGCAGAGCGGGCGATGGTGGAGGATGCCATCGCGACTGGGAGGGCTGTCTGGTGAGCGAGATCGAGCTGCGGTCGTACCGCGATGGCGATGAGCACGCGATCAACGAGGCGTTCAACGCGGTCTTCGGCCTCAACCGTAGTGTGCAGGAGTGGCTGTGGAAGTTCCCACGCTGGCCTGGCCCGCGCGCCATCCTGGTCGCCATGGTGGACGGTGAGGTGGTGGGGCATAACGCCGGGATTGCGGCTCGCGTCCGGCTGGGGGAGCGGACCGTCGGAGCTCTCCAGTGCGTCGATACGTTCTCGGTGGCCGACCGTCTTCGCCGCCAGGAGTGGCGAGATCTGTGGAAGGTGCTCATGGACCGGTTCGCTGACGAGTTCGGCGGCGGCGAGGTGGAGCTCCTCTACGGTTTTCCAGGTCCGAGGGCACGGGCCCAGGCCGTCCGACGCTGTGGCTACGATTCGGTCGAGCCACAGCCGGTGATCCGCCTCGAGCGGACAGCTCCGCAGAGTAGCATTCGCCGTCGGCTGTACAGAGCGGAGGCGGCGAGGGACTGGGAGCCGCTGCTCGACGAGCTCTGGAGCCGCGTCTGCCACCGCTACCCGGCCGCAGTGGTGCGGGACGCGGAGCACGCCCTGTACCGCCTGAGTGGACGACCAGGCGTTCGCTACCACCGGTTTCTCTTCTTTCCCAGGATGTCGCGAACGCCGGTGGCGTTTGTCGCCTTTCGCACCGGTGACGGAACATGCCGTTGGGTCGATCTGCTGTGGGACGAGGGGCATCCGGGGGCTCTGGACCTGGCGGTGCACCTGTCGGCCTCGCTGGCGGCGCGGGAGGGAGATCGCGAGGAGCTGTGGCTCGACGGCGACCCGGTCGCCCGCGAGCGACTGGAGCGTGCGGGGTTTCGCGCAGCCCCGGATCCTTCGGGGGTGACGGTGGTCTACCGCGCGCTGACCCGGCCGGCGGCCGACGCGCTGCGAGCTGCTGGAGGGCTCTATGTCACGATGGCGGATGCGGATCTGGTGTGAGCCGCGGCCGCCCCGGCCGGTAGATCAGCCACAGGTTGCGGACGTAGATGATCCAGCCGGTGCTCTGACCCAGCACGCCGACGACGTCGTGGCGCCAGATGAAGTAGGTGCACAGGAGGCTCGCTCCGGCCAGGCTCATCCACCAGAACACCGGCGGCACGACCGATCGCCTGTGCCGCTCGCTGGTCAGCCACTGGACGATCATGCGGCCGGCGAACAGCGCCTGTCCGAGGAAGCCGAGACCGACCCATAGCAGGCCTGCCGGTCCCGAGATGTTCAGGATCGTCTCGATGAGGTTCCCTGACGTCTTCTGCCGATGGATCCGCTGTGTGAACTCTGCTGGCGTCAGGAGCTCACGGCGCCCGTCGAGCATCGTCAGCACGTACCGGTAGCCGCCGTCCTCAGCCGGGACGATCTCCACCCGATCCCGAGCACCGTCGATCTGGACCTTGATCGACACGCGGGGGGGGCGAGCGCTCTCGGAGGGGGGGGGCGATGCTGCACAGACAATGCCGCCGGACATGATGAGGATCCCGAGGGTGCATCCGAAAACCAAGCGGCGCATGACGGCGAATCGTACCATGACGCCGCGCACTGACGGAGTCGCGGCCGTGAGCGCTACAGCGGTGTGACGCCACCAGCCTCCTGGTGGTTGAGCCAGAGCTGTGCGTACACGTGCAGCAGACGGAACCGAGACCGGTAGATCTCCTCCAGGCGGCGGGTTTCGCCACGGTAGAGCATGTCGTCGATGAACCACTGGAACCGACGGTCCATCTCGCCAGCCCGCTCCAATGAGCGGCCGGCTCGCTCGAGGACCTCATAAAACCGCTCCGAGTCGTAGCTCGAGCGCAGACGCTCGATGCTCTCGATCTCCTCCCGGATCTTGATCCGCAGCGCCGCGATGGTGATGAAGAACCGCGCCAGCTCCCACTCGATGCTGCGCTCCACCAGCTTGTGGTGGCTCAGATCGATGTACGCCTCGACCTCCCACGGCTCGAGCTTCAGGTTGTGCAGCTCAGGAGCGTTGACGATCGCCGCCGGTTCGTGGTTCCAGGAGACCAGCTCGAGGGCGAACATGATCTTGTGCAGCGCCTCGTTGAGCAGGGCGTCCGGGGGGATGATCTCATCGATGGACCTGGCGTCCGCGTCCCTGCGAGGCACCGTCGCCTCCCGCTCGGCGCTTTGCGACGTGGCGTTGAGCTCCTCCACGACCAGATGTGGATTGGTGTCGGTCCCGACGGTCTTGGCCGCTCCAGGTGCAGGTCTCGCCGCTGCTGGATCGGCAGACGCGATGGCCTCGAACGCGGGATGGGGCTCATCGGGTGGAGGCGCCGCGTGCGCTGCTTCGGGTGGAGGAGCGGGCCGGGCGATACCCGTCATCGGGTCGAACCGGTCCAGGATCTCGTTGATACGGCGCCGGAACTCCTGCAGCTCTCCCCGTTTGAGGTTCTCTTGCTTGCGCTGCGAGTCGATCTTGGTGCGGTAGGTGCGGAACGACTCCAGCTGGTCTCGGAGGTCGTCGTGGGCAAAGTCGGGATGCGACTCCACATACCGCTCGATCTCCAGGATCCGGTTCGTATCCTCGAGGATCTGGGCCTCTTCCTGCTCGTACAGCTGAACGAACCGATTCTTGGCCGAGATGTTGGTGCTGACGACCTCCAACAGGATCTCCTCGTCCAAGATCGATGGTCCCAACCGCTGCTTGAGGTTGCGGAGGCGGTCGAGCACCCCGCCGGACAGCAATGTGTCGAAGTCTCGGATCGACTCCAGCTCGCTGCGGATCTCGCGAGTGGCAGTCCTCAGCACCGCCTTCTCTTGATCGTCCACGTTCGGAGCACTGGTCCACCTCAGCAACCCCGTCAGATGACTCTCCAGCTCCCGCCGGTCCCTGACGAGCGAGCGTCCATCGTCGAGCGGCGCCTCGCCGATCCTCGTGAACAGGATGTCCAGCTTGTCGAGAGTGTCCCGGCCGGTGTCCCGTGTCTGGAGGTAGAACTTGGTGAGGGCGAAGAGGATCTTGTCGTCCTGACGCTTCAGCCGGTCGAAGAACCGACGCAGCGACGAAGGAGCGAACTCCACGTCGAGCCCATGCAGGCGATCGGACACCGTGTCCAGCTCTCTGTTGATCGTGTCGATCTCACTCTGGACATCCGCATCGGCCTCGGAGCCGACCCGACCAACGAGAGCTTGCAGTCGGCGGTACAGTGCTTGAAAGTCATAGGAAAACGGTAGGGCGCCCTTGTCGAGATGCTTGTGAACGCCGCCGAGAAACTGGTAGAAGGTCCACAGCGATCGGAACCGATCTGACAGCCGTGTGTACTGCTCGCTCTGGGAAATGCCGTTCGCTGCCACCATGATCCACTAGCATAACCGATTTGCGGTTGTGCTGACGAGATGCACTCTGATGGCGTCTGTGTTGCGCACGCCTCGGAGCTGCTAAGCTGCCCGCGAGCGGCCGGCCCCGTGATGGTGCGGGTCGTTGGAGGAGGTGGCGATGCTCGGCGATGTGGTGGTGTCGGCACGGCAGATCGAGGAGACGGTGGATCGTCTTGCCACCGAGATCGGCGAGAGAGTTGAGGGGACGCAGTATCGGCCGGTGTTCATCGGCGTGCTGAAGGGTTGTGTGTACTTCTTCTCTGATCTGACGAGGCGCATCGGTCGGCCGCTGGAGATGGACTTCATCCAGGTCTCGAGCTACGGGAAGAGCACCGTCAGCTCCGGCTCCGTCGTGCTCGTGAAAGACATCTCGATCGATGTACGCGATCGCGATGTGTATCTGGTCGAGGACATCGTGGACACGGGGTACACGCTGCGCGACCTGGTGCAGCTGCTTCGGGCACGGCACCCGCGGTCGGTGCGTGTTGTGGCCTTGCTGTCCAAGCCGGCGCGGCGCGAGGTCGAGGTCGATGTCGACCATCTCGGTTTGGAGATCGAGGACCGCTTCGTTGTCGGGTATGGCCTGGACTTTGATCAGCAGTACCGGAACCTTCCGGAGATCGTGGAGTACGTGCCAGATTGAGGCAGGTCCGAGTATACTGCGCGCGAACAACCGATACGGAGGGCGTCATGGAGAACGTGCACACGGACGGTGCGCCGGCGGCGATTGGACCCTACAGTCAGGCGGTGGTTGCTCAGGGGCTGGTGTTCGTGTCCGGTCAGATCCCGATCGATCCGAGCTCTGGGCAGCTCGTGCAAAGCTCGTTCGCGGACCAGGTGCGGCAGGTTCTTGCCAACCTGGATGCCATTCTGGTGGCGGCCGGGAGCAGCCGGGAGCGCGTCGTCAAGGTCAACGTGTACCTGACAGACATGGGCCGGTTCGCCGAGGTCAACGAGATCTACGGGGAGTTCTTCGGGGAGCACCGTCCGGCTCGTGCAGCGGTGCAGGTGGCACGGTTGCCCAAGGACGTTCCGGTCGAAATGGAGCTGATTGCGGAGGCTCCATGAAGGACTGCCGAATCCTCATCCGCGGCGCCGGCGAGCTGGCCTCGGCCACGGCGCACCACCTGCGCTCACAGGGGTTCTGGAGAGTCTTGATGCGTGAGCGGCGTCATCCGAAGGCGGTGCGGCGGCGGGTCTGCTTCTGTGAGGCCGTGTTCGAGGACACCCACGAGGTGGAGGGGGTGGTGGCCCGCTGCGCACAGTCTCTCGATGAGGTCGAGTCCATTCACGGCCGCGGAGAGATCGCGGTGACCACGCTCGATCTGCACGAGGTCCTCCACCAGTGGCAGCCCGAGGTGTTCATCGAGGCTGCGATGCTGCACTCCAACTGGGGGTTGACGCCGCAGCTGGCCCCCGTCGTCGTTGCACTGGGGCCCGGATACGTCGCCGGACAGGACTGTCACGCGGTTGTGGACACCTTTCGCGGGCCGAAGGTCGGCTCGGTACTGGAGTCGAGCGGAGAGGGGCTGGAGACCGAACCGCCAGCGGACATCATGGGCTTTCGCAAGGAGCGGGTCCTGAAGGCGGCTCGGGACGGCATCTTCTTTACACAGCGTGACATCGGTGACGAGGTGGAGCGCGGGGAGCGGGTGGGTACCGTGGTCTCGGTGTACGGCGTGGACGATTACCGGCGGGGTGTTCCGGTGGACTCGATCTATGCCGTGACGGCTCGTATCGGTGGGGTGTTGCGCGGTCTGCTGCGCGACGGCGTACCCGTGTATGCGGGCGACAAGATCGGCGATGTGGATCCTCGTGGTCGAACCGAGGATCTCGATCACATCTCAGACAAGGCACACCGCGTCGCGGAGGGTGTTCACGAAGCGCTGGTGAGTCTGCTGTCAGAGCGGGTTGCGAGCCGGCGCGTGGGCTGACATCCCAGCGACCGAGCCCGTCGACCGGGGACGGTACAGTGATGTTGGGTCGGTTCCTGCTCAAGACCCGTCCGTGGGTGCTCGCCCTTGGCGGCGGGGGTGCGCGCGGGTTCGCCCACATCGGAGTGTTGGCGGGTCTCGAGGAGCGAGGCGTTCGCATCCGTGGTCTTGCCGGCACCAGCATGGGTGCGCTGGTTGCGGCGATGTACCTGGTCTACGGCTCCGCGCAAGCGGTGCACGACAAGTGGCTGGAGGCGTTCCGCCGTAATCTGCTCATCGAAGTTCCTCAGACAGACTTCGGCGGGGGTGAGAACGCACGCGACAACCTCCTCTTGCAGGCGGCACGGAGGTTTCGTGATCGGATCGTCATCTCGCTC
Source organism: uncultured Thermoanaerobaculia bacterium (assembly GCA_964512045.1). Taxonomy (GTDB): domain Bacteria; phylum Acidobacteriota; class Thermoanaerobaculia; order Thermoanaerobaculales; family Sulfomarinibacteraceae; genus CAZEJK01. Next base: position 104,860 of record CAZEJK010000001.1, read on the forward strand.
GCGATGAACCGGTCGAGCATCGTTCAGGCCGAGGACCTGCAGCGCGCGATCGATCTCCTCATCCCCGACATCCGTATCGAGGACCTCGCCGTGCCGTTGGTGGTGGTCGCGTGCGATCTCGAGACCGGCCGGGAGGTCCGACTCGCCCGGGGCCCCCTGCGTCCCGCCGTGCAGGCCTCATCCGCGATCCCCGGCCTGGTGCCCGCGGTGAGCTTCAACGGACAGAGGCTCATGGATGGAGCTGCCGTGGCGGAGGTGCCGGTGGATGCCGCCGCAACACTCGGACGACCGGTCGTTGGGGTGAACGTGTCCCAGGAGCTCGGGCCGGTCCCGCCGTACCCGATGGTGATCCACGCCATCCGGAGAGAGCAGCAGATCACGTCGAAGCACCTCCTGCGCCATCACCTCAAAGCGGCCGATCTGGTCATTCGGCCCGAGGTGCACTCGGCGACGTGGGCAGACTGGGATCGGTTTGAAACGTTTGTGGATCTTGGGAAGCGCTCAGTGGCGCGCGCCCTGGATCGGGTTCCAGCGCGCTGAAGGTGGCTCGATGCCGCGCCGCGGCCGCGCGAAGTCGATCCCGCCACGTTGCGGAGCTCAAGAGCAGCTCTGTCAGCGGCACCACCTCGATGCCGCGCACCTCGAGCTCGTCGAGAAGCTTCGGTAACGCGGTCCAGGAGGGGACCTCCCGACGACTTCCCAGGTGCATGAGCACGATACCGCCGTCGAGATCGGGGAACGAAAGCAACCGCTGCACCATCGACTCCGGCTCCTCGTAGATGGAGCTGTGCTCGTCCTCCACCCAGTCCCATGCATCGAGCGAGTGTCCCTCCAGCGTGCTCCAGCGTGCGTGCAGGTAACCGAGCTCGAACGCCCAGTCGCGGAGCATGGCGTTCTCCTCGCCGTAGGGCGCCCGCCACAGCGGGACCATCGTGGTCCCGACCCGTTCGCGGAACAGAAGCTCCGCTTCGGTCAGCTGGCGCTGGAAGCCTCCCTTGGAGATCTCGGGGCGCAGCTGATGCCGGCGGTTGCTGGCGTACGTCGTGAGGCGAGGGTGGTCGAGGGTGTGGTTGCCAACCTCGTGACCGTCGCGAACCGCCTTTCGTATCAGGGCCGTCTCGCGGCGGATGAAGTCCCCGGTCAGAAAGAGTGTGGCGCGCACATCTCGGAGCTCGAGGACGTGGAGCAGACCGTTGGCCCCACGGCTGATGGCGCCGCCATCGAAGGTGATGGCGACCTTGCGCCCGGCGTCGGGCACGCGGAGCAGGTTCGGTGGTGCGGACACGGCGGGTCGGCTGTGCAGAGCCCGGCGAGGGTTTGTGGAGGCTTTGCGTGGCGATGTATCGGCAGCCACAGCTGGCTTGGGCGTGGGGCGCGGTGTCGGCCCAGCGGCTGCAGGGGCTCGCCTGCTGCGGCTGGCGACCTGATATGGGACCTCTGTGGACGGCCCGAGCAGGGAGGCACTGATGCTACCGGACTCGGCCATCTGGCTCCCCTCGACGACGATGGTGGCCCAGCCAGCGGCGGAAAGGGCAACCACCTCGAGCACAGCTCCGTCGATGCTGATCAGCACTTGGCGCCCGGGTGGCCCGGAGAGCTTCACGGACCACTCGGTACTCCCACTGCCCTCGACTGCGACGGTGAGCGGCTCGCCTGGCTCATCAGCGGGAGGAGTGTGCGAGGTCCCTTGAGCTGGGGGCGGTTCGAAGCGCTGTAGCTGGGGCGCGACGAGGATCGAGACGGCGACGAACGACGCGAGAAGGGTGGCCCCGATCAGACCGAACGACCACTGCGACGCGACCGGTCGGCGCAGGACCATTCGGATCGGCCGCAGGACATGGGCGCGGCACCAGCACAGCGGACCGCAGCACACCTCATCGCGCCACCGTACTCCGCAGCGGTTGCACAGCCAGTGTCCACAGCCCGAGCACTGACTCGTGGCGGGACACGACGGGTGGACGTGGCAGCGGTGGTTGGAGGACGCTGTGGACATCAGTGATGCCGGCCAATAGAATCGTCGAGCCGTACGCCCGGCGTCGTGCTGGCGTTGTGCGTTCTTCCCCCGGTGGCGATGGGATGACGAGGGAGGCCGCCCATGTGGAACGTGCCGAACATGCTGACGAGTCTTCGCATCTTCCTGGTGCCGTTGTTGGTCGTCGTGTTGCTGACTGAGTTCCCAGACAAGGAGTTCTGGGGGCTCGGGATCTTCCTGGTGGCCGCGTTCACCGACCTGATGGATGGAATTATAGCTCGCCGGACCCGTCAGATCACGGTCACCGGGGCGTTGCTCGATCCGATCGCGGACAAGCTGCTGATGGGAGCGGCGTTCATCTCTCTGGTGGAGCTCGGCCTCGCGCCGTCCTGGATGGTGACGGTGATCGTCGGACGCGAGTTTGCAGTGTCTGGATTGCGGATGATCGCCCTGGAGCGTCGTGGTGTCGCGGTCTCGGCGTCGATCTGGGGAAAGGCGAAGACAGGCGCCCAGGTCGTGGCGGTTGCCCTGCTCATTCTTGGTGAGCAGCTGGGCCGTTGGCAGCTGGTCGGTGTCATGGCGTTGTGGCTGGCACTGGCCCTGACGGTGGCGTCGATGGTGGTGTACTTCGTCAACTGTTGGCCGTATCTGCAGGAGGACGACAGTTGAGCGGCAGAGTCCTGCCGCGTTTCCTGCCGCGCTGGCTGGTGGGAGTGGCCGTACGCTGGCCGAAGACGGTCCTCGCTGCAGCAGCGATCGTGATGGTTGTCGCGATCGCTGTGGCCTCACGGGTGTCCATCGAGACTGACATCCTCGCTCTTGTCCCCGAGGAGAACCCGGTCGTGCAGGCGTTCACCGAGAATATCGAGCGGTTCGGATCGCTCGATCTGCTCGTTCTGGTGGTCCATGTGGACCCCCAGCGGCGAGACGCGAGCCTCGCATACGCTGACCAGCTCGCCCAGGAGCTGGATCGCTCGGAGCGTATCGAGTGGGTCGAGCACCGGATGAGCTCGCCGATCGAGGCGGCGGTGCCGCTGCTCGATCGTGCGACCCTGTTCCTCACCCCGGAGGAGGTCGAGAGCCTCCTCGATCGCCTCGGCTCGGAGGGGCTCAACAGGCAGGCGCACAGGCTCCGCCAGAATCTGATCGCTCCTCAAGGGTTGGTGGTGGAGGAGCTCCTGCGATCCGATCCTCTCCTGCTCCTTCCAGAGCTGCTCGAGCGCTTCGGCGCGTCGCGATTCGGGAGTCAGCTCAACACCAGCTCCGGGTACTTTATGGATCGAAAGGGGGAGCTGCTGCTCATCCTCGCACGGCCCGTCCGCCCGGTCACCGATATCGTCTTCGGGCGCGCCCTGCTTCAGGAGATGCCGAAGATTCAGGAGACGGCGGCTGAAGAGTGGCGGCGCGAGGGGTGGACCGGCGCGCTGCCGACGGTGGAGGTGGGTGGCAGCTACATGATTGCCCGTGAGGACACGCGGCTGATCGTGTCGGACGTGGTGGTCGGCCTGGTGGGCTCGATGCTGGGCGTGATGACCCTGTTTCTGGTAGCGTTTCGGCGTCCTGCGGCACTGCTGTACGCCGTCGTGCCGTTGCTCATGGGCCTGGCGCTCACCTTTGCCTTCGCTGCCGTCGTGCTCGGCCGGCTCAACTCGGTCACGTCTGGCTTTGCAGCCCTCCTCATCGGGCTCGGGATCGATTTCATCATCGTTCTGTACGGCAGATACGTCGAGGAGCGACGGCAAGGCGTGGAGCACTCGCGGGCCATTGCCTCGGTGGCGCAGCATACCGGGAGCAGTGTGCTCCTCGGTGCAGTGACCACGGCGGCCACCTTCTACGCGTTCCTCGGAACCGAGTTCCGGGGACTGTCGGAGCTCGGGCTGATCACCGGCACCGGCATTCTGCTGGTGATGGTATCGGTCTTCCTGCTGCTGACAGCGCTCCTGTCGTTGACAGGGCGAGGTCGGGAGACGTTCGGTGAGCGGCTGTACCTGCACTCGTTCGGCTCCGATATGCTGTGTCGGCTGAGTGTGGCGCACCCGTGGACGGTGGTGGGAGTCATCACGGTGCTCACAGTCGGTGCGGGCTTCGCGGCGGCTCAGCTGGACTTCGACGACGACATTCGCAACCTGCGCTCGCCCGGCAACCGGGGCGTCATCCTGCAACACAAGATCATGGATGCCTTCGGACTGCGGTTCAGCCCGATGACGTTGGTAGTGGATGGTGCGAACGAGCATGATGCGGTGGAGCGAGCGAGGGAGCTGGTTGCCGAGCTGAAGCCGCTGGTGGACGGTCAGACCCTGGCCTCCATCGACACCATCGTCGAGATGATCCCGCCCAGATCGCAGCAGCTGGAGGTCATCGAGCTTCTGCGCGCGGCCGGGGTGAAGAGGGAGCAGTTTGAGCAGCGGTTCGCGCAGGCGTTGCAGGCAGCGGGATTGAACCCTGCAGGCTTTCGTGACGGTTTGGAGCACGCAGCGAACGCGCTGACTGTCGAGGAGCCGCTGACACTCGCCGATCTCCTGGGCTCGCCACTGCGGTACGTCATCGAGCGGTATGTGGCAACGACGCCAGATGGCGTGTCGACGGTGATCTACTGCTTTCCACCCACCGGTCAGTGGCGGCGGATGGCGCCGCCTGAGCTCGAGGCGGTGGTCGATCGCCATCCACATGCGACGTTGTCCGGACCGAACATCATCTCCGCCGAGCTGCGCCGACTGGTGTGGAGCGACGCGGCCGAGGCCGCGGCGTTGGGGATGCTGCTTGTGCTCCTGCTGCTGTGGGCGGACCTCGGCAGTCTGACGCGTGGGCTTCTCGCGCTCGTGCCGCTCCTGGTGGGCGCCGTGTGGATGTTCGGCCTGATGACCCTGCTCGGGATCCAGATGAACTTCCTGAACATCTTCGTCGTGACGATGGTGATCGGCATCGGTGTGGACTACGGGGTGCATCTGCTCCATCGGTGGTCGGAGGCGAACGCCGAGGGCGCCGCGGAGACTGCCAAGGCGATTGCCGTGGCGGCGTTGACCACCATGGTCGGCTTCGGCTCGCTGGTGCTCTCCCACTACCCGGGTCTGCGGTCGATGGGGGCGGCGGCGATCCTCGGCGCCGGGGCGACAGCGGTGCTCTCGATCACCCTGCTTCCCGCACTCCTTGCGCTTGCCGATCGGCGTGGGCGGAGGCGAAGTGGTTCGCTATGATGACAACCGAGCCCACCGTCGACTGCGGCGACCTGGTCTGAGTGTCAGCGCGAGGCGATGCGCGAGTTGCCAGCGTGCGAGCGGCGGGTGGCAGAGGAGGGACTATGGTGCGCGAGCTTGAGGCCCGTGAGCTGAGGTGGGTCGTTCCGGAGGACTGGCTGGCAGTGACCAGCTCGAGCGAGCTGGGCAAGGGGCCGCCGATCGTCGGCCAGGACCGGGCGGTGGATGCGATCCGGTTCGGCCTCGCAATGGACGGGCTCGGGTACAACATCTTCATCACCGGGCTTTCCGGAACCGGTCGCCTGACGACCGTGAAGCGGTTCTTGGAAGATGTGTGCACGAGCGACGGGAAGCCGGACGACATCTGCTTCGTCTACAGCTTCGTCAAGCCGTCGCAACCGTCCGTGCTGATGCTCGATGCGGGTGCGGGAAGACGGCTGCGAGAGGCGATGGGCGAGACGGTTCGCGAGCTCCGCGACAGTATTCCCAAGGTCTTGTCTGATAGCGATTTTCAGGCCCGGGTCGACCGTGCTCTGGGGGATCTGAGGACCGCCGAGAAGGAGCTGGTCTCCGGGTTCGAGAACGAGGTCCGCGAGGCCGGGTTCACGCTGGTGGAGGTGCAGCAGGGGATGATGGCGAGACCCGATATCCTGCCGGTTGTGGCCGGCGAGCCGGTGCCACTGGAGAAGCTCGAGGCAGCGCGGGTCGAGGGTGCGGTGGATCCCGAGCAGATCGACGCCTTCCGAGAGGCGTATGAGCAGCTGTCTGTTCGCATGCGTGAGGTGTTCCAGAAGGTGGCAGATCTTCGTCGGCAGATGCAGGAGCGAGTCTACGAGGTTCGGCGTCATGTTTTGCAGCCGCTTTTGGATGAGGCCGTCGATCGGGTGCGGCGCGCGACCGACGAACCACGGGCGAACGACTACCTGGATGCGGTTCGCGATGACCTCGAGGACAACCTGGACGCCTTTGGCGCGAGCTCATCCGAGGACTCTGACAGTGACCCGTATCTCCGCTGGAGGGTCAACCTCGTGGTTGACAATGCCGATACCCAGGGGCGGCCCGTCGTGCTGGAGACCGAGCCGAACTACGTCAACCTGTTCGGGTCGGTGGAACGGACGTTGAAGCAGAGCGGCGAGGTGGTCTCTGACTTCACGAGGATTCGGGCGGGGTCACTGCTGGCAGCCAACGGTGGGTTTCTCGTCCTCAACGCCGATGACGTTCTGATGGAACCGCGGGTCTGGCCGTCCTTGAAGCGGGCTTTGAAGTACCGCCGGGCCAGGATCCAGTCGATCGAGAGCCTGCTCATGGGCGCCGGGCTGCTCCAGCCGGAAGAGGTTCCCCTCGATGTCAAGGTGGTCGTGATCGGAGATCGGCGCATCTACGACCTGCTGTATCGCATGGACAGCGATTTCGCCAAGATCTACAAGGTGCTGGCCGACTTCGACTCGGTGATGCCGATTGACGAAGGCGCCGTCCATGAGTTTCTCTCGGTGCTGGTCAAGGTGATCGACGAGGAAGAGCTTCTGGCCGTTGACCGCTCTGGGCTCGCGGCGATGCTCGAGGTGGGTGTTCGCCAGGCGCCGGGGCGGCGACGGTTGTCGAGCCGGTTCTCAGATGTTTGCGATGTGCTTCGGGAGGCGTCGTATCGTGCGCGCAACGATGGGGCCGAGCAGATCTCCCGTGCCCACGTCGACGGTGCGGTGGATGCTCAGCTTCGGCGGCACTCTCTGACCGAGGACAAGATGCATGAACGCCTGGTCGAGGGCGTGATCCACGTGGCGACCTCGGGTCGAGAGGTGGGTCAGGTCAACGGGCTGGCGGTTTATGATCTCGGCCACCACAGGTTTGGCAAGCCCTCCCGGATCAGTGCGCGGATCGGTCTGGGCCGTGATGGCGTGGTCAACATCGAGCGACAGGCAGGCCTGTCGGGTCCCACGCATGACAAGGGCGTACAGATCTTGACCGGACTCTTGCGCGGTCTGTTCGCCCAGCGGACGCCCATGAACATGAGCTGCTCGATCACCTTCGAGCAATCCTACGGGAGCATCGATGGCGACTCGGCCTCGTCCACGGAGGTGTACGCCATCCTGTCTGCCCTGTCGGGTGTGCCGCTGCGCCAGGATGTCGCAGTCACTGGATCGGTCGATCAGTACGGTCGGATCCAGGCGATTGGCGGTGCGAACGAGAAGATCGAAGGGTTCTTCCGGCTGTGTGCAGAACGCGGGCTGACCGGGACGCAGGGTGTCCTGCTGCCGAGCACGAACGTGGGCGATCTCCAGCTCCGTCAGGAGGTCGTGGAGGCTGTGGAGCGAGGAGACTTTCGCATCTGGGAGGTGGACACCATCGACCAGGGCGTGGAGCTGCTGACGGGTGTGCCGGCAGGATCGATGGATGACGATGGAGGCTACCCGGAGGGAACGGTCTTCGGTCGGTGTCTGGCCCGTCTGGAGGAGATGGCACGGCAGATGCGGCAGGCCGGGAAGTCTGCGGAGAACGACGCCACTGCTGAAGGCGAGGATGACGAGGAGCCGGCGGAGGATCGAGGCTCAGACAAAAATCCGGAGACATCGTCTGTGGGTGTGTGGTGACCGTTGAGATGAGTCGTTTCGTGTCGGGCCGTAGGTCGGGGAACGGATGGCGCAGCGCGTCTGCGGCGTGCCGGTTTGACACGGTTGTCTGAAGCTGTCAGAATCCACCTGGCGCGGTACCGCACCAGGGAGTCGTGCTGTGTGAGATGGAGGAGGAGGTCGGTGGACCTATGGCGCGTCGCTTGAACACCATCATCATCGTCCCACACAACAAGACGAAGTTCACGAAGCTGACGTTCTCCACCCGGACCTTCATGCTGGCGGCCGGTGGCGTGTCGGTTGCCTTGCTGTTGGCGGTGTTCGCGTTGGCCTACGCCGGCAACGCCGTCCATCGGCGAGCGGAGCTGAACCGGCTCCGGGCTGAGAATGCCGAGCTGAAAACGGTGAACCTCCAGCTGGAGGACGCCGTGGCTTCGGTGCAGGGTCAGCTGGAGGAGTTCGAGGCGCGCACCTCGCGACTTGCACTGGCGGCGGGTGTGGAGAGCACGTTGGCGCCGATGCTCGGAGGCGGGCTCGGTACCGATGCGGCTGGCAGCGGCGGTCCCTACGACCGCCTGACGTTCGGCCCGGCCGAGATGGATCATATCGGCGGCAGAATCGATACGTTGTTGGCCGAGATCGAGGGCGAGCTCGGAGAACGGCGACGTTCGCTGTCCTGCACGCCTTCTGTGGCGCCCGTTCGCGGCGTGTACACCGACGGCTTCGGACGGCGAAAGGATCCGTTTACTGGAAGGTGGGCGTGGCACCGCGGGCTCGACATCTCTGCTCGCAAAGGTGCCGAGGTCAGGGCGCCGGCGGACGGGGTCGTGGTGTTTTCCGGGTGGGACTCCGGGTATGGACGGGTGCTGCGGATCTCGCACGGTTTTGGCTACACCACCGTGTTCGCCCACCTCCACGCCGTACTGGTGGAGTCTGGTGATGAGGTGACCCGAGGGCAGGCGATCGCCCAGGTTGGAAGCACTGGTCGTTCCACGGGACCACACCTCCACTACGAGGTGCATGCCGACGGCAAGGCCGTGAATCCGCTGTACTACATTCTAAACGCCCACTGAGGTTCGCCCGACGGCGATTGCCAGAGGCGCGAGCCTGAGGGCGGAGCCGACCGTCGCGGTGGGCCGGTCGGAGGCACGCACCCGAGAGGTACTGCATGAACGTGTTGGACAAGGCGGTGAGCGCGGTCTTCGGGACCAAGCATGACCGCGACATCAAGAAGATGCGGCCGCGGATCGCAGCGATCAACGGTCTCGAGCCAGAGATCTCGGCTCTCTCGGACGACCAGCTGCGCTCGCGACTGGACGTGATTCGGCAACGGGTGCGTGCGGCCGCTGCGGATCTTCCCGACGATCCCGTTGCACGTCGCATGAAGCTCCAGCCGGTTCTGGACTCCGAGCTCGTCGAGGTGTTCGCCATCGTCCGCGAGGCGTCGCGGCGGACCGTCGGTATGCGGCACTTCGACGTGCAGCTCGTCGGCGGCATCGTCCTCCACGAGGGCTCCATCGCCGAGATGAAGACCGGCGAAGGAAAGACGCTGGTCGCAACGCTGCCGATGGTTCTCAACGCGATCACCGGGCGGGGTGCGCACCTCGTCACGGTCAACGACTACCTCGCACGGCGTGATGCCGAGTGGATGGGCGCGATCTATCAGTTCCTGGGCCTGACGGTCGGCTGCATTCAGAACGAGATGGGCGACAGCGAGCGGGTCGCCGCGTACGGCGCCGATATCACCTACGGTACGAACAACGAGTTCGGTTTCGACTACCTGCGCGACAACATGAAGTTCGACGCCGCCCAGATGGTGCAGCGCGGTCACATCTACGCCATCGTCGATGAGGTGGACTCCATCCTGGTCGATGAGGCGCGCACTCCGCTGATCATCTCCGGACCCTCCGAGGTCTCGGTGGATCTGTACTACAAGGTGGATCGGATCATCCCGAAGCTCCAGCGCGGCGAGGAGCTGACCGACGAGCACGGGAACAAGACGGTCACCGGAGACTTTCTGGTCGATGAGAAGGCGCAGACGGCCGCGCTGACCGAGCAGGGGATCGCCCGCGCCGAGAAGCTTCTCGGCGTCGACAACCTGTACGATCCGACGAACATCGAGATCCTGCACGCGGTCAATCAGGGCGTGCGAGCGCACTCACTGTTCCAGCGGGACACCGAGTACATCATCAAGGACGGCGAGGTCGTGATCGTCGATGAGTTCACTGGCCGCCTGATGCCGGGAAGGCGGTGGTCCGACGGGCTCCACCAGGCGGTCGAGGCGAAGGAAGGCGTCAAGATCCAGTCGGAGAACCAGACGCTGGCGACCGTGACGTTGCAGAACTACTTCCGAATGTACGAGAAGCTGGCCGGCATGACCGGTACGGCGGAGACCGAGGCCGAGGAGTTCGCGAAGATCTACAACCTCGACGTGACGGTCATCCCCACCAACCGCCCGATGCGGCGGGCCGACCATCCGGACCTCGTCTACAAGACGGAGAAGGAGAAGTTCCGGGCGGTGATCGACCAGATCGCCGAGTGCCAGAGCAGGGACCAGCCGGCCCTGGTCGGTACGGTCTCGATCGAGAAGTCCGAGCGACTGGCCAAGATGCTGCAGCGTCGTGGCGTTCGTCACGTCGTACTGAACGCCAAGTACCACGAGCGAGAGGCGGATATCGTGGCTCAGGCGGGCCGGGCGGGCGCGGTGACGATCGCCACCAACATGGCCGGCCGTGGTACCGACATCGTGCTCGGTGGAAATCCGGATGGTCTGGCTCGGAGCGAGTCGGACCCTGCTGGAGATCCGGAGGCCTACGCGCGCGCGCTGGAGAAGTACACGAAGGTGTGCGCCGATGAGAAGCAGCGGGTGCTCGACGCCGGTGGCCTGTTCATCGTCGGCACCGAACGGCACGAGTCGCGCCGGATCGACAACCAGCTGCGCGGGCGTTCCGGTCGCCAGGGCGACCCCGGCGAGTACCG
>CAZEJK010000001.1:115581-118926 GCA_964512045.1 uncultured Thermoanaerobaculia bacterium
CTCTCGAGGACGACCTGATGCGGATCTTCGCCGCCGACTGGGTGCGCAAGATCATGGATCGGCTGGGGATGGAGGAGGACATCCCGATCGAGTCGAAGATGGTCAGCCGCTCGATCGAGCGTGCTCAGAAGCAGGTGGAGTCACGCAACTTCGATATTCGCAAGCATCTCCTCGAGTACGACGATGTCATGAACAAGCAGCGCGAGGCGGTGTACACCTTGCGTCGTCGGATCCTCCGCGGCGACGAGGGGCGCGACTACATCCTGCGCGTCGTGGGCGACATCGTCGACATGCTGGTGGAGCGCGACTGTAGTGCCGAGCAGGATCCCGAGGACTGGAACACGTCGGCGTTCGAGCTCGACTACGGCAAGTACTTCGGTATTCCGTTCTCGTCGCTCAAGCTCGACTGGGCGTCGACCAACACCGAGCAGCTGCGCGAGGCCGCCCAGCAGCAGGCCCGGCAGCAGTACGGCCAGCGTGTGGAGCAGTTCGGTGACGAGCAGTTCCAGCGGCTGGAGAAGTACATCATGCTGTCGACCCTGGATCGGCAGTGGAAGGATCACTTGCTGGCGTTGGACCATCTGCGGGAGGGGATCGGGCTGCGTGCCTACGGGCAGCGCAACCCGCTGGTCGAGTACAAGCGCGAGTCGTTCGAGCTGTTCGAGGCGATGTGGGAGCGGATCGAGGACCAGGTGGTGACCTTCCTGTATCACGCCGAGCCGGTGGAGGAGATGACCCACCGTCGCCACGGTCGAACGATCATGTCACATCCCGAGGCCCGGGCCATGGAGGCCGAGCGTCAGCAGCAAGATCAGATCGCGAGCCGACCTGTCGGCAAAGGCAAGCCGACCACTGTGCGCCGTGCCCAACCGAAGGTGGGTCGGAACGAGCCGTGCCCGTGCGGCTCGGGCAAGAAGTACAAGAGCTGCTGCGGGCGGTAGCTTCCTACCGCGGCCGCGGTCACGGTGGCACGCTCCGGAGTGAGGGCCGGTGCTGACGGATTTTGCGGCAGGGCTCGACGTCAGCCGGAGAGTGCGCGATCATGCCGCCGAGCCCGGTCCGCCGACGTGGGACTCGGGCCCCAAGAAGGAGCGTACCGATGCACGAGGACATTCCGGTCGGATTGACGTTCGACGACGTCTTGCTGGTGCCGTCCCGTTCCGAGGTCCACCCGAACAACGTCGACATGACGACGCGGCTGACCAGGAGCGGGATCCGGATGAACGTGCCGATCGTGTCGGCAGCGATGGACACGGTCACCGAGGCGAACCTGGCCATCGCGCTGGCGCAGCTCGGCGGGGTCGGGATCATCCACAAGAACATGTCGATATCCGAGCAGACTGATGAGGTCGACAAGGTCAAGCGCTCGGAGTCGGGGATGATCGTCGATCCGGTCACGATCCATCCGGAGCAGCTGGTCAGTGAGGCGCTCGACGTCATGGCTCGCTTCCGGATCTCGGGCCTCCCCGTGGTCAACGCAGATGGCGGTCTGGTGGGCATTCTCACCAACCGGGACCTCCGCTTCTGTACCGAGTTCGATCGGCCCCTTGCAGACTTCATGACCTGTGACGACCTGGTCACCGCGTCGGTCGGTACCACCCTGGAGGAGGCAAAGGCCCTGCTCCATCGACACCGGATCGAGAAGCTCCTGGTCGTGGATGACAGGGGCAGCCTCAAGGGCCTGATCACGGTCAAGGACATCAAGAAGGCGCAGGATTACCCTCTGGCGTGCAAGGACACCCTCGGTCGGCTCCGCGTCGGCGCAGCCATCGGCGTCGGTGGGGAGTGCCTCGAGCGGTGTCATGCGTTGGTCGAGCGCCACGTGGACGTGCTCTGCCTCGATAGCTCGCACGCGCACTCCCGCGGCGTGATGGACGCAGTCGCCGCCATCAAGAAGGCGTTGCCGGACGTGCCGCTGATCGTCGGCAACGTGGCCACTGCCGATGCCGTTCACGAGCTGGCTGCGCTTGGTGCGGACTGCGTCAAGGTCGGCATTGGTCCCGGCTCCATCTGCACGACGCGAGTGGTGACGGGCGCCGGGATGCCGCAGATCACCGCCATTACCCAGTGCGCAGCAGCGGCTCGCGAGGAAGGCCTGCCCACCATCGCAGACGGAGGCGTTCGCTACTCCGGCGACATCGCCAAGGCGCTGGCTGCGGGCGCCGACGCGGTGATGATCGGCTCGTTGTTCGCCGGTACCGAGGAGTCTCCGGGCGAGCAGATCCTCTACCAGGGGCGCACGTTCAAGGCGTACCGCGGGATGGGGTCGCTGGAGGCCATGCGGCAGGCCCACGGCTCGCGGGATCGGTACTTCCAGGAGGCCGAGGCGACCAACAAGCTGGTGCCCGAAGGTATCGAGGGGATGGTGCCGTACAAGGGACCGCTGGCGAATCAGCTCACCCAGCTTGTCGGCGGGGTGCGCGCGGGGATGGGGCTGACCGGCTGTGCGACGATTCCCGAGCTCCACGCCAAGGCACGCTTCTCCAGGGTGACGGCCGCCGGGCTGCGTGAGTCCCATGCGCACGATGTGACGATCACCAAGGAAGCCCCCAACTATCGGGTGGAGCGGTAAGAATGGCAGCGACGCGGCGAGCGCTGGTGACCGGTATTACTGGCCAAGACGGGTCCTACCTTGCCGAGCTGCTGCTGGAGGCGGGGTACGAGGTGCACGGTCTCGTGCGCCGGGCCTCCACCTTCAACCGTGAGCGGATCGACCCGTTCCGGGACCATCCGCGGCTCGAGCTGCACTACGGAGATCTCGGCGACTCGGAGTCCATCGTCGGTGTGCTGCAGCGGGTTCGTCCGCACGAGGTGTACAACCTGGCGGCCCAGTCCCACGTGGGGATCTCGTTTACCATGCCCACGTACACCGGCGACGTCACCGGTCTCGGTACGGTCCGTCTGCTCGAGGCCGTGCACCAGGTGGTTCCCGAGGCCAGGTTCTACCAGGCCGCGTCGTCGGAGCTCTTCGGCAAGGTGCACGAGGTCCCGCAGAGGGAGACGACGCCGTTCCATCCGCGATCTCCGTATGCGGTGGCGAAGGCGTACGCGTTCTGGGCGACGGTGAACTACCGCGAGGCGTACGGGCTGTTTGCCTGTAACGGGATCCTGTTCAACCACGAGTCGCCGCGTCGGGGAGAGAACTTCGTGACCCGCAAGGTCACTCGCGGCGTCGCCGAGATCGCCGCGGGTCTGCGCCAGAGGCTGGTCTTGGGAAACCTCGACGCGCGCAGGGACTGGGGGTTTGCGGGCGACTACGTTGTGGCCATGTGGCGGATGCTGCAGATGGAGGAGGCGCGCGATTACGTGGTCGGCACTGGTCGCTCGCACTCGGTACGTGAGCTC
>CAZEJK010000002.1:0-94569 GCA_964512045.1 uncultured Thermoanaerobaculia bacterium
AACGATGGCGGAGGCATCTACGGCTCGGCGATCGCACCAACGACGGTCGGCAGCGGGGGCGGCAACGGGCCGTACGGCTCCGTCGGCGGCTCGGGAGGCGGAGCCCTGCGGCTCGATGTGGGCGGCACGTGCTCCATCGACGGCACGGTCTCGGCGAACGGGAGCTACAGCGGCGAGTCCGGAGGCTGGGAGGCCGGCGGGGGCGCCGGAGGGAGCGTGTTCATCGTCACGGACACGCTGACTGGCTCTGGCACGATCAGCGCCGACGGCGGCGGAACCACCACCGCGGCAGGCGGCGGCGGCGGACGTGTCATGTTGGTCTTCCGAAGCTCGTCGTTCACCGGGTCGGCGCATACAGCCGGTGGGCCGACGACCGGCGCGGGCGTCGCGGGGTCTCCGGGAACGGTGGGGTTTCTCGATATCGATGACCACGACCTGACCGCCGGCCCGTCGTGGCACTTTCGCAGCGGCGATGCACCATTCGCGTACAGGAACGTGACCCTGGACGGAACGCAGGCGGTCTTCGACGACGAGCTGCAGCTGTCAGTGGAGGGCTCGCTGGTGCTGACGAGTGGCGCGACGCTGAGCTCGTATGCGGGGATTGGACGATTGGCGGTCGCTGCTCGACAGATGAGTGTGGCAACCGGATGCACGGTCTCGCTGGATGGCGCTGGCTACGGTGCAGGTGACGGTCCGGGAGGCGGTGCCGCCGGTCTTGGCGCCGGTCACGGTGGTCAGGGTGGAGGGAACACCTCGGGCGATGGCGGGCCATCGTATGGTTCTGAGAGCTGGCCGGTGGCGCCAGGCAGCGGCGGCGGGACCGGCGCGTTCGGTACCGGCGGGAGCGGTGGCGGATCGGTGCAGCTCACCGTGACAGAGACGCTGCTCCTGGATGGCGCTGTCCAGGCCTCGTCACCACACGCCGACGGGTGGAGCGGGGGAGGCTCTGGCGGCAGCGTGCTGATCACGGCGGGGACGATCGCAGGTAGCGGAGCGATCCGTGCCAACGGTGGCAACGCAGGCGGTGGTGGTGGCGCTGGCGGCGGCGCCGGTGGCCGGATCGCGGTGTACTCCCAGACCTCTTCGTACTCGGGGACCACCGAGGTCGGCGGCGGCACCGGCCTCGAGGACGGTGAGGACGGGACCGCGCGCTGGATCAACACCGCGGGCCTGCAGCTGGATGTGCCGGTTCTGGTGGACGCGGCTTCGCCGGGGGTGATGTACGACTTTCCGCTTGAGCTGGCCGCCGGACAGGCGCCGTTCCTACGTGTCCACGTCACGCCACTGGCAGGTGACGTGCCGTGGACCCTGCTGGGACGCCGGTCGGCACCGCCGACCCTGCTCGAGCACGACTGGGCCGTGAGCCGGCCGATCCTCGACGGCGACTACGAGCTCCTGATTCCCTCGCCTCCAGCTGGGACACTCCACTTCAGTGTGTGCCACGGAGACTGGTCGGGGGAGCTGCCTCCGTTCACGATCGAGGCCAGCACCGTCACTCGGTACGTGACGCCGATGGAGCTCGGACGCGTTCCGGTCGGGAGCCAGCTACCAATCACGTTGACCGGCCTCGGGTTCTCGAGTGGGATGACGCTTCAGCTGCGCCCGGCTGGTCAGACCAGCGTTGCCAGCTCTGGACCACCGGAGGACTGGGCGCCGACCTGGCTCACTGCGACTCTCAACCTCGGAGGCGTCGATCCCGGTGCCTACGATCTGGCTGTGGTCTGGCCCGACAGTGAGACGATCGTGGTGACCGACGTGCTGGAAGCTGTGGACGACACGCAACCGATGGTGTCGGCGTGGTTCACCGGGCCGTCCGCGGTGCGACCGTGGCGGTGGTACACGCTCGAGCTGCACTACCAGAACATCAGCCCGTACACGCTCCCGGCGCCACACTTCCAGATCACCAACACCCAGGGTCTGAGCATGTCCGCCGGAGACTCGACAACGCCCGAGAACGGCACACTGCAGGTCCTCGGCAGCCCGCGCACCGTGGTCTCCTCCTTCGGACGCGCCGCTGTTGCGGATGACCGAATCGGTGGCGAAGGGATCCTGGAGCCCGGTGAGGGCAACTCGATCCCGATCCGCTTCTACACCCGTCTGACGGAGCTCGGCGAGTACGCGTTCGAGCTCGGCGTGCACCAGGAGACGACCACGGTGCCGATCGACTGGGAGGAGGTGGCTGCCCAAATGCGTCCTGAGGGCGTGAGCGACGAGGCCTGGACACGGCTGGTGGGGGTGCTGGAGACAGAGATCGGATCGACGTGGGGAGACTTCTCCAGGGTCCTGCGCCGGAACGCAACCCATCTCGAAGCACTCGGTCGGTCAGTGACCGCGCACTCGAGCCTGCTCAATCTGACCGTGGGCTCGGTCCTGGGTCTGAGTCAACGAGTGTGGCTTTCCGCAGCGGTCGATGCCGCCTGTCCAGCCCCGGGGCTGCCGCTGGCCTTCGTGCGGGTGTTCCCCAACGGGCTGGCAGGGCGCAGCTACCTCGGTCCGTTGGGACGCGGCTGGAGCCACAGCTACGATGTCTGGCTCAGCGAGGAGCCGTCTGGCAATGTCTCGATCCACCAGGGCGACGGATCGCTGCGGCGGTTCGATGCACGCCCGGACGGCCAGTACGCGCCGGTGAGCCTTACTGATCACGGGAGGCTTTCCGGGATCTCCGGCTCCTGGGTTCTGACGGAACGCGACGGTACGAGGGCCACGTTCGATAGCTCAGGCCGGATGATCTCGATCGTCGACCGCAACAGTCACGCCGTGACCCTGACGTATGGAGGGAGTGGTCGCCTGGAGCAGATCACGCACTCCTCGGGTGATGCATTCATCCTCGCCTACAACGGCTTCGGCCGCATCGAAACGATCACCGACCACGACGGACGGGTCACGACCTTCTCGTACGACGGGACCGGCGCTCTGTTGGAGAGTGTCACCGCGCCAGGCAGCGTGACGACAACATACACGTATGAGCCGATCGGGCCGAGCCCCTCCCCGGTCGACTGGGCCTTGCTGACAGTCCAGACTCCGGCCGGTCCCGAGCGCTCGTTCTCCTACGACGCATACGGCCGGCTGTCGGCCGAGGAGCTGGACGGCGGGAGGGAACGGTTGACCTACGACTACAGCACCGTTGGCCAGACGGTGGTCTCCGGTGTCTGGGGCGGCGTGACGATGTTCTGGGACGAGCTGGGTCGTCTGGCCCGAGCTCGTGATGCGCTGGGACGCAACACCTGGTTCGGGCGCGACCCCGAAGGCAATCTCTCGGAGCTGATCGATCCGATCCTGGCGAGCTGGCGGCTCGATCACGACCATCTTGGATACGTCACTTCCTCCATGGATCCCCTCGAGCGGGGGACGATTGTGCAGCACCGGTACCCGCTGCACGGTGGAGCCGTCGTGGGTTCGGTCGTGGACGGGGAGGGGCGCCGAGCGAGCTTCTCCCACGACGAAAACGACAACCTCACGGCGATCGTGTATCCCGATGCCTCGTCCGAGACGTTCGTGAACCCGGAGGGGGTGATCACGGAACGCACCAACCGTCGCGGGCAGACGGTCCGCTACACGTTCAACGATCGCGGACAGCTCACTCGCAAGGACCTGCCGGGAGGGGGCTCTGTGATCTATACCTACGACGGGCCCGGACGTGTGATCGAGGTTGTCGACAGTGCCGGGACCACGACTGTTACGTGGGACTCCCGCGACCTTCCGACGCGGATCGATTACCCGGACGGCCGATGGGTGGAGTCTGTTTTCAACGACGGCGGCCAGCGGACGCGCCGGACGACTGACGATGGCACGGTGCTCGAGTATCGGTACGACGTGGCGGGTCGCTTGGAGGCGATCATCGATGGCGCGGGTGCCGATCTTGTGACGTACACCTACGACGAAGATGGACGGCTTGTGGAGGAGTCACGAGCGAACGGGACGCATACGGCGTACGCGTGGGATGTAGCCGGGCGGATCACCTCGGTGGTGCACACAGGGCCGGACCGCGCTGTCCAGGCGCGCTACGAGCTCACCTACGACGTAAACGGCAACCCCCTGTCGATGGTCACCCTCGATGGAACCACGCTGTTCGATCACGATGCGACCGGACAGCTCACCGGCGTGACCAATCCGGAGGGGAGGGAGGTCGAGTACAGCTACGACGCGGCTGGAAACCGGACGGCTGTGGTGGTGGACGGCAGCTCTGACCACTACGAGATCAATCAGCTCAACCAGGTCACCGATGTGGGCGGCGGAGCGGTGTCGTACACATGGGACGCCGACGGCAACCTGGCGACGAGGACCGACGCGAGCGGAACGACCACTTTCGGCTGGGATGCGGAGGGGCGCCTCGTCGAGGTGATCACGCCAACCGACGGAACCTGGACGTATGCCTACGATGCATTCGGACGCAGGGCTTGGGTGACCCACGCGGGCGTGACCCGGCGGTACGTGACCGATCCGCTGGCCCCTTCCGGAGTCGCAGCGGTATGGGAAGACTCCTCGCTGGTCGCCACCTACGGTGACGGCTTCGGACTGGCCGTACGCCAGGCTCCGTCCGGGGGTACGATCTTCCTCGGCTTCGATGCGGCCGGCAACACTCGTCTCGCTACAGATGAACAGGGGGATGTGACGGGAAGCTGGGAGTACGCGCCGTTTGGTGAGATTCTCGAACAGACCGGCGCGGTGGACCTACCGTTTCTGTTCGGGGGACGCCTCGGCGTACGCAGTCATGGCGATGGTCTCGCGATGACGATGGCGCGACCGTACGATCCCGAGATCGGGAGGTTCCTTGCGCCGGAGCCGATGCGCTTCTTCACCGGGCCGAACCTGTACCGGTATGCCCGAAACTCACCGTTGCGACGAGTCGATCCCAGCGGCTTCAACGACCTGGCGAACACCATCAGCACGTGGGCCGGACTGGCGGCCAACGGTCTGAAGCCGGTGGCGGGAGCGGTGGCGGGCACGCCGCTCGGACTGTACGGGATGTATGTGGGCGGAATAGAGATGTCCGAAGCGCAAACCTGGGGTGACTGGCTCCACGGCGCCGGAACGTCGCTCATGGGCGGGACCGGGGTGTTCACATCGTTGGCAATCGGGGCGGGCTTCCTGGTTCCGGGGGCAGGCTGGGTGGTTGCTGGAGTCGGCGTTGCAGTCTGGGCGATCGACACCTATGCAGCGCCTGCCGTTCTCAACTGGAACATGAACCGCCTGCAGGCGCAGGTGGACAGCATCGTGGTGCCGTTAAACCCATACCGTGTCTATGGTCCGAACCCACCGCCTCACGCGATCCGGGCGTGGAAGAAGCACCACTACCACCTCGTCAACCCGGTGGACCCGAACGAGAAGGAGAGCTCGTTGGGGTACGGGGTGGAGCGGATCGTGGTGCCGGGAGAAGAGGTCCACTACACCATCCACTTCGAGAACATGCCCTCGGCGACGGCGCCGGCGCAGGAGGTGGTGGTCACCGACCAGCTCGCCGCCGAGCTCGACTGGAGCACATTCCGGCTCACCGATATCGGCTGGGGAGATGAGCAGCTGAGCGTTCCCGAGGAGACGACTGTGTTCCAGTCGCAGGCGGCAGTCGACGATTACCGTGACGGTGTTGACAAGCAGTGGCTGGTGGATGTGATGGTCGATCCCGATCCTGCGACGGGCAGGGTCACCTGGCGGTGGCGCACCCTTGATCCCGACACCGGGTTGCTGCCGATCGATGCCCTTGCCGGCTTCTTGCCACCGAACGACGGTACCGGCCGTGGTGAGGGGTGGGCCGGGTTCGTGGTGCGTCCGCGGGCGGACCTCGCCGACGGCACCCTGGTGGAGAACGACGCCACGATCGTGTTCGACACCGAGCTGCCGATCACAACCAACACGGTGTTCAACACCATCGGTTTTCCTGACTGCGATCCAACGGGCGACGGTGTGATGGACGGAGCCGATCTCGCGGTGATGGTGAGGATGCTCACGGACATGGGGTACCGGCCACCAGGCTTCGCCGACTGCGACCACCGCGACGGCGAGACGCCGGCGGATCTGAGCTGGATGGTAGACCTGATCTTCAGGTAGCGTGCGTTGCCGAGGGAGCGTGGTCCTTTGGAGGCCCATCTGCTCCGATTTTGGCTCGCAGAACGTCGCGAACCCAGAGGGGTATTACCGGCTCCGTCCGGATCCGGCAGCGGTTTCGCGGGCCCGTAGCCCTCCGGTCAGATCGGTTTGCGGTGGATGCTATGGTACGTCTAGGAGTCGCTGGAGGCGATGGGCAGAGCAGAGCGCACGGAGAGCAGCGCGACGAGGAAGGCTGAGCGGCTGTCGTTTCTGGTCGATGCCGAGAGCTACTTCTGGGCATTTGCCGAGGCAGTGGAGCGGGCTCGCCGGTCGGTGATGATCCTCGGCTGGGATGTGGACAGTGGCATCCGCCTGTGGCGCGGCGTCGAGCGCGAGCGTCCACCGGAGCTGGCGGAGTTTCTCTCCTCGGTGCTGGCCGATCGGCCAGAGCTGGAGATTCACATCCTGTGCTGGGACTGGGCGATGCTGTACGCCCTGGAGCGGGAGCCGTTGCCACGGGTCCAGCTCGGGCTCGCCACTCCGAAGCGTCTGCACTTCCGGCTCGATGACCACCACCCGGTGGGTGCCTCGCACCACGAGAAGATCGTCGTCATCGACGACGAGGTGGCGTTCATCGGGGGGATCGACCTCGGCCGTCGCCGGTGGGATACCCGTGAGCATGCGCCGGATGAGCGCGAGCGCGTGTCGCCATCGGGCGCGAGCTACCGGCCGTTCCATGATGTCCAGGCGGTGGTATCGGGCGCGGCGGCCAGTCTTTTGGGTGAGCGTGCGCGAGCGCGGTGGCAGCGGGCAACCGGGCAGGTTCTGCCATCTCCCAGATCCGCACAACACGATCCGTGGCCGCCATCGGTGGAGCCGGTACTCACCGACGTGCCAGTGCGCCTCGTGCTGACGGATCCGCAGCTGGAGCTTCGTCAGACGGAGCGTTGGCACGAGCGTGCATTGGAGTCGGCCGAGCGGTTGGTCTATCTGGAGAACCAGTACCTGAGCTGGCACCGGTTGGGGGAGCTGCTCGAGGGCGTGCTGCAGCGGTCGGACGCCACGGAGGTGGCGGTTGTCACCTCGCGTGAAAGCTCGGGTTGGCTCGCGCAGGCGAGCCTCGATGCGATGCGCGAGAGGATCCTCAGGCGGCTGGACCCCTACGTGGAGGCCGGCCGCGTGGGCGCGTGGTGGCCGGACATCGGCGATGGACGGACTCCGACCGTGCACACCAAGCTGACGATCGTCGACGATGCAATGGCGTACCTCGGCTCGGCGAACCTGGCGAACCGCTCGATGGGGTTCGACACGGAGGCCGGTCTGGTGGTCGATGCGGTGGACGATGGTCGTCTTGGTGGCGTGATCGCGGATCTCCGACGCTCCCTCTTGGCAGAGCACCTCGCCTGCGACCCGTCCGCTGTGCAGCACGCGGAGGAGGAGCATGGGAGAGTGGTCCGAGCGGTGCAGTCCCTCCGGCGTGACGGCGGACGGACGTTGCGCCCACTCGATCACCACCGTCATCCTCTCGCGGACCTGGTGGAGCCTGTGGTCAACCTGGTGGATCCCGAGCGCCCCGCCTCCATCGACGGGTTGGTCCCCAGCGTGTCCTGGTCGAAGCGGGTATCAGACTCCGGCTCGGAGTCGTGACGATTGCACGCAGCAGCGGGCTCCGTGCGCGTGGCAACCTGGAACGTCCACGGTTTCATCGGGCGCGATGGACGCCGCGATCCGAGCCGGACGGCGACGGTTCTCGAGTCGCTGGACGCAGATTTGATCGCGCTCCAGGAGGTGGACTCCCGAAACCAGTCGACGGACGATGTGCATCCGCTCGATCTGGTGGCCAACCATCTGCGGCTCGAACCTGTGGCAGGTCTGACCATCGGCGACGAGCGGGCGGGCTACGGAAACGCGTGGCTGACTCGCTACCCGGTCGTGGAGGTCGCGCGGCACGATCTTTCGCAGCCGGGACGGGAGCCCAGGGGCGCCCTGGAGGTGACCATGGACACCCCGGTCGGTGCTGTTCGTTGCGTGGTGTTCCATCTCGGGTTGGCAGGGTGGGAGCGAAGACGGCAGGCCGAGGCGCTGCTGCGCGCGATCGGTGGGCACTCGGAGCACGTGATCTCGGTGGTTGCCGGCGACGTCAACGCGTGGTGGCTCACGGCGATCGAGGTTCGGTGGCTGGAGCGGGCGCTCGGCTCGAGCCCGCGCCGAGCGACATTTCCGGCACGGTTCCCGCTGTTCGCTCTCGATCGCATCTTCGTCCGCCCGCGGGAGGCTGCCGGACGCCTGACGGTAATCCGCGATCGTCAGGCGGCTCTGGCGTCCGACCACCTGCCTTTGGTGTGTGAGATCGTGGCGCCCCGCTGACCTTCGGGCGGTGGTTGACTCCCTCCTGCGCTCTGCATGCTGAACGTCGCTGTACCCGTGGTATCACGTGGCAGGTCAGCTGACGAGCCGTGGACGCCGGCGTAAGATGAGAGGAGTGGTTGTGCCGTGTTTCTGAGAAGGGAGCTCGTTGAATGGGTCACATGCTGAATCCGGCGAACGGAGCGGTGATCCGCACCCTGCTCCTGAGCGACCTGGTGAGCTCCACCAAGCTGGTGGAGACGCTCGGTGACGAGCGCGCCTTTGCTCTCTTCGGCCGGCACGACCGGATCGCCAGGGACCTGCTCGGAGAGCACTCTGGACGCGAGATCGACAAGACCGACGGCTTTCTGATGCTGTTCGAGCGACCGATCGATGCGGTGCTGTACGCCCAGGCGTACCACCACGCTTTGCAGGAGCTGTCGGCCGAGTTCGGGGTCGTGCTTGCCTCGAGAGTGGGAGTTCACCTCGGCGAGGTGTTTCTGCGTGCCAACTCGCCGGACGACGTGGCACGCGGTGCGAAGCCACTCGAGGTGGAGGGCCTGGCCAAGCCGGTTGCGGCCCGCCTGATGTCCGTGGCGATGGGCCGGCAGATCCTGCTGACTCGGGCGGCTTTCGATGTGGCGCGGCGTGCCGCCGACGACCTCGAGGGTGGGGAGTCTCTGCAGTGGATGGCTCACGGGAGCTACCTTTTCAAAGGGGTGGATGAGCCGGTCCAGGTGTTCGAGGTGGGAGAGGAGGGCTTGAACCCGCTCGAGCCACCTCCGGACTCGGAGAAGGTGCAGCGAATCCTCGGGGATCCGACGATCGTCGGATGGCGGCCCGCGCCGGGTCAATCCGTTCCACATCGAACGAACTGGGTGCTGCGTCGCAAGCTCGGCGAGGGAGGCTTCGGTGAGGTGTGGCTCGCGGAGCACGCGAAGACCTGCGACAACCGCGTGTTCAAGTTCTGCTTCGAGGCCGAGCGTCTGCGCGGACTGCAGCGGGAGGTGACGCTCTTCCGGCTACTGAAGGAGGCGTTGGGCCGCCGGGACGATATCGCGAGGATCGTGGACTGGAACTTCGACAGCCAGCCGTACTTTCTGGAGTCGGAGTACACATCGGGTGGGAGCTTGGTGGACTGGTCCGAGCAGTCTGGCGGCGTCGATCGGATCCCCATCGATGTGCGGATCGAGCTGATGGCCCAGGTGGCCGAAGCGCTGGCAGCGGCCCACTCGGTCGGCATCCTGCATAAGGACCTCAAGCCGGCGAACGTCCTCGTGAACATTGAGAAGGAAGGACATCCGCAGGCGCAGCTCACCGACTTCGGTATTGGCATGGTAGCCGACCGGAGCCGTCTCGACTCCTCCGGTGTGACGATGCTCGGGTTCACCGAGACGATGCTCGATGGCGAGTCGTCAGGCAGTGGAACGAGGCTGTACATGGCGCCCGAGCTTCTCGAGGGACGCGAGCCCTCGGTTCAGGCGGACCTGTACGCGCTCGGAGTGATGCTCTATCAGCTCGTGGTGGGCGATCTCGGCCACGCGATGGGGGTGGGGTGGGAACGGGAGGTGACCGACGAGGTGCTCCGCGAGGATATCGCGGCGTTGGTGCAGGGCCGTCCCGAGGAACGGCTCGACGATGCCGGCGAGGTGGCACGACGGCTGCGTTCGCTCGAGGAGCGTCGTCAGCGCCGACAGGCGGAGATCCAGGAGCGACAGGCTCTGGATCGGGCGATGCGGCGGCGCAAGGTGATGCGGGTGGCGCTGGGGTTCGTCTCGGTTCTCGCTGTCGTCATGGGAGTGCAGGGCTGGCGGATCGCGCGTGAGGCGGAGCGAGCGAACCGGGAAGCGGAGACTGCTGCACAGGTCTCTCGGTTTCTGGTGGACGTGTTCGATGTGGCAGAGGAGGAAGGAGCGACGGTGACCGCGCGTGAGCTGCTCGGGCGCGGCGCCGAGCGGATCCGAACTGAGCTGGCAGACCAGCCGCTGCTTCAGGCGAGGTTGCTGGAGTCGATGGGCCGGGCCTACATGAACCTCGGCCTCTACGCCGAGGCGTCGCCGCTGCTCAAGCAGACACTCACCATTCGGCGTGCCCAGCTGGGTGACGAACATCTGGATACCGCCGCAAGCCTCGATGGTGTCGGGGTTCTGTACACACGACAGGGCCGCTACGAGGCGGCCGAGACGGAGCTGCGGAGAGCGCTCGAGGTCCGTGAGTCGGCTCTCGGCCCAGCCGATCCGTTGGTCTTGGAGAGCCTCGAGCATCTCGTGCAGCTGCTCGAGGCCCAGGGGCGGTACGCCGATGCGCAGCCGATCATGCGGCGGATCGAGGCGCTACGGGGTGATGCGCAGGGCTCTGGAGGGGCCGCAGCAGACGAGGTCGCGTTCGATGTTGGCACCGAGCTCGTCCGCGAGGTGGAGCTGACCACCGGAGCGACCTGGGTGGATGCGGGTCCGAGAGAGGGGTTGGTGCTGGTCGGGTCGAAGGAGTGGGTCGCGGTTGTTGATCTGACCGGAGCCCGTGAGCCCGCGCAGATCCCCTTACCCGAAGGACACCGTGTGGTGCTTCCCGGCGGCCGGGTCGTCGTGCGTGACGGCGATGCGCTGATCTATCGGCACCTGTTCTACACAGACGGACCGCTGGCCGAGCAGCGAGTGCTGGAGGGTCTTGGCAGCGGCGAGCAGCTCATCCTAGGCGCCGACGGCCGACGTGTGGTGCGGGTGACCGACACAGACCTCCGGGCGTACGAGGTCGGAGCTCAGCGTACAGATCTCACCCTCGAGAGCGACGTCGCGCCAGATCTGGCGGGAGCGGCACTCACCGCGTCGATGGAGTACCTGGCGTGGATCGGGAGGGATCAGGTCGCACGGGTGATCTCGTTGGCCACGGGTGAGCAGATCGGTGAGTTTCAGGATTGGGAGGCGGGAGCGCGGGTCGTGGCAGTGGATGATCTGACCGACACGCTCGTGGTCGGTGGCTGGTTCGATGAGGTCTACCTGTATGATCTCAAGGCTCCGGCGGCACCGCCTCGGATCGCATCGAGCCCGGGCCAGACGCGGGACGTGCTCCTGCTCCCGGATGTGCCAACGCTCGCGATCAGCAAGCATGGCAGGATCGTGCTTTGGCGCGAGGAAGATGGCGTCGTTTGGGAGTACCGTGAGCCGGCATTGGACGCGCAGCTCGTGGCGTTCGGAGCGGATGGCCTCGTCGCGTTCGATCCCGACGGGGCCCGGGTATTGGGCTTCTCCTATCGATCGATTCCCGTGGAACGCCGGATCAAGCTGACGGCCGCGCCGATGTGGGCGATCGCAAGCGACGCCGGGGGCGAGCGTATCTGGTTCGGTTCTGCTGACGGGAAGATGCACGAGTTTGACCCATCGGATGCGACCTTCCTGAGCTGGGAGGCGCATACGCAGGGCGTTACCAGCGCGTTATACCGTGAGGGGCGGCTCGTGTCGGCGTCGGACGATCGCACGATCGCGGTTTGGGATGCGGGCTCGCGAGAGCGGCTTTCGCAGAGCGAGGCGCACGAGTATCTCGTCAACTTCCTGTTCTGGGACGGCGCAAGCGATTGGATCTGGTCCTCGTCGTCAGATGGAAAGGTCAAGGCGTGGCGATGGCCGGATCTGGTCGCAGGCGAGACGATCGATGCGGGACGCGTGGCCAAGGCAGGCTTCTGGCTGGATGCAGCGGAAGGTGTCGCGCTGATCGGGACGTGGATGGGCTCGTGGCTGGAGATGGAGCGATCGGGCGAGAGCTGGCAGGTGGTCGAGGAGCACATCATGCCGGGCCGGGGCATGCGATCCGGGGTCTACACTGCAGTGCATCTGCCCGAGGAACGGCTCGTGCTGCTTCTCGGTATCCATCCGACGAGCGTTTACGTCTACGACGTGGATAGCCGTCAATCGTGGCTCCTCGAGGCGCCGGACCTCGACGTAGGGTGGGCGACGGCGAGTGGACCGCGGGCTGTGCTGTTGGGCGGGGCTGCGTGTGTGATGGAGTACCAGTTCGCGCGAGGCGATCGGGAGATCCGGTATGAGGCCCGGGTCGGTCTGGCGAGCGAGCTCGGTATCCAGGGTGTCTGCCAGTACAACGCTGCACTGGACCGTCTCGTGGCGGGCACCGCCCACGGCTCGGTGGTCATCACGAACCCTGCGGACCTTCCAGACGAACCGATCATCACCGGTCGGCTGATTATCGCAAGCAGCTCGTAGTCCAAAGCGGCCGCGGGCCGCGTTGGGCTCTCAGCTCTGCGCTTTGCCACGCGTTTTCGAAGACGCGCCGATCTGCGGTCGTCAAGGGTTACGAGGGTCCACTGCCGTGCGGCCCTTGCCGGTGTCCGCCTTTTCCGTTAGGTTCGATGGTGGAAAAGAACCGTGGGAGGTGTGGGCATGGCAGTGGTGCAGCCGATCGACGAGTCGACGTACGATGTTCGGTTCTCAGGCAGCGGGGAGATGTCGCGGGTCGACCACGCCGCGCTCGTGCAGGTCATCTCGGACTTTCTCGAGCACTGCAGCGGTCCGCCGTTGGTGGATGCGGAGTTCGCAGACGTGGTCGGCTTGGGCGATGGCATGACGCGGTTCGCTCGGCTACTGAGCGCAGCGGGCCACGACAAGGATGCGCCGGGCTTTCTCAGGGTGCTGTTGGACCGGCTGTCGGAGGCAGCAGGTGGTGATGGCGCTGCGGTGGAGATCAACGGCCTGCGGATTCCGTACAACCTGCTGCTGGCAGTGCTCGGCGAGCTGATCCCCGGAGAGGACATCCTGGACGTGAAGAGCGTGCGTCGGCTCGAGCGGCTGACGAACGTCTCGGTTCCTGCAGCCGAGCGGGAGCCCTTGAAGGAGGTGCTCGACACCTACCCGGTTCGGTTCTCGACGCATACCATTCGACAGATGCGGCTGTCGGCGAACGTCGCGTTCCAATACATGCCGTTTGTGGAGGAGCTGGATGATGCGGGGCTCGACCACACCTGGGTCGGTCAGTTCCACCGTGGCATCGTCGAGCAGATGTACCGCAACCGGGTGATCTTTGTGCTCAACATGTCGTGCCCGGTGTACTGCCGGTTCTGCTTTCGCAAGCACAAGGAGTGTCGCCATCAGAAGTCGCCCACCCAGGACCATGTCAAGCATGCCGTGGCGTACGTGAGAAGCAGCCCCAGCGTGCGCGAGGTGGTCTTGACCGGGGGCGATCCGTTCATGAACCGGCCCACGCTGACGATGGCGGTGGACGGTCTGCGTGATGTCGGGCACGTGAGGGTGCTCCGCCTGGCAACGCGTGCCATCTCGTACCATCCCGCACTGTTTACCCAGCGTGACGGCTTCTGGCTGGACTACCTCAGGCGCAAGCAGATCGAGCTCGAGCAGAAGGGCAAGCGACTGGAGGTCGCAACCCACTTCATTCATCCGGACGAGGTCAGTCGCGAGAGTCTCGAGCTGATCACGGAGCTGGTGAGCTCCGGCATCCAGGTATATGTGCAGACGCCGTTTCTCGCCTCGTGCAACGATCGGGGTGAGGTGCTGGCGGATCTGTTCGGGCGGCTGCGAGGCGCCGGCGCGGAGATGCACTACATCTTCATGCCGTGCAGCCCGATCCGGGGGAATAGCGTGTACTGGGCGCCGCTTTCGGTTGGGGTGGAGGCGGCCCGCACCATGCGTGCAACGCTCTCGGATAGGGCGGTTCCACACCTGTGCACGGCCACGGCGTTCGGCAAGATCGAGTGGGGAACCAGTGGATGGGTCGTGGAGCGAGATCCGGAGGACGAGCGGTACGTATGGTTGCGGACTCCGTACTCCCCGGAGTACTACGAGGCGTTCGCCCCGATTCTCCAGCTGTCCGAGGTGGCGCGCGTCAATGCCGAAGGGACGTTTGACGCGAGGTTCATGGCAGAGATTGGGGATCCGGATCTGGTTGCGGGTCCGATGCCGCCAGTGGCCATGGACGCCGAGGCGGCGGCGCTGTCGAGCGACATCGGCGAGGCGGAGTTTCCGCTGGATCAGTTGATCAGCGAGGTGCGGCACGGTTTCCGGCTGGGAGGCGCACTGCTGCCGTCCGTGGGAGAGACGGGCGTGCCGGGTCTGCGCCGGCTCCACCGGACCCGGATGGAGATCGACTGTGATGCGGATGCTGGTGCGCTCGAACGGGCGATCGAGGCCGTTGCGGCGGACCGGAAGGTGACCGATGTCCTGGTGGTGGGCGCGACGGATGTGCTCGACTCGCTGACTCGCGCGGCGCGTGTCGTCGAAGCGATGCACCAACTCGATCACGTGACAGCTGTGCGGTTGCGCAGCCTTGGGCTGATGACCGAGCCGGAGCGTTGGTCTCGCGCTGTGGTGCGGCGTCTCGGCGATCTCAACAGGCTGTCTGTGGTGCGTCCGACGCGCCTCGAGGTGGAGACGATGGTGGTCCACGCTGGTGAGATCAATGATGGTGTAGCGCGGGCCGTGCGTGCACTGCGCCGGCGTGGGATCACCGCCTACGCCAACATCGCGCTTCTGCGAGCGGTCAACGACTCATCAGAGGAGATGCTCGCGGTGGCCACCGCCTGCCGTCGGATCGGTCTGGAGCTGCACCATGCGGTCGTTGCCGGTCTTCCGGTGCAACGTTCGTGGAACGCCGAGCGGCCGATCTCCCTCGCAGACGTCATCGAGATTGCGAGCTTTCTGCGGGCCAACGGAAGCGGTCGTGAGCTACCGACGTACGTTGTCGCCACGTCGATCGGGGAGCTGGACATCGGGCTCGCCTGTCAGCTGACCCAAGCAGATGCAGACGGTACGACGCGCATCGTGGCGAGATCGTTCGATCGCGAGCTGATACAGCGGGCGTGGGCGAGCGGCTCCGCTCCCTCGGACCTCAGCTTCGATCGCGACGGCGCACCGATCCTGACGGTCGAGGGCCTTGTACCGTAGGCGCCTTCGGGGAGACCGTCGCAGAGCGCGCAGACGGGGGAATGAAGGGCTCGGATCGTGATCGCCGCCGTAACGACACGTTGCAGCGGGCAGTGGATTGAGAAGCGAAGCGATCAGGGGGCCGACGCGGCTTCAGGCAGGCGGCGTGGCTGGCGGTCCGGAACGGTGCGGACACCGCGCACTGCGCGTCCCTCGGAGTCCACGATGACCATCTCGAGGCGGTGTCTCTGACCGTCTATGGCGGGCATCCAGGTCGCGAGAAGGTCCTGCTCGATGTTCGCGAAGCCTTCTTCGAGCAGTCGTGGCGAGCCGGTTCTGCCAGGGCGTTCCCAGAGCTGCCAGCTGGCCATTGTCGGTGCCTCCTCGAGTCCGAACAGAGCCAACGTACCGTGGAGATCGATGGGAACGGACGGGAGTCGCGGGATGGGATTGGCGATCCAGGTGACGGCGATGACGCCGGCACCGCCAAGGGCCGGCGTGGTCTCGACCGGCGTGTGGTCTGCGAGGAGCCGGGCCGAGTCATAGGCTCCGAACCGTGTCCAATCGCCGGTCGGGTCGTTCGGATAGGGCAGTGCTGTGCATCCGTGCATCTCGAGGGTGGACTCTCCGACCGCCTGGACCGTACAGGTTGTCGTCGAGCCCCAGAGCTCCATGACACTGCGATCGGTCGTTCCGAGATAGCCGCCGGTGCCGTCGATGAGTGAGTGCCGAACGATCACGTGCGAGTCTTCGAATGCGAGAATCTCGCCGAGATGGCTGTCCCTGATCTCGATCTCGGCGTCGTTCCAGGCGTACAGGTTCCAGGTGTCGACCGAGGCGTTGATCAGGCGGATGGGATGATCCTCGAGCGGCAGGGTCGTGTCGACTGCGCTGAGGCCGTTGCTCAGACCGCGGATGGCTGTCGAGGTTGGAAGATGGAGACCGACCACGACCCAGTTGTCCTCGGCGATGTCGCGAAGCTCGAGGGTTGAGTCGTTCCACACCAGCATCGGCCACAGCTGAACGTGGCACCGGGTCAACTGGCACCGGGACGGGATGCCAGCGGCGTTGGCTGGTGGGAACGACCAGCTGTCGACCATTCCGGTCATGGGAGGTGAGTAGCTCACCCGACCCCCAGAGGGAATTTCCACCCAGACCCACAGCGAGCCCGCGTCAGGTGTACGCGGGATGTCCTCCAGGGCGATCACCGCGGAGTCCTGGAGAATGATCTCGAAGAAGCCGTCCGTTGCTTCGGCGGCGAGGCTCGCCGCGCCACCTGCAACGAGCTGGATCGAGTTGAACTGTGACTGCCGGATGCCAAGTGTGGCATCTCCGCTGACCACGAGGCCGTGCTGGATGCCCTCGGTGACACGGTAGTCGCAGCCTTCGACGACAACTCGGGCTCGGTCGATGCCAACCAGCGTGTACTGGCCGTGGTAGGTGCTCGCGAAGCGGATCACCGAGTCGCGGAGCTGGACGACTGCGTCGTCAATCGCCCAGAGGTTTCCAGACAGCACAAAGCCAGGCGCTGGCACGCCATCGACGACGAGCGATCCGCTCTGGGCAACGATCACGTCGCCGACCTCCATCGGCTCGGTGATGGTTTCATTGCCAGTGATGACCCATGGGTCGGGGAGCCCTTCGGCGAGTATTGGCGCCGGGAAGAGCGCTACGAGCGCACACAGGACAATCGAATGGCGCATGAATCAGGATCTCATTGCATCAGCACGGTATCAACCCTTGCGAGAGTCGAGTGTGAAGCCGAGGTTCGAGACCGGAGGGATCAGTGGACCGTGAAGTCCGACTCCCGGTCTTTCGGATGCACCAGGCGCAGCCGTCGCCGGATCTCGATGCTCTCCTCCTCGGCCCAGCGGGCATGCAGGGCTGCCGATCGCCGGCGACGGACCGCGATGGCGACGAGCGCCAGGCCGGTAATGGCGAGCCAGAGGAAGGCGCCGCTGGTCACGACGGGGATCCACTGCCAGCGACGTTGGCGCTTCCAGAAGCTGCTCTCGGCAGCCCTCAAGGACGTTCCCGTGACCGTCCGAAACGCAGTCGGAAATGAGTGGCCGCGGCCCACCTCGCGGAGGATTTCACCTGGAGTCTCGGGACCATGGCGGCGCATCAGGTCGTGGACGACAGCGGCGGAGAGAGCGTACGCCGCTCTGGCCTCGGCGCCGGCTCCGAAGAAGGCGCGGTCGACCTCGGCGAATGTGGAAGGGCCGCGCAAGAGTGCCACCGAGGTGCGCGCCGTATCCGAGAGGTTCCACTGGCGCCCCGCGATCGTGGCCACTCCCTCGTTGAACCAGCGCGGGATCCTCCTTCCACCCGTGACCCGGGCGGCGAGCACGTGCGCCAGCTCGTGGCGGAGCAGTGCCTCCAGGGAGCCCACAGGATAGGAGGGGGTACGTGCTGGGAATAGAGTGATGGTGCCACCGATACCATCCGCGTAGCCCGCGACCCACCTCGGAAGGCGCTGTGCCGCTTTCGAGCTCTCGGGCAGAAGTACCACCCGAACGGGTGGGCCGCTCTCATCCAGACCGAGCAGCAGCGACGTTTCTGCGAGGGTTGACCGATCGATGGATGCGATCTGACGGGCCACGTTGGCCATCGACTCCGGAGCCACGATGTCAAGGCGTGGCACAGGCGCGGTGGTCACTCCGTGGACGGTGACGGCTAGCAGAGAGAGCGCGAAGACGATCGTCGTCGTACCCTGCCAGCGTGACCTGGGCGCCAGGCGAGAGGGCCGGCCCGGGGCCGTCGTCGGAGCATCGGGAAGCAGTCGATGAAGCATCCACATCGATTGATAGCCTAACGCAAACGAGGTTCTGGTACAGTGTGATCGCTGGATGGAGGCTACGGAATGGCTGACGAGATGACATTGCGCGACGCGGTGAAGGCTCACGGTTCGTTTGCGGTATGGGATCTCCTGGATGAGGATGAGCGTCGTCAAGCGGCGGTGGCGCTGTGGAGCAACGCGGAGAGCGATACCGCAGTGGCGCTGACCAACGAGCTTGCGAAGGCGCTGAAGTTCCGACCGAAGGCGGTTCGTGCGCTCCCTGCGGAGCGAGTGGCAGGCCGGCTCGTCCGCCTGGTGCGCGATCTGCCGGAGGCGGTCGTGTTCCAGTTTCTTTTCCATCTGCACATGCAGGAGCGACGAGAGCTGCTCGCCGAGTTTCTCGATGCCGTCGGTCTACCGCACGATAACGGGGTCTTGGAGCTTGATGAAGAGTCGCCAACTCCCTCAGATGAGACGGTCACCACGGCAGCAAAGGCGCTACTTGCACAGCACGGCAAGCCCGCGTTGGTCTACCTGGCAACGCTCTGGCTTGCAGACCGCGATCTGTGGTCGGCGATTGGTTCGGTGCTCGAGGCGTACTCGGCCGACGGCGCCGAGACCGAGTAGCGACAGCGTTTCACGTTTACCTCACGCGGTTGCCGCTGGAGAGTCGGTGCGCTCCTCCGATGTGAGGTGCTCATCAAGCAGCTCGTTCATTTCCGCCTGAAACTCATCGACGATCGCCTCGGGCTCGGGCACGAGGCCTGCGTCGGTGGTCACCCCCAGTCGCACCTGGCCCGCGTAGCTGATGATGCTCACCCCGAGACCGAGACGTCCGGCTTGCGGTACCCAGAACATCAAGCTGCGCATCGCCTTGCCGGCGAGGTAGATCTCCTGTTTTGGACCGGGTACGTTGGTCATCACCGCGGTGGCTCGGCGACCGAGGATCGACACGGCGAGGCTCTCGATCTCGGGGCTCGCCATGCCGAGCGCCTGCAAGATGCCGAACGCCACTCCAGGCTCCGAGGAGGTCTTGAGCTCGTTCATTCGCCGTCGCAGCTCGTCGAGGCGTTCCTGTCGGTCGACGATTCCCACAGGCAGCGACAGAAACACCAGCCCGAACTTGTTGCCGAGGGCGCCGATCTGGTCGTCCGGGCGAAGGTTGACAGGGACGGCAGCTCTGAGATCGAGGCCAGCGATACGGTCGCCGCGCTTCTCGATGTACCTGCGCAGGGCTCCAGCGACTCCGGTCAGCAGGACGTCGTTGATGGTGCCTCCGAGCTTCTTGCCAACGGCTTTGACGTCCGCCAGCGACATGATCTTCGACCATGCACACCGCTTGGAGGTGGTGAGCGGACCGCGGAGGACCGTGTCCGGGTCGTCGCACATGCAAGCGAGCTTCTTGAGGACGGCGCCGGTGGATCGCCCCTCTTCGATCAGCTCGAAGATCCGGTTCGGATCGACGACTGCGCGGCTCCCCTCCTCGAGGAGCGTTCCGGTGATCTTGCTGGCACTGTACAGGGTGGTGTTGACGACCTCGGGGAGCCAGAAGCCCCCGAGCAGTGGTGGCTGGGACCGGCGTCGACGTGGGCGAACGACGCCCGGAGCGGTGTCGGTCATGCTCAGCAGGACGCGCACGAGAGCGATACCGTCTGCGATGCAGTGGTGGATGCGGGCGACGATCGCGCTGCCTCCGCGGTAGTTCTCGATGTACTGCATCTGCCACAGTGGTTTGGTGCCGTCAAGGGGAGTGCTCATGAGGTTCGACACCATGTCCTGGAGCTCCTCTTGGCCACCGGGGTCAGGGAGCGCTACCCGCTGCAAATGGGATCGCAGGTTGAAGTGGCGGTCATCTACCCACCGGGGCCTGGCGAAGGGTATGCTCGGCTGCACGACCCGTCGACGGAATCGGTCGTAACAGAGGAGCCGGTCCTCGACCAGCGACTTCAGCGTCTCGAACTCGAGCTTGTCGTAAAACGACATCACTGCGGTGATGGTCATGAGGTTCGTCGGGTCATCCATCCGTAGCCAGGCTGCGTCGACGTTGGACATCGGTTTGCCGTAGAGAAAGTCGAGCGCCACGGTGGTCCTCCAGTCGTTGCTGCGATCCGCCCTCAGGACTGATGTGCTTACGGTAGCAGAGTGGGGCGGTTTGTGGACGGTGGTGGCACGACGTAGCTCGCAGATTCGATCGCAGCTTCACAACCGAGCGTGTCGTCATCTCGCAAACGGCACAGATGGCTCGGGAGCAGCTGCCACTGGCCATGAGACCAGCGGGCGCCGCACCAACCGTCCCGGGCTGGCCAGCGGGCGGGAGTCCGGCGCACTTTCAGACGCGTGAGAAGCTCGGGGTGGGGATGGCCGTGCAGGTTGTCTGGTCCTGCTGGTATCAGGGCGACGTCTGGTCGAACGCGCTCCAGCAGCCACTGCGAGCAGGACCCTCGGGATCCATGGTGCGGCACGATGAGAAGATCGGACGCTACGGGCAGGTTGTCCAGCGCGGATCGTTCCGCGTGTGTGGTCAGATCGCCGGTGACGAGGGCCGTACCTTCGGCAAAGGCGATCCGAGCTACCAGCGACCGATCGTTGTCCGGGACGTCGGGCGGATCATATATGGGCCAGATGGTCGTCATCATGGCGGTTCCGATCCGCACAGCCGAGCCTCGAGCCACCGGGTGCTCGCGAGCGCCGATCGCTCGCGCCCATCTCCGAACCTGCACGAACTCCCGCTTCGAGCGGAGCCACGATGGAAAAATGATGCGACCTGGTTGCAGGGAGCCGATCAGGGCCTCCGCACCACCAATGTGGTCTGCATCAGCATGTGTGAACACGATGGCATCCACCCTTTGGACCCGTCGATCGGCGACATGGCGCGCCGCCTCGTGCTGCCAGCGGCCCGCATCGACGATGGCTCGACCGGTACCGGTGTTGACAAGGATGCACGCGCCGTCGCTCACCGGCGCCAGTGTGATCTCATCGTGCTTCCCGCGCGCAGGAAGGAAGCTCCAGCCGACGGTCGCGAGCGCGAAGACGGCGAAGAGCGCGGCAGCTCCTCTGGCCGATCGGTGCGGGCTGACGGCTCCGAGCCCAATCAGAAACCCGGTCCAGGCGAGAACCAGAGGCACCGAAGGCGCCACCTGGACACTGCTGCGCGCAAGAGTGCCCGCCGCCAGCAGTAGTCGCTCGCCGTAGCTCAACACGGACAGGGCGAGTGCGGCAAGTGTGGGCACGAGTGGCGCCAGCACCGTTGCAGCGATCGCCGTCGCCAGTACAGGGGCCAGGAGCACGGGCACGATCAGGTTGGTGACGAACGCGCCGGGGTTCACCTCGCGGAAGTGCGCGAGAACGATCGGCGCTGCGGTGAGCTGAGCGAGCGCGCAGACCGTAACGACTCCGGCGAACCATGGAGGAAGTGGGAGCCGGCGGACGATGGCAGGGGTCCAGCGAACGAGCACGATGGTGATTGCGGCGGTGAGCTGAAAACCCGGATCGAGGACGAGGGAGGGTTTCATGAGCACAAGGAGCAGGACTGCGAGCATGACAGCGGTGAACGCGGTGACGTGCCGTCCTGCCATCCGGGCGAGAAGGTACACCACCAGCATCAGGGCCGCCCGTTGGGCCGAGGTGGCGGCTCCAGCGAGGATCGCGTACGCCGGAACTGCGACGACGAGGACGCCTCGGATCACGTTCGGATGAGCTCGCACGACCACGCCGATCGTCCAGACGAAACCGGCGAGCAGCCCGATGTGGAGTCCGCTGACAGCCAGCACATGGCTGAGCCCAGACCGTCGCCACAGCTCCTTGCGTCCCCACGGCAGCAGATCTCGTCGTCCAAGACTGAGGGAGGCGGCGAGCTCGGCCGCGCGGATGCGGTCGAGATCGAGGTCGGCAGCAGCGAGCAGCGATCTGACCGTGGTGTCGCGGACAGCGTGCACGCCTCCTGGGGGTCCGAGCGGAGTCAGAAGGCGCGCACTGGCGACGACCAGCAGGACACGATGACCGTCCTCGGTGCGCACGTTGGCAAGAGCGCGCAGTCGGGTTCCCGGGACGGGAAGCTCATCGAGACTCGCCGCGCGAACCTCGAGCTGACAGCGTT
This sequence comes from uncultured Thermoanaerobaculia bacterium, assembly GCA_964512045.1. GTDB lineage: Bacteria > Acidobacteriota > Thermoanaerobaculia > Thermoanaerobaculales > Sulfomarinibacteraceae > CAZEJK01. The sequence goes on from CAZEJK010000002.1 coordinate 22,130, forward strand.
CTGGAACCGTGATGGCGTCACCGCGGCGCTCGGCGGAGTGCCAGCGTACCGCTGTGCGAGCGCCCCATTGACGCGGCCGCCAGCTCTCCGTGACCGTCACCTCGACTCGTGCAGCGCCTTCTTCTGCGGCGATCTGCGCGAGATCGGCCGTGTGAATGGACTCGGTGGCACCGCGACCGATGCCGAGGAGAAGTCCGATACTCAACCAGAGCAGAGGTCTGCGGCGTGTCGGGATGGCACACAGTACGGACGAGAGCCCGATTGCGACAGCTGCAGCTCCGCCCCAGAGTGCAACGTGACGTGGGAGATCGAGCGCTGAGACAGTGGCTACCGCGCCGACAACTGTGCCAGCCGTGAGAGCGTAGAGACGCGCCGGAGCGACGCGTGGCGTCCGCTCGTGGGACGTCTGGTGGCTCTGCGACGTCTCGCCGACGCTCGCGCCGTTGTTCACTGGAGCTCCAGCATAGCGAGAATCTCGACATGATGGGTGGAGGGGAACAGGTCCACGAGCTCGAGGCTCGTCAGCGTGTAGCCAGCGTCGAGAATGCGTACGTGGTCGCGCGCCCACGTGGCCGGGTCACAGCCGAGGCTGATCAGCCAGCGAGGTCGCCAGCTGACCAGCCGTGTTGTCAGCTCTGTGCCCAGCCCGGAGCGAGGCGGATCGACCAGTGCCACCGCCTCGCGAGGCAGCGGCTGCCAGTCCGCCACGGCGTCGGCAGCGGGCCGATGGCTCACCGTGCCATGGCGCACGTTCCGTCCCGCTGCTCGGGCCGCGAGGGTGTTGGTCTCTGCCAGGAAGCACGGACGGCGCATGGATTCAGAGCACGCAGCGGCAAGGAACCCGACGCCGGCGTGGAGGTCGTACAGGGGGCCGGCAGTGGCGGATGTGAGCTCGGTGAGCCGCCGCGCGAGCCAGCCCACCAGGTGGCGGTTGACCTGGAAGAACGCTCCGATCGGGACCTCGATCCCGCCCGCGGTATCCATGTGCACGCGGGTCGTACCCCAACCCTCGAGAAGGAGACCGCTGGCATCGATTCGGTGGAGTCCGTCCAGCGCGGCATACTCGACCTCCTCAGGGCGTGGGATCGCTCGCGCCGGCGGAAGGGGCCCGCGCCGGACGGGTGGCCGGAGAGCAACGACAACGCTGTCGCCTGCCGTGCTCTCGAGGCACTCGACGTCCGTCGTCGGACAGCCGCGGGTGCGCAGTGCGCGGGCAAGAGGCTGCCGCAGTTCGGCGAGGCCTGGGGACAGGAGTCGGCAATGGGGGATGTCAACAACGCGGTGCGTACCGCGGGCGTAAAAGCCGAGAGATCCCTGCTCGGCGTCCCAATGCAGCGTTGCACGCAAGCGGTAGGCGAGGGGTGAGGGCACGCTCGGGGCGGCCTGGAGACGCGTTGCGAGCCCGGGTACTGGGCGCGCTGCCCCCGCTGCCACCTCGGCCTTCAGAGCAGCACCCTGAAGTGGCTCCACATGCGGCCAGTCGCACCCGCCGCACTCTTCGGCGTGGGGACACGGATCGTCGCAGCGAGCAGGGTGGGGCGCGTCGACGAGCGCGACAGCTCGAGCCTGCACTGTGCCGGCCCGCCGCCGCTCGACGGCGGCCAGCACCGTCTCTCCCGGTAGCGCGCCACTGACGAACCACGCCACTCCTTCGACGTGGGCCAGGCCCCTGCCACCGCCGACAATGCGCTCGACGTGAACGCGTCGTGCGACCATGCTCACTCCAGCTCCAGTCGTGGGAGGCCGAGGAGCGACCGGACCGCCTGGTCAATCAATGCGCGGTAGGTTCTCTCGGCGACGACCTCGTCAAGGTGCATGCTGGCGACCTCAGCTTCCACCTGGGCGATGAGGCTGCGGCGCTCCGCGTCATCCAGGGCCTGCAGGCAGCTGCTCAGGAGCGCCGCTTCGAGAGTGAACAGTGCCTCGTCGACCTCGGCTGCCGGTGCGCGTGACTCTCCCAGCGCGGCGATCCGCTCGCGGATCAGACGGAGAGCCCCAGCGACCGCGGGCCTGCTTTCGTGCTGTGCTCTCTCGGCAGCGCTGAGCTCGTCGATCAGGGGGCTCAGGTCGACCGGCTCATGGCTGCTGACTCCTGGCGATCTCGTGCCCTCAGACTCGTTGCCGACTCGGGCCTGCCTGATGCGGAGCGCATGACTGGCCACTGCGTGCCGGCAGTACGACAGGCTGGTGACCGGTTCACATTCATGACCCATGCGCTCACGACGGCGGGTGAACACCTCGGTCAGACCAGCCGCCACTGCCTCGAAGGGAACGTTCTCGGACCACCAGCTGCGCATCAGCTGAAAGTCCTTGGGTGACAGTATGTGGTGGACTCCACGGAGGGCGGCGAAAAGCTCTTCCACAGCGCGATAGAACGCGATCTCGGCGTCGTCGTGCATGTCTCCAGTGTATTCATGGCGCCGCCGGTTACAATGCCCCCATGGTCGATCGACCGGGGCCAGGTTGTAAACGGCGCGCCGGAGCCGTCCACTGTCTGCTGAGTGTTGCCGTCGCAACCTGTGTTGCGGCCGGCGCTTCAGCGGGCCCGTGGAGCGCGTTGCCGGGCGCTGTGTCGCAGCTCAAGAGCAACCCGGCAGACCGGGAGGCGCTGGCGACAAGGCTGGCAGCCGAGCAGTCGCTGCTGGTGGAGGCCTCCGCTGGAAGGTTGGAGGCGACCGCAGCGATGATGTCTGCGTACGCAGAGATCGTGGCGCCCCTGGCAGGCTCGAAGAGCGAGCTGCAGCGGGTCCGGTCGCGGGTGGCGCGGGCTCTCATCCAGCACGGAGATCGGAGCTTCCCGAACCGACCGCGCCAGGCTGCGCGCGCGTGGGCCTTGGCGCTGACACTCGATCGTCAAAGCGGTGCGCTCGACCGTCTACGGTCGGTGTTGGTTCCTCCGGAGGGTTCGGAGCCCGGACAGGTGTGGGAGTCGCCGCTTGATGGGAGCGCGATGGTGTGGTGTCCGCGACAGCGGTTTCGTATGGGGTGCACCCAGGGCGACGACCGCTGTGATGTGGACGAGCAGCGGACCCTGAGCGTGGATGTCGGTGGCTTCTGGATCGAGGTGCTGGAGGTGACGGCAGGTCGGTACCAACGCTGTGTGGACGGCGAGGGGTGTGCGCCGCCGCCGGGCGCAGTGCATGCAGGGGACCCGACCTTGCCAGCGATCGACGTGAGCTGGTATGAGGCCGCTGAGTTCTGCTCGTGGATGGGTCGGCGTTTGCCCAGTGAAGCGGAGTGGGAGCGTGCAGCTCGAGGTGTCGAGTTCAACGCGCGCTTTCCGTGGGGAGACTCGTGGCTCCGCGGTAATGCCAACGCCCTGGGCGTGGCGGGTAACGACCGGTTTGGAGGGGTGGCACCATCGGGGGCGTTCCAATCGTTCGGGTTGGGTGTGCACGATATGGCGGGCAACGTCTGGGAGTGGTGCGACGATCGGTATCACCCGAGCCTGGCTATGGCGCCAGGAAGCGGTGCTGCGTGGGTCGATGGCGGGGTGGGGCGAGTGGTTCGCGGGGGCTCCTGGCGACGGACGCTGGGCAGCGCACGGGTCAGTGCTCGGACATGGCAGATGCCGTCTGCGCGGCACGATGACGTCGGCTTCCGCTGCGCCAGTGATCCTGCCGACAGGGTGGATGCGTCCATGATCGAGTCGATGGCGAAGAGGGCGTTTCCACTGACGCAGCAGGCTGGGCAGGAGCTCGAGAACGCGGACATTGACCGGGCGGACCGGCTGTATCTGGAGCGAAGGGTACTGACGTGGTCGGTTCTGGAAGGTCGTGTGTGGGAAGCGCTGCCGCGAGCGATCTGGATTGTCCTGCGCGATCCATCGGATCCTTTGGCCTTGGATCTCATCGAGGGTCTCGAACGACGGCTCGCAGATGCGGCGACAAGTGCGGAGCCAGAGGAGTTCATCCCGGAGCTGGAGAGGTACAGGAGGAATGTTCTGTCTGCGGCCGCTGCCCGCAAGGAGGTCGAGGGTGTGCCGGGGCGGGTTGCCGCAGCACTCAAGAATGCGGCCAGCGCTCGACTCGCGCGGGGAGATCGCGAGGGCGCCACACGGTGTCTCAGTCTTTCGCTGGCCTACCAGCCGGACGACGAGGAGGCCGTAAGGCTCCGGCAGCAGCTCCTTCCCGAAGCAGGGCGGACACGGATATGGCCGCGGGACGGCAAGCTCATGGCGTACGTGCCAGAGGGGACCTTTCGCCGTGGCCGGTCGGTCGGCGATACGCTCGCCAGCAGCAACGAGGACCCGGTTACGACGGTGACGGTGGAGCCGTTCTGGATTGACCGAACCGAGGTGACCAACGCGGAGTACCGCGAGTGCGTCGAGGACGGAGCGTGCACGCCGCCTCGGCGTCTACAGCGGTACGAGCTCCCCGAGGCGGCCTCCGAGCCTGTGTTGTGGGTGTCGTGGTTCCAGGCAGCAGCATACGCACGCTGGGCCGGCAAGCGGCTGCCGAGCGAGGCAGAGTGGGAGTATGCAGCCCGTGCCGGGGCCTCGAGTCGCTACCCGTGGGGCGCCGTATGGGAGGATGGTCGGGCCAACCTCGCCGGCGTTCGAGGACGCGACGTGTGGCGTGGTCCTTCACCGGTAGGGAGCTTTGCGCCGAACCGATGGGGTCTGTTCGACATGTTGGGCAACGCATGGGAGTGGGTGGCCGACGCGTATCACGACAGCTATCATGGTGCTCCCGTCAGTAGCGAGGCGTGGACGCAGGTGACCGGTGACGACGGTGAGCCCGAGCGGGTGCTGCGGGGTGGTTCCTTCCAGGAGTTCGCGCCGCGGGCACGGGTTTCGACGCGCTCCAACCGGGATCCTGGTATCGCCGATCGGGCCTTCGGTTTCCGCTGCGTTGCCGACCCATAGCGCCCAACGCGGCCGCTGTCCGCAGAGAGATCCGCGAACGTCTCACCGGTAGCTTTCCAGCATCGTTCTGGCGACAGCAGGGGGTCGGATCAGACGCCGAGGACGATCCGGAACGGGTCCGAAAGGCCGTTGGCCAGCCAACGAACGAACCGTGCGGCCTCGGCGCCGTCGATCAGGCGATGGTCGTACGACAGCGACAGGGGCAGGATCGTGCGCGGTTGCCAGCCACCATCGATCCATACCGGTCGGATCTCGGATCTGGAGACGCCCAAGATGGCCACTTCGGGCCAGTTGACGATCGGCGTGAAGTGACTGCCTCCGATTCCACCGAGGTTCGAGATCGTAAAGGTGGCTCCCTGCATCTCGTCCGGAGTGATGGCGCCTTCGCGGGCTCGGTCTGCCAGGGCAGCGAGGTCTGCGGCGATCTCGGCGACGGTCTTGCGGTCGGCATCGCGGACGACTGGCACGAGCAGCCCTCGCTCCGTGTCCACTGCAACACCGATGTGGACCGAACGTTTGAGGATCACCTCGTCCGTGGAGAGGTCGAGGCTGGCGTTGAGCTTCGGGAACGACCGCAGCGACTGCGCAACCGCCTTGACCAGGATCGCCGTGACGGTGAGCTTGCCTCCGCGCTCTGCGACGGCCTCTGCGAAGCGCTCTCGCGCGGCCTCGAGCTCGGTGATGTCCGCCGAGTCGTGCTGGGTGACGTGCGGCACCTGTGACCAGGCTCGCGCCATGGACGCGACGGTGACTCTCCGAATCTTCGACAGCGGCTGGCGCTCGACGTCGCCCCATCTGGTGAAGTCCGGGAGCTGCGGCGCCGCTGCGGCCGAGCGGGAGCTGGTGGGAATGGTGTCGGCGCCGAGACGGTCCCGTGCGAACGCCTTGACATCGCTTTCGAGGATCCTGCCCCGATCTCCCGTACCTTCCACCTGTCGGATCGGGACTCCGAGCTCTCGAGCGAACCGACGGACCGTCGGGGACGCCGGAACCGGGTCGACGGCTTCGGTCGCCGGTGCCTGGGGAGCCTTCGTCTGATCCGGAGAGGTGGTCTCGGCACGCTCGGCCACTGATGGGGCCACCGGTGCCGGCTGGTCACTCTCGGCTTGCCGAGTCTCCTCAGGCCATGGCTCTCCGTCGTGAGACGATGGCGCTGTTTCACTGGTCGCATCGTCGGGAGCCGCCGGAGGCTCTTTGCCGGACGCGTCCTCCCCAGCGACATCGACGGCGAGGATATCCTGGCCCACGTTGACGGAGTCTCCAACCTCAACCAGGATCTCTGCAACGGTACCCGCGAGGCTGGACGGAACCTCGAGGGTCGCCTTTTCGGTCTCCACCTCGATGACAGGCTGGTCGGTCTCGATCGTCTGCCCGGGCTCGACCAGGACGGAGACGACGTCGGCACTGTCGATTCCTTCGCCCAGGTTCGGTAGCTGTACCTTCTCGATCATGCTGCGCTCCTTGTCCTGCTCCGGGTCATCGGTACATCGGGTGCTCGGAGTCGACCTCGACATCGAGATCGGTGATCGCCCGGTGCACCTCTTCCATCTCCACGACTCCCTCGCGTGCGAGCTCTCCGAGCACGGCGATGCAGATGTGGCGCCAGTCCACCTCGAAGAAGTCGCGCAGTGGAGCGCGGGCGTCGGATCGTCCAAAACCGTCGGTTCCGAGGGTGACAGGGCGCTTCGGGAACCATCGGCAGACCGTGGATGCCATCGCAGCAACGTAATCCGAGGCGATCACGTAGACGCCCTCGGTGCTCTCCAGCACCGTCTCGATGTACGTCTGGCGGCGATCCTGGGCAGGATGGAGGCGGTTCCACCGCTCCACCTCCAGCCCGTCTTTGTACAGCTCCTTGAAGCTCGTGACGCTGTAGGTGTCGGCGGATACGTCGTATCGATCCCCCAGAATCTCGGCCGCCTTGAGAACCTCGTTGAGAATCGCCCCCGAGCCGAACAGGTGCGCCCGTCTGGCGCCTCGATCGGTGTCGGTCGTTCGCAGCCGGTACATTCCGCGGAGGATTCCGTCGCGCGCGCCGTCGGGCATCGGGGGCATCTCATACGGCTCGTTCTCGACCGTGATGTAGTAGAGGACGTCCTCCTGGTTCTCGTACATGCGCCGGATACCCTCGCGCACGATGACTGCGATCTCGTAGGCGTAGGCGGGGTCGTAGGCGAGCAGGTTCGGTACAGGGTAGGCGAGCAGATGGCTCTGGCCGTCCTGATGCTGGAGACCCTCGCCGGCGAGCGTCGTCCTGCCTGCTGTTCCGCCGACCAGGAAGCCGCGCGTGCGCATATCGGCAGCCGCCCAGATGAGGTCACCGATTCTCTGGAAGCCGAACATCGAGTAGAAGATGAAGAACGGGATGGTGTTGATGCCGTGATTGGCGTGTGCCGTCCCTGCAGCGATGAACGAGCTCATGGATCCGGCCTCGGTGATCCCTTCCTCGAGAATCTGGCCGTTCTTGGCCTCTTTATAAAACAGCAGCGTATCGGCATCGACGGGCTCGTACAGCTGTCCGGCGTGGGAGTAGATTCCCACCTTGCGGAAGAGGGCCTCCATCCCGAACGTGCGTGCCTCATCGGGAATGATCGGAACGACCAGCTGGCCGATCGAAGGGTCATCCAGGAGCTTGGTCAGGATCCGCACGAGCGCCATGGTTGTCGATACCTCGCGACCTCCCGATCCCTTCCAGAACTCGTCGAACGCAGAGTCGTCCGGAGGGTCGATCGGTGCACAGCGCACGCCTCGCTGCGGTATCGGTCCGCCGAGAGCCGCGCGGCGCTCCGTGATGTAGCGGATCTCGGGGCTGTCCTGAGGTGGTCTATAAAACGGTGCGGCCGCCACGTCTGCGTCCGAGATCGGGATGCCGAAGCGCGTCCGGAACTGGATCAGCTCCTGCTCGTTCAGCTTCTTCTGCTGGTGGGTGACGTTCTTGCCCTCGCCAGCTTCGCCCATGCCGTAGCCTTTGACGGTGCGGGCCAAGATGACCGTCGGCGAGCCGGTGTGCTCCATTGCGGCCTTGTATGCAGCGTACACCTTCTCCGGGTCGTGCCCCCCCAACCGGAGCTGCTTGAGCTCTTCGTCGGACATGTGGCTCACCAGCTCCAGCAGCTCAGGGTACGCGCCGAAGAAGTGCTCACGGATGTAGGCGCCGTCACGCGTCGCGTATCTCTGGCTCTCGCCGTCGACGACCTCGCCCATTCGCTTGACGAGCAGGCCGGTGGTATCTCGGGCGAGAAGGTCGTCCCAGTCCGAGCCCCAGATCACCTTGATGACGTTCCAGCCGGCGCCACGGAACGCGGCTTCGAGCTCCTGGATGATCTTGCCGTTTCCTCGGACAGGTCCGTCAAGACGTTGCAGGTTGCAGTTGATGACGAACACCAGGTTGTTCAGCTTCTCCCGCGCCGCGAGCGTGATGGCGCCGAGCGTCTCGGGCTCGTCGGTTTCACCGTCGCCGAGAAACGCCCAGACCTTGTGGTTCGAGGTCGGATGGAGGCCTCGGTCCTCGAGGTAGTGGTTGAAACGAGCCTGGTAGATCGCCATGATCGGGCTGAGACCCATGGACACGGTGGGGAACTCCCAGAAGTCCGGCATCAACCACGGATGGGGGTATGACGACAGGCCTCCGCCCGGGTTCAGCTCGCGACGGAAGCTCTTCAGGTCATGCTCGCCCAGACGGCCCTCGAGGAAGGCACGGGCGTAGATTCCTGGCGCCGAGTGTCCCTGGAAGTACACCTGGTCTCCGTCCCAGTCTTCGCCTTTGCCGTGGAGAAAGTGGTGGAACGCGACCTCGTACAGCGTGGCGGCTGAGGCGTAGGTCGAGATGTGGCCGCCGATCCCTTCGCACTCGCGGTTGGCACGGACGACCATTGCCATCGCGTTCCAACGGATGATGCTCTTGATCCTCCGCTCAATCTCGCGACTGCCCGGGTAGGGCGGTTGCTTTGAGGCGGGAATGGTGTTGATGTGGGGCGTGTCAGCGGCAAATGGGATGTCGACGCCGCGCTTTCGTGCATATACCTGAAGTGCCTCGAGCAGCTCTGCTGCGCGTTGTCCGCCGCGATCTGACACCACCCATTCGAGCGATTCGAGCCACTCGCGTGTTTCCGTTGCGGTCAACGTGTCGGTGGCCTGCTCCTGCGATCGGGACCGATTCGGGGTGTCTGATTCGTTGAGGTGCTGTCCGTTATCGTTGGCGTTGGCCATGAGCTCTCTCTTTCCCAGGTCTCACGAGGTCGAGGTTCGTACGGTTCATCACAACGCCCAACAGACAAGTGGTGTGTCGAATTCTCGGGGAGGTCGTCGTCTTCCCGAGCGTGAGCTCGCTCGATGACGCCAGAGAACGGCCGCAAGGTCGCTTGGGGTGTCGGAAAAGAGGGGGATCTGCCATTGCCCGATCGGTGCTACGGCACGATCTGCCCCCTGGATCCTCGTGGGCGCTCAGGAGCCCCGTGCCGCGGTGAGACGTGATGCAACAAGTGGCGTTCAAAGAGTTCACAGTGCGTTGCCGCATTGTGCCGTATGGGTGCGGCATAATGTACAGTGAAATTGAGACAAGGTATTTATTTGAATCACTCCTCTTGACATAGCTGCGCCGGGGAAAGTACTGTTGTTCAAGCTAATGATCGGTGCTCCGAAAACCTAAAACCCGAGGAGGGCCCCATGGCGAACCCCCCGAATGTCAGAGAGCAGGTCTGGGACCTGGACGGTGACGGCGTGGACCGACGGGATTTCCTGAAGGTCTGCATGATGGCTGCGGCTGCGGTTGGGCTTCCAGCGAGCGTTGGAGTTCAGTTCGCACACGCGGCGGAACGCGGATTGAAGCCGTCGGTCATCTGGCTGCACTTCCAGGAGTGCACCGGTTGCACCGAGTCGCTACTCAGAACCTCGCACCCCGATCTCGCATCGCTCATTTTGGATCTGATCTCCGTGGACTACCACGAGACGCTGTTTGCGGCGGCTGGCCACCAGATCGAGGAGGCGTTGCACACGGCGATGGAGGAGAACGCAGGAAAGTATGTGTGCGTCGTCGAAGGGGCCATTCCGACCAAGGATGGCGGGATCTACTGCAAGATCGGTGGCCGAACGGCGATGGACATGCTCCAGGACGTGGCCGGTACGGCCGGTGCGGTGATCGCAATCGGATCGTGTGCGTCCTGGGGGGGCATCCCATCTGCCGATCCGAACCCCACTGGAGCCACCGGTGCGCCGCAAATCCTGGAGGGGACGACGGTCGTGACGATCCCCGGCTGTCCGGCGAACCCGTATAACTTTCTCGGGACGGTCCTGCAGTACGCGACGTTCGGTACGTTGCCGGAGCTCGACGAAAAAGGTCGACCGAGCTTCGCATACGGCCGCACGATCCACGAGCACTGCCCGCGGCGAGCCCATTTTGACAACGGGCGCTTCGCTCGACAGTTCGGGGACGAAGGCCACAGGTTGGGCTACTGTCTCTACGCTCTCGGGTGCAAGGGGCCGGAGACCCACGCCAACTGCTCGACGCAGCACTTCGGCGAGGTGGTGGGTGCATGGCCCATCGGCCTTGGCCATCCGTGCTTCGGTTGCACCGAGCAGGGGGTGGCGTTTCACAAGCCGCTCCATCAAGAGGCCCGGCTTCCGGAAGGCGAGTATCCACCGATCCATCCGGAGCACCGGACGAGCGCTGGCGCCGCCTGGACGGGTGTGGCCGGTCTGGTAGCAGGGGCCGCTGTGGGCGCCGGCGTGATGGCCTCCAAGCGGTTTGCCGCCTCCGGTGATGGCGATGGAGGGGAGGAGGACACCGCATGAGCTGCGATCGACGTACGTTGCTGAAAGGGCTGGCTGTCGCCGGCGCCGGTGCGGCAGCGGGAGATGTGGTTGCCTCCGAGCAGGAGGCACCGAAACCACCACCGGACGCGGTCGGCATGCTGTACGACTCGACGCTCTGCATAGGGTGCGAGGCGTGCGTGTGGGCGTGCAAGCAGGCGAACGACATGCCGGGCAACCTGTACGACCCGCCGAAGGACCTCTCCGGTGACACCAAGAACATCATCAAGCGCTATGTGGCGGCAGATGGCGATGGCTACGCGTTCATGAAGGGCCAGTGCATGCACTGTCTCGACCCGGGGTGCGCCTCGGCGTGCATGATCGGCGCCTTTCAGAAGCGCGACTACGGGATCGTGACATGGGATGGGGATCGGTGCATCGGGTGCCGTTACTGTCAGGTCGCATGTCCATACAACATACCCAAGTTCCAGTGGGATACGCCGACGCCGAAGATCATCAAGTGCGAGCTCTGCCTGCACCGTCTGAAGGAGGGCAAGGAGCCCGGCTGCTGTGAGGCCTGCCCGGTGGGCGCCGTGATCTACGGGCCGTACGACGAGCTCTTGGCCACGGCACGCCAGAGGATCGCGGACAGCCCGGAGCGGTACTGGCCCTCCGGAGACCCGAAGATCTTCGGCGAGCGTGACGGTGGCGGAACGCAGGTCCTGTATCTGGCGGGCATCGAGTTCGAGAAGCTCGGCCTGCCGGATCTCGGCGACGACTATCCCGGTGCGCTGGCTCGCCACGTACAGCACGGTGTGTACCAGGGGTTCATCGCGCCCGCGGCTTTGTTCGTAGCCTTCGGAGCGGCGGTGTGGCGGAGCCGGAGAAGCCAGGATGGCGGGGAGGAGGACTCATGACTTCGCATGCTCAGGAGGTCGGTGGGCCGCTCATGACCCGACCGTTCCGGCTGTTGCTGGCGGTTCTTGGTGTCTGGGCAATGGTACTCATCTGGAGGTTTGCTGCGGGGATCGGTGCGGTCTCGGGGCTTTCTGACGGCTACCCGTGGGGCATCTGGATCGCGTTTGATGTCGTCACGGGCACGGCGCTCGCATGTGGCGGCTACGCGGTGGCGATCCTCGCCTATGTCTTGAACAAGGGGAGGTACCATCCGCTCGTGCGGCCGGCGCTGCTGACCAGCGCGCTCGGCTACTCGATGGCCGCGCTGGCGATCATCATTGATGTCGGGCGCCCGTGGTTCATTCACAGGATCCCGATCCGCGTCGGTCAATGGAATCTGAACTCGGCACTGCTCGAGGTGGCGTTGTGCGTCATGGCGTACGTGGCCGTGCTCTGGATCGAGCTCGCGCCGGCGTTCCTGGAACGGTTCGCGAAGGCGGAGAGCTCGGCGCTCCGCAGGTTCGCCAACACCAGCCTGAAGATCATCAAGCCGCTGCTGCTGCCGATCATCGCACTCGGCATCCTGTTGCCGACGATGCACCAGTCCTCCCTCGGTACAGTGATGCTCGTGGCCGGTCACAAGCTCCACGGGCTGTGGTTCACGGGGTGGATTCCGCTCCTGTTCCTGATCTCCTGCATCGGTATGGGGTATGCCGTCGTGGTGTGGGAGTCAGCGGTCTCCAGTCGGGCGTTCGGACGGGAGCGTGAGGATGAGATGCTGCGCTCTCTTTCCAGCGCCATGGTGATCGTCCTTGCCGCTTTCGTTGTGCTGCGTTTCGCCACGGTGATCCTCGGTGGCAAGACCGCTCTGATGTTCACCTCCGGGATGTACAGCGTTGTGTTCTGGATCGAGATGGCGCTGTTCATCGTGCCGATGGTGATGCTGGCCAGCAAGCGCAGGCTCCAGGACTTCCGCAACATCTTCTGGGCCTCGGTGCTGATCATGCTCTCCGGAACGATGTACCGGTTCGACGCGTACATCGTGGCGTATAACCCTGGGCCGGGATGGACCTACTTCCCGACGATTCCAGAGCTGTTCATCACCTTTGGCGTGATCGCCCTCGAGATCACTCTGTACATCATCATCGTCAAGAACTTCCCGATCCTGGGCGGCACCCGAGCCGCCAGGTCGGCTGCGTGAGAAGGGAGCATCAGATGGCACGGATGGTCACCGTTGACCCGGTTACCCGGATTGAAGGTCATCTGCGGATCGATGTGGAGGTGGACGGCGGCGAGGTCACCAACGCATGGTCCTCGGGTCAGATGTGGCGCGGAATCGAGCCGATCTTGAAGGGTCGTGATCCCCGTGATGCGTGGATCTTCACGCAGCGGATCTGCGGTGTGTGCACGACGGTGCACGCGATCGCCTCGGTGCGCGCGGTGGAGAACGCCCTCGGTATCGAGGTGCCGCTGAACGCGCAGCTGATCCGGAACCTCCTGATTGCCGCTCACTGTCTGCACGATCACATCGTCCACTTCTATCACCTTTCGGCGTTGGACTGGGTGGACGTCGTGTCGGCTCTCGATGCGGATCCGAAGAAGGCGGCGAGCCTCGCCGAGTCGCTGTCGCCGTGGCCGCACAACGGCGAGAAGGACCTGGCTGCCGTGAAGCAGAAGCTGGCGGCGTTCGTCGAGCGTGGCCAGATGGGGATCTTCACCAACGGCTACTGGGGCCACGAGGCAATGGTCCTTCCGCCGGAGGTGAACCTGCTGGCGGTAGCGCATTACTTGCAGGCGCTGGACTATCAGCGCAAGGCGAACCAGGCGGTGGCGATCCTCGGGTCGAAGACCCCGAACATCCAGAACCTCGCAGTTGGGGGCGTGGCGAACGCGATCAACCTCGACAACCAGGCCACTCTGAACATGGAGAAGCTCTATCAGATCAAGGTCCTGCTCGAGGAGGTCAAGGCGTTTGTGGACCACGTCTACCTCACCGACGTCTGCGCGATCGGCGCGCTGTACGCGGGTGAGGGTTGGCTCGGGTACGGCAAGGGGGTGACCAACTACCTGGCCGTTCCGGACATGCCAACCGACACCGCCGGCACACAGTTCGATCTTCCCGGCGGGACGATCGTCGGAGGGGATCTCGGGAGCGTGCGCACGTTCAGCTCGTTCGAAGATCCGCTGTTTCGCGACAACGTGGCCGAGAGCATCGCGCGCTCGTGGTATGACGGCGACTGGAAGCGGCATCCGTGGGAGGGAGAGACGGTGCCGGCGTACGCCGAGCTGGATCACGGGGGCAAGTACTCGTGGGTCAAGGCGCCACGGTTCGAGGACCGGCCGATGCAGGTGGGACCGCTGGCACAGGTTCTGGTGGGCTACGCCTCTGGCCACGAGCTCACTCGCAAGTGGGCCAACGAGGCGCTCGCACGTGCTGGAAATGTGGCAGGCACGAAGCTCGATCCGTCCATTCTCCACTCGACGCTGGGCCGGCACCTGGCGCGAGCGATCCGCTCCGCGATGATGGCCGAGCTGGCGCTCGATCACTGGCAGAAGCTCGTCGAGAACATCGGCTCGGGCGACACCGAGATCTTCACGCCGTGGGAGTACCCGTCCGGTGAGCAGCGAGGGTTCGGGTTCCACGAGGCGCCCCGCGGGACGCTGTCACACTGGGTTGTGATCGAGAATGGCACGATCAAGAACTACCAGTGCGTGGTTCCATCCACCTGGAACGCTGGACCCCGCGACGCAGCCGATCAGATGGGACCGTACGAGGCGTCGCTGATGGGCAACCCGATCGCCGATGCCGATCGGCCGCTCGAGGTGCTGCGGACGGTACACTCGTTCGATCCGTGTCTGGCGTGCGCGATCCACACCCTCGACCCCGAGGGGCGCGAGGTCTCGGCGGTCCGGACCTGGTGAGGACGATCGCCGCGGACGGTGCTCGGCCAGTGCGGGTGCTTGGACTGGGCAACGTGTTGCTCGGGGACGACGCATTCGGCCCGTACGTCGTGCGTCAGCTCGAGGCCCACTGGGAGCTTCCGGACGGTGTCGAGGTCCACGACCTCGGCACCCCTGGAGGCGATCTCATCCCGTTTCTGACCGATGCGGCGGCGGTGATCGTGGTGGACACTGTGTCCAGCTCAGGGCCGCCTGGAAGCGTGCGCCTGTACCGAAGAGGTGAGCTTCCGCCAACCTCGCTTGGGCCGCGAACCAGTCCGCACGAGCCGGGCCTGTTCGAGGCGTTGGCCACCGCCGAGCTCGTCGAGCGCGCGCCGGATGAAGTTCTGCTTGTTGGCGTCGTGCCGCAAACGGTTGATGCCGGCACCGGGTTGAGCCCGGACGTGCACGCTGCTGTTGGCGAGGTGTTGGATGCCATCGTACGTGAGCTCGAGCGGCTCGGAAGACAGACGGCTCGCCGCGAAGCTCCCCGAGAGGCAGATATCTGGTGGCTGTGAAAGCTCGACTCGATCCGCGAGTGATGTGGTGGCTCGTGCTTCTGATCGCTGCCCACAGCTTGGCGGTAGGAATGGTGTTGCTGTTCTTGCCCCAGTGGGCCACGGATTTCGGTGGATGGGGCGAGGTCACGCCCACGTTCTTCGTCCGGCAGGGCGGAGCGTTTCACCTGGTGGTGGCGGTGGGCTATGTGCTCGAGTACCGCCGGAGCCAGAGCGTGACGTTACTTCTGTTTGCGAAGACGCTAGCGTTCGTGTTCTTGATCGGCGTGACGGTTCTCGAACCGGGTACGGCGTGGGCGGTTCCGCTCAGCGGTGTTGCGGACGGGGCGATGGGCCTCACGGTGCTGGCGGTCCGCCAGGCAGTATCACGGGGCTCGCGCTGACCTCGGTCTCCGACACGGCCTCGCCGAGCTCCTCGTAGATTCCCAGGATCTGATCACAGCCGAACTGCACGGTCATGGTCAGGATCTCGTGCAGACGCATCGCCACCCCGTCACACTCGGGATCGGCCTTGAGCACGCGAATACAGATGTCGTTGAGGAGCTCGAGGGCGTTGCACACCTCGAGGCCGTCGAACCCATCCTTGTAGCGCTTCAGCGCCAGGTCACGGCAAAAGTCGGTGAACACACCGCGGTCGCCTGTGCGCACAGCGTTCAGGAGATTGCGCAGCGCAACCTTGAACCGCCACTCGAGTATCTCCTGCGGGACGCGCTGATAGCTGGGGTAGACCCGTTTGCCGTCCGGTCCCAAGATGGCGGCGAGGTAGCGTCGTTCGATCTCCTCGTGGTTCTTCTCGAGAAGCCGATGCACTCTGAGGTTGGCGCGGAGCTTGACCTCCTTGAGGGCGGCGCGGTTGCGCCGGTGCCACTCGACCGGGTCAGTCTTGCGGTGCTCCATCATGAACGGGATCCGGCGGTACAGGCGCAGCCGGTCTCGCGGTTGCCAGTCGAGCCGTTGATACGTGTGGTTGGCGTCGACAGCAAGGTCGTAGTCGATGTAGCGCACCATCCACGGCCGCTCGAATGGCCGGCTGCCGAGGATCCGTCCCAGCAGATCGCGTCCCCACACGCCGAGGCGGCACAGAGGGGTCGGCATGAAGACCGCTCTGCGGCGGTGGCCGAGGTGATTGATGCAGGCCAGATCGAACAGGTCCTTGTGGTTCATCGTCTCCGATGGGCTGGCGATGAGGACCTCCTGGGGTTCGAGGGTGTCCAGGCGATCGATGACCTGACGGAAGAAAGGAACCATCTCGCGGACGTGGAGGTAGGGGATTGCCGACTCGCCCTTGCCGCCGAGAATGCGGGAGTTCCAGGCGTTCGACAGCCACGTCTCGAAGAAGAAGTACAGTGGGGGATACTCGCACCAGTCGGAGAACAGGGCGGCGAACCGCACGATGCATGAGGGTACGGACTGGGCGTACTCGGACAGCATCCGTTCCCCGGCACGTTTGGTCACGGCATAGATGTGCTCACCATCCGGTGGTGACCGCTCTGTGAGCGCTTCGCCGGCCCTGGGGAAGCTACATGCCGCAACGGATGAGGCGAAGAGGAACTTACGCAGCGCGAGATCCTGACACTCGTCGAGGACGTTGCGCAGGCCATGGACGTTGGTCCGCCAGTACTCCGGGTGCTCCTCGCCCGTGAAGTCGTAGTGTGCGGCGAGGTGGATGACGATATCGGCCCCGCCGCGACTGCGGATCTGTCGGAACACGGTGCCAAGGGTGTCCTTGTCGCCGATGTCGACCTGGAACCATGTGATGTTCTCGTGAAAGGGCGCAGCGCAGCGCAGCTGCGAGCGCCGTGCGAGACCGTAGATGATGAAGTGCTCTTTCAGACCTTCAAGCAGGTGACGACCGATGAAACCGGACGCCCCCGTGATGATGATTCGTGGAAGAGACATCCCGACCAGTGTACCAACCTGCTCGGCACGCGCAAGCAGGATGATCTTGCGAAGCCGGGGCTTTGGCGGTTCTGCTTTTCGATTTGGGTCTGGCGAGCGCCTGGGGCCGTCTACCGGTGGCCGGGGCAGAGGCCTGCTCCGGTTTCGGGACCATTTCCCGGCGGGGTCGCTCGAGGGGACGGGCAGTCGGCTCTGCAGACACAGCTGTCTGAGGGACTGAGAGGGTGGGAGCGCGAGCTCACTACCACCATAGCGATGCGGTCAGGGTGATGAGTCCGAGGCACCAGCAGTAGTAGGCAAACCAGTGCAGCTTTCCCCGCTGCACCAGCGAGAGCAGGATGCGCAGGGCAATGTACCCGGTTACGGCTGCCAAGATAGCCCCGATCAGCAACGGCATGAGCTGCTCTCCGGAAAGGCCTGACACATCGCGAAGCTGGAGCAGAAGGGCGCCGAGGATCGCTGGAATCGAAAGAATGAAGGAGAACCGTGCAGCGAGGTCGCGCTGCATCCCCAGAGCGAGGCCGGCGCTGATCGTGGCCCCGGACCTGCTGATGCCGGGGATGATCGCCAGCGCCTGCGCCACGCCCACGAGAAGGGCCGAGCGCCAGCTCATGCTGCCGATGTCTCGCTGACCGAGGGGGATATGCATCGTCAGGAAGAGGATGAGACCGGTGAGGAGGAGTGCCGCTCCGACTGCCGTGGTCGATCCGAACAGCGACTCGAAGAGGTCCTGTAGGACCAGGCCGGCGCAGGCCGCCGGCACTGTTCCTATGGCGACGAGCCACACCATGCGCCTCGAAGCCGGGTCGCCATCGCACCATGGCAGGAGTGATCGGAGCATCGACCACAGATCGTCGAAGAACACGAGCACAACCGCCAGCAAGGTGCCCACGTGCACCGCCACATCGAACAGAAGGTGGGGCTCGTCGAGACCGAGCAGGTGCTGTCCGATGACGAGGTGACCAGAAGAGCTGATCGGTAGAAACTCCGTCAACCCCTGCACGATGCCGAGCAGCGCCGCCTGGAGCCAGTCCACGATCGCACCCGTCTACTGCGTCAGCCCGCGGAGAGGGCTGTACCCCCTCCAGGCTTGGCTCAGCTGCCTCGTGCCATGAGAAACCTGTACGTGACAGTCCACAACGCCTCCATCCCGACCGGCGGCGATCATACCTGAGCCGACGGCTCCAGGGATGCCGGTTGCGGGCGCACAAGGGTCGCCGCCGCTCTCACGCAGGCTCGCGCCGATGTCCGTCGGGCCAGGATGACCCTGACCCGTCGAGCCACCGAGCTCAGATGGTTGCCGCCGGCTACCAGGCTCCGTAGCGGGGGTCGTCCTCGATCGTTGCCAAGAACTCTGCAACAGCGCGGGCGAGCTGGGTGTCCGAGGAAGCCGACAGATCCTCTGTCGGTGGCTGCTCGACGACGATATCCGGCTGCGCCCCGTTGAGCTCCATGTTGGTGCCGTCTGTGGCCACATACCATCCGCGCATCGGGAGACGCACCAGCGCGCCGTTGATCAGCCGTGTCCCCCCGGTGGAGATGACCGCGCCGAATGTCGGGGTGCCGACGAGCAGGCCGCGATCGAGGGTCTTGAAGGCCCACGAGAAGATCTCTGCGTTGGAGTAGGAGTCCGAGTTGCAGAGAGTCAGCGCCGGACGGGTCCACGCCGCGAGGGGAAGCCGGCTCTGCGGGTAGTCGCGAGTGGTGTGCGGCGCACCGCGCGGGATCGTGTAGGCGTGCCGCTCGACGCTGAGGACGGTCATCAGGTAGTCGGTGGTCCAGCCGCCTCCGTTGGAGCGGACGTCGATGATCAGACCTTCCCGATCGTGGCCTGCTGCGTACAGATCTCGCTCGAACTCCTCGAACGACGGCGCGTTCATCCCTTGAATGTGCAGGTAGCCGAGGCGACCGCCGGAAAGCTCCTCGACGATTGCGCGCCGTTGCCGGACCCACCGCTCGTAGCGGGCCTGGTACTGGGTACGGAACGACTCCGGGATGACCACGACAGTGCGCTCGGCGCCGTCGGTTCCACGAACCGTCAGAGGAACCCGTGTACCGGCAGTATCGGCGAACAGCAGATAGATGTTGGTGGTCTCGGTGACCGGAGTGCCTGCAACGGCGAGGATCCTCTCGCCAGACCTCAGGTTGACGTCGGTGCGGGCCGCGGGAGTGTCCGGGAGCACCTCGGTCACCGCGATGCCCGGCGGTCCGAGAGTTGGGTCAAACACTGCCCCGATCCAGCCAGTACGCTCTCCCACACCTTCCCTGTTGCCCCGGGTACCGGGCGGGTAGTACCCCATGTGCGATGCGTTCAGCTCGCCGAGCATCAGATTCATGACGTCTGCGAAGTCGGCCTCCGAGGAGGCTGCAAGGGCCCAGGGCTTGTAGGTTTCCCGCTGCTGCTGCCAGTCGACTCCGTGAAAATCTGGGTCGTAGAAGATCTGGTCGAGGGCGCGCCACGCCTGCTCGAAGACGACCTCCCGCTCGGCCGCCCTGTCGACCTCATAGGTGGCGGCGAACGGCACCGGATCTCCGGCCTTGCCCTCAACATCGACGCGACCGATGGTGCCCTTCCGATCGAGGAAGAAGACCGTGCTCTCGCGGAGCTGGAGCTGCCCGGGACCTCGGTCACCAGTTGTCAGCCGCTGACGGTCTTCCCCGTCAAACCGCACCGAGTACAGGTCGCGCTCGCCATCGAGCTCGGCCGTGAACAGGATGCGACGGCCATCATCGGTGACGAATGGAGAGGCCTCGTCACCCAGCAGCGCAGTGATCGGCTTGGCACGACGCCATAGCTGCTCGAAGTCGATGGCGACCTCAGGCACCGGCTCGCTGGCTCCGTTGGTATCCTCTGCTTCTGACTCCTCGTCTGCTGCAGCCTTCTCTTGCTTCTTCTTCTGCTCTTCCTGCTGCTTCCAGTAGGCGAGCCACTGGGCGGAGGTCCGCTGATCATCGGCACGAGTGAGCCACACGCCCCACACATCGAAGGTGTCGGCGTGGCGCTTGGTCGTCCATACCAACCGTTTGCCGTCAGGCGACCACGTCGGCGCCAGATCGTCATCGGGATGCCGGCTGACGTTGTACATCTCACCGCCGGTGGACGGAATGATCCAGACGTCCGCGTTGTATGCGGTGTCAACCCGCGAGAGTGCGATCCAACGCCCATCCGGTGACCATGCGAAGGTCGAGGGGCTCCAATGCTCGAACAGCGTCGTGTCCGCGGCACCCTCGAGTGTCAGAACGTGCAAGTCACCGCGGTTCTTGAGGTATGCGATCCGCTGACCATCCGGCGAGAAGCGAGGGCTGTGCTCATCTTCGGGAGTGTCGGTCAATCGGGTTTCGGCGAACTCGAACGACGAGAGCCAGTCAGCGTCCTGCTCGTCGGTCATGGCCGGCTGCATCACGAAGAGGTCTCGTTGGCCATCGCGTTCGGCGCTGTACAGGATCGAGCGTCCGTCCGGAGAGAACTGAATGTCCGATTCCTCGGCGGGTGTGGCGGTGACCTGCACCGTGGGTGGTGCCGCGATGTCCAGCTCGTCGGACGAGACGATCCCGGTCACGAAGATGTCGCCGCGGACGAGGAAGGCGGCCAGTGTTGCGTCGTCGTTGATGGCGAGCCCTGTTGCATCGGAGCTGGCCGTGCGCCGGTCGATCGGGTTGCGAATCTGATCGACCGGGACGTTGAACGTCAGCTTCTTCGGTTGACCGTCGAGCGGTCGGACCGTATAGACGGCGTCCTCGAGCTCGTAGGCGATCACCGACCCATCTGCGGCAGCTCGAGGAAACCGAACATCGGAGCCGGTGTGATCGGTGAGCTGGACGGTTCGCTCGCTGATGAGATCGAGGAGAAACAGGTTCTTTCGTCCTTCGCGTGAGCTCAAGATCGCCAGGGTATGGCCATCGATCCAGGAGGGGAAGTCGTCGTCGCCGTCAAAGCTGGTGAGCTGTACGTACTCGTCGTCCGATGTCCGTAACCAGATGTCGCGGTTCGCCGCGCCGCGATAGCCGCGGCGAGTCCACTTGGTTGCACCGCGCACGAATGCCGTGGCGCTTCCATCGGCCGAGTAGGCGCCCCACTCGCCGAGGGCCGACTGGGCGAGGTATGGTGTTCCGCCGTTCACGGGAACCTCGTACAGGGCGGAGTAGAAGCGGATCGACTCGTCCCGTTCCGACACGAAGAGAACTTTCGACCCGTCAGGAGCGAAGTCCACCGGCGTGTCGTCGAGCGAGGCGGCGGTCAAACGCCTGGGCGGTGTGGCCTGCCCGAGGTGCAGAACGAACACGTCCCAGTTGCCGTATCGATCAGAGGCGAACGCGATCATCTCGCCGTCGCGCGACCACACCGGGTGCCGGTCGGTGGCCGGATGCGCCGTGATCCGCCGTGCCTCGCCACCTTCGGTGGGGACCAGCCAGAGATCGCCTTGCCAGGAGAGGGCGATCATCGTGCCGTCCGGGGACGGTGCAGGGTGGCGGGGCAATGGCGCCTCGACAGCGTCTGCCGTCTGGACGCTTCCAGCGAGTAGCGCGCCCATGATGAGTGCAACGGTAGCGACTGCGGTTCGCATGCAAAGATGGGGCATTAGCTTCCTCCAGCTCGTGGGCAGGTCCACCACCCCGGGCGATGGTGCGGTGTCCACAACGACGTACGTAACACCCGCGAGGCGGTTTTCCATCCCGCCCATTTGCTGCCCGCACGCACCAGCGGCCACAGCCGAGCTAGGCTCCGGAATGTTCATCAATACTGTGCCACCATCGGCCAGCGCCGGCTATCTGCGTGCTGTCGACATCCGCGGCGCGCTGCCGGACTGAGCATTGCGGACGGCGCCGTAGCTGCTCGCCGTGCGCGGCACACGGGCTTTCGAGAGTGCAAGCGCATCCGGAGCGCGCCGGCGCAACGACGCTGGCGCCGTCACCGTCTCGACGGTTGACCTGTGCGACTCGAGGCAAAGTCGCGTCTACAACGTCACGTCCGGAGCGGTCCAGGGCTCCCTGTCTTCGGGCTCGATGTACGTCGTGGGGTCCTCAGCTTCCGCGTCGATCGAGTAGGTGAGGGTCTCGGTCTCGCCTCGATAGTCGGTCGGACACAGACAGACCTGCTCCACATCGCTTTGGCGGCTGTCATCGCTCCAGCTCGATTGTGCCCCACAGTAGCTGCAGGTGTAGTTCGGTGTCATGCTAACCTCCGATATGTCGTTGTGCATCAACGGCAATGGCCGTCGGCCTGGGATCTTTTCGAGACAAGGTCTCGTTCCCGTAGTCGGCACGATAGAGCCAGGAGGCGATCGCCACAAGGGCCAGCGCGGCACAGTCGTGCCGCATTCCGACAGAGCTGGCGATATCAGGCGAACGCAGCGTGGAGGAGCTTCAAGAGTGTGTCTTGGGTGAACGGCTCGAGCCGGTTCGAGGTCAGCGTCTCGACTGAACGAACACCCCACCGGGCCTTCGCGCCGTCTCTGTCCGGGATGAGATACAGGACCTTCTCGATCAGGAACGGAATCGGTTGCGAGCACTCGATCTCCACCTGACCGATCGCGCTGAGAAGCGCCCTCGCCGTCGGGTCGAATAGGAGGAAGCTCTCTCCACACGTGATTCTGAGTCGCTGGTCGCTGATCTCGATCTCGTGTCCCGGGAACGCGGGCGAGGTGAAGATCTCGTTCTCATCCTCGAGGGTTACCTGCAGCTCGGGGACCTGACGGACAAGCGCGTGAATCTGCTGGATCAGCTGGTGCACAGCCGCTTCGTATCGACGGGCTACGGCCTCGAACCGTGTGCGCTCATCGTCCGTGGTGGGCTGCGACCGCTCGAGGATGGCGGCGCGCAACGACTCGACGCTCAGACGTTCGTTCATGTGCGACCTCCAGCATCTATCGTATACGACCGCCTCCAGAGCGGGGCGCAACCCGGCGTCCGCCAAAGCCGAGCGAGCTTCTCAGTCTCGGTAGCGACAGTGCTTCCGGCCAGCTCCCGAGGTCTGATATCGTGAACACGAGACAGTGGCCCTCAAGTGGGCGAGCAGGTCTGCTCACCGGTACATGCGGGTAGCGTGTGCCGATGTGATGTTGAATCGGAATCCATTGAGCGGACCGGAGATAGCGGGGGACGCGATGGGCGAAAGCCGTGATATTACTGAGATCTATCGATTGGTCCGGGTCCTCAAGGTTGACACCGGAGGCACGGTGTTTGCCGGCGAGGATCCCGACACGGGCGAGCCGGTGGCCATCAAGCTGCTGGAGGGTGGACTTGATGATCCGGAGCGGCGGGAGCTGTTCGACAGCGCCATGAACGCGGTGGCGGCGGTGCAGCATCCAGCCGTTCCGAGGTGCTTGGGGCACGGTACGACATCGGCTGGAAGCGGCTATGTCGTGTGGGAGCTTCTCGAAGCCGAAACGCTCGAGGCGTCTGACAGCGTTGCATCTGACTCGGCTCGAGGTGCGGGCTTACTTGCTGATGTGGCGGATGGGGTGGGAGCACTGCACTCCGCTGGAACCGTCCATGGCAACCTGGCACCGGAGAACGTGCTCGTCATCGGCGAGGGAGAGGACCGCAGGGCAGTCGTGGCCGGCCTCGGGAGCTGGGTGGTCCGGATGCAGCATCAGCCGAATCGGGTGCCCGCCCGATACCTTGCGCCAGAGCGACTCCATGCCGGTGCTGGTCTGAAGCCGCCGACAGAGGCGGCTGATGTCTACGCACTCGGAGTTTTGGTCTGCGAGGTTTTGGGATTCACGGTTGGATCCGTGACCGGACCGAGACCCACCGTGACTCCGGCGACTCCGGCCAACGATGATCGAGTCGATGGACCACGCGACGCGGCACTGGCACTGGCAGGAGTGCTCGAGCTGTGCCTGCGTCGAGCGCCGGAGCAGCGACCAGCTCCGGGCGATGTTGCCGCAGCGTTGCGACGGTTTGATGGCTCCGTCTCGGGCACCGACGAAGGACCGCCCGTACGAGGGGCGGTTTCCGCTGCCACATCCGAGCCCGGGCCTGTAGCCGTTCCGCCGCCACTCCCACCATCCAAGGTCGGCGAGGAGGTGTCAGCTCCACCGACAGCGGCGGACGAGGCAGGTACTGAGGAAGAGCTGCCGGCGTATGAGCCTACGATGGTGATTCGACGTGATGCGGTCGGTGCTGCGGTGACGCCGGAACGCGGGGAGTCGGAGCCAGGTGGCGAGGCCCCTGCCGCTGAAGGAGCGGCCGACGACACCGACGAGGCCGGGACCGCTGTGGTCGATCGTGCGGAGATTGCGGATGCCGTGCAGCGCGCTTCGCGCGAAGAGAGCTCTGCCGAGGAAGAAGCGCGGCAGTCCGGAGACAGCGAAGTTGTCGACGAGCCGCCGGCGGAGGATGCCACAGTCGCCCTGCCCAGGCGAGAGATCGAGCAGGCTGTGGCCGCGGCCCGCCAGCCGATCGGCCCGCCGGTTGCAGAGACCTCCGGGGAGACCACCGCGCGGCCCCCTGGCGTGCCGGACGATGCGACCGAGATCGAGGCGGAAGAGAACGCCGAGTCGCGACAGGCGCCATCGCCACCACCGACCTCTGTTGGTGCCGGTCAGGTGCCGGGGGCGACCGTCATCATGGAGAGGCCTGTGCCTCCGTCCGCCACAGAGATACAGGGCTCGGGTGTTGCCGAGAGCGAACACTACGCGGCAGCAGAAACCCCCGAGTGGGAGCTCGACGAGAGCCCTGAGCCGACTGCGCCGTTTGATGTCGTACCTCCGGCGGAGATCGAAGCCCCGGAGTGGGAGCTGGAGGCCGATCCCGTGGAGGCTCGCTCACGACCCGAGCCTTCAGGAGCCACGGAGCAGGCCGGAGAGGGAGGACCATCGGCCGCCAACAACGAGACTCCAGATCAGACGTCCCGCGAGCAAAGCCACGATCTGCCAGCGAGCCCGACGGATCGAATCGCCCCTCCGAGTGTCGCTAGCCGTTTGGTGGCGCACGCAGACGAGGAGGAGTTCGACCCAAACCGCACGATGGCCGTGTCGTTTGAGCCCGCGCCGCCGGAGGGCGTCCAGGCGGACGATGCATCGGAGGGTGATGAGGCTGCAGAACCTGCGATGGCTGATGCCGTTCCCGGAGAAGAAGCGAGGTCCGACGAAGGCGGGACGGAGCAGACCGAGCCGACGACAGCATTGGCCGGTGAAGAGCGGGAGGAGATCCGCGAAACTCCGCCCGCGCCACCGCCGCTGGCACCACCGGCCGAGGTTGAGGATACGGGCTGGGCCGGGACGGAACGGGTTGACGCTGAACGGGAGGAAACGACCGATTCCGGGGCGCGCACAGCACCTGTCCCGCCCGATCAAGCTGAGGATGGGGGGCCGGAGGCCATCCCAGGCCCGACTCCGCCACCGGTTCCCCCAGAGGGTTCGGCTTCTCGCCCCGCAACCGTGCCACCTCCTGTCAGGGCGGGGCAGCCTCCCCCACCACCGTCACCTCCGAAACCAGATGTGACCCCGGCGCCGGCGGTGTCAGGAGTGCCCCAGGATCCGCCGGTCGCGGCGCCCGCACCGCCGCCACCCGAGGCTCCGTCGCCAGCGCAGGAGGATCAACCGCCTGTCGAAGTGGCCGGAGCCACCGAACGTCCAGGCAAAATGCCTTCGAGGAGACGCTGGGGTCTCTTGGGGGGTATTGCGGCGGTGGTGATCGTGGCTGTTGTGACCGTCGTGGTGGTGCTGACCCGGGGAGGCGGGGAACCCGCTCCGCCAGAGTCAACGGCGGAGCTGGTGGCCGCGCTGCCCACCGCCGTACCAGCTCCGACACCTGTCCTTGAGGAGGAGTTGGATGAACCGCCAGAGCTGTTTCCGGATCTGCTCCTCGCCCAGCAGCTGCTCGCAACCGGCGAAACAGAGGCGGCACGCAGGGCCGTGGAGACTATTCCCGATGAGGTTGTCGACGGGTTCGGAGAGGACGACTTTGACGCGTACCAGGAGCTGGTCGATGTGCTGGCTGGCGCCGAGCAGAACGAGCTCGAGCAGGCGGTTCGGACGCTTCGCAGGGGCCTGAAGATCGATAGCCCCAAGCTCCTCAGGAGGGCGATAGAGGAGCTGGACCGTCAGGACCCCGCACGTCTTGCAGATCGCCCGGACCTTGTCAGCGATATCACTCTCGCCCGCCGGGCCCTGGAGGTGCGCGATCTGATGTGGAGCGCCCACAACGCCGGCGACTCGGAAGCCGTGCTGCGGCATGCCGAGACGCTCAACGCGCTCATCCCGGGCTACAGTCGGATTCCGGAGCTGCGGTCTGCTGCCGCCAGGTCGATCGAGGACGAAGCGGAGGCCGCTGCCACGGCCGGCGATCTGGAACGGGCCATCTCGCGACTGCAGACGATTGCTGCCAGCTGGCCGGATCGCCCTGGTCTCAACGAGCGGATCGAGGCCCTTCGCGCACGGCAGACCCGCAACCGGCAGATGGCGATGGTGCTCGACCGGGCCCGCGAGCTCGAACGGGC
Organism: uncultured Thermoanaerobaculia bacterium; assembly: GCA_964512045.1. GTDB lineage: Bacteria > Acidobacteriota > Thermoanaerobaculia > Thermoanaerobaculales > Sulfomarinibacteraceae > CAZEJK01. Next base: position 48,444 of record CAZEJK010000002.1, read on the forward strand.
GCGTCAGCCGGAGCAGGGGCTCGCGGCGCTGGCCGAGGTGACGCCGAGCGAAGCGTACCGAGCCGACTTCGAGCAGGCCCGACAGCGGCTACGGGCTCTGCTCACCCAGATGGATCAGGAGTCGCCGACTGTCGAGCTTTCAGACGACGTGGAGCTGGAGTTCCGGAAGGACGATGTCGTGACGCTGAGAGTCCGCGTGGCGGACGATCTTCGGGTGGTATCGGTGAGCGGCTTCTGTCGTTCCAAAGGTGACAGCGGCTATCGTACCCTGCCATTGACGGAGAGCGGAGATGGTGTCTGGACTGCAACAGTCGGCCCGCAGGTTCACGATAACCGCACGTTGGAGCTGTACGTGACCGCCACGGATCCCTCCGGACACGTGGGGTCTCTCGGATCCGCCGAGGCGCCCGTTGAGCTGCAGCGCAAGAGGTGGTACCAGCCGTGATGACCGAGCCGAATGCGGGGCGGACCATTGCGACTGCCCGATCTGCCCGATGCCGGGCCGTACGTCCGGTAGGGCGGGGGTGAGACGTGGCCGAGCCGCTGGCGCATCTCCAGGGCAAGTACGAGATCCTCGAGAAGCTTCGTGAGGGCGGGATGGGGGCGATCTACAAGGTGCGCCATGTCCTCCTCGAAGAGGTCCGGGTCATCAAGGTGCTGCGTCCCCAGCTGCGAAGTGACGAACGTCTGCGTCAGCGGTTCTTGCGTGAGGCACGAACGGCGATCCGGGTTCGTCATCCGAACATAGCCCAGCTGTACGACTGCGTGATCGATGAGGACAACAACGCCTTCATCGTCATGGAGTTCATCGAGGGGATCACCTTTCAAGAGATGCTGACCGCGGGTGGCCCGCCCGCCCTCGGACTGTCCCTCGAGCTGGCGGTGCAGAGCTTGGATGCCCTGGCGACGATCCATCGCAAGGGGATCATCCACCGTGACATCTCACCGGACAACATCATGTTTTGTGCGGATGAGGACGGACTGCCAGCGGTCAAGCTCATCGACCTCGGAATCGCCAAGGTGCTGAAGGGTGATGGCGGCCTGACCGAAACGGGGACGTTTCTCGGTAAGGTGCGCTATGCGTCACCGGAGCACTTCACCGGCGATGGGCACAACGTCGATGAGCGGAGTGATCTGTACTCGTTCGGTGTTGTGCTGTATGAGCTGGTCACGGGTAGCCGACCGTTCACCGGGAACGACGTCGCGTCCCTGATTGCAGCGCACCTTTTCCGAGGGCCACTGGGTTTTGCTGAGACCGACCCCGAGGGCCGAGTGCCTGAACCAGTTCGACACACTATCCAGACCGCGTTGGCCAAGGAGCCGGACGCACGCTTTCAGACCGCAGCGGAGTTTCAGGCGACGCTGCGGGCACTTCAGCCGGAGCACCCCGTCACCGTCGACGACGTGACGAAGGCCCTCGCTGAGGGACACGAGATCGACACGATGCCGATCCGTGTGCGCAAGCCCGGGTCGACTCAGGCGAAGCTCGACCGGCAGTTCGGAGTCGATCCGACGCCGCCTCCAGTGGGCGGACAGTCCGAAGAGGTGGAGGCGCTGCGCGCGGTCGACGAAACGCTTCGCAGCCCTCCGCCGGCCGTTGCGGATCCGATACGGGTGAGGTCGCTCGTCGCCAAGGCGGAGAGTCTGATGGATCTCGGTCAGCAGACCCAAGCTCGCCATCAGCTCGAGATTGTCTTACGGCTCGAGCCTACCAACAGCGCGGCGCAGCGGCTGATGGAGCAGCTCGAGGAGACGCCTCCCGAGCGCGATCGATGGATGGACGAGATCGACTCGCTGCTGGCCGGTGAGCAGCGGAAGGGACGATCGAAACGGACGGGGTCGGTACAGGGTCAGGTACAGGCGGGGCCGGATGGTGCCGGTGAAAGCGGGGGAGAGGGAGATGTCCAGCGCCTCTTGGAGGAGGCACGCGACTGTGTCAATGCGGGCCGTCCGGAGGATGCGGCTCAACGTCTCGAGCACGCGTTGATTATGCAACCGGAGAACGCGGCGATCCGGGAGCAGCTGGCGGTTGCCAACGCAGCGGTGCACGACAGGCGGGAGGCTGAGGAGCACGCGCAGATTGAGGCTCGAGCAGAGAGTATTCGTGATGCGCTGGCAAGTGGACGTGTTGATGCTGCGAAGGCTGCGCTCGCGGAGGCGGTCGAGCAGCTCGGTGACCATGAGGTGCTTGTAGAGCTCGGTGTCTGCATCGATCAGGAGGTGGCGCGCAGAGCAACCGTGCAGTCCTCGTGTGAGCGGGCGCGATCACTGCTCGCGGACGATTGCCCTGCCGATGCCTTGGCGGCACTGTCGACGGCCCTGGAGCTCGACCCTTCAAGCTCCGAGATCCGTGAGCTGGCTGCGCAGTGCGAGGCGCGTCAGGCGGCACTGGAGACCGAGCGCGAGACCTCCTCCGCTCGAGAGACGTTCTGGTCCCAACTGGCGGCAGGCGATGTCGATGGGGCAGCGCTGACTCTGGCCGCACTGGAAGAGCGTCTTCCGAGTGGCGAGCGCGAGAGGTTGGCGGAGGAGCTGGCACGCGCTCAATCCAGCAGACGGTCGCAGGAGCTCCTTCAGGCCGGTGCGAAGGCTCTGGACGACGGGGACGTGGAGGAGGCCCTGCAGCTGCTTGGTCGAGCGCTCACGTACAGCCCAGAAGATCTACGGGCAAACGAGCTCTTCGAGCGCGCCGGCGAGGTACAGCGCAGACGTCGTGAGCTCGACGAGCTGCTTCTGTCAGCGGACGAAAGTGAGCGTGCCGGCAATCTCAACGAGGCCATGCAGGCGTTGGAGCGAGCCAGAGAGCTGGATGCGGAAAGCCGGGAGATCTCGGAGAGGTTGCAGACGGTTGCGGACAGGTTGGTGAGCTCACGGCGAGCTGCGCGCAAAGCTGCTGAGCTGAACGCAGCGGTGGATCAGATCACAGCCGAGCTCCAAGCGCATCGGTTCGAGCCAGCGAAACGCGCTATTGATGTGGCGGAACGTGTCTATGGCGCGGTTGCGCAGATCGTGGAGCTGAGGAAGCAGCTCGAGGCGTCGCAGGCCAAAGCTCGCGTTGAGGCGGTGGCACCGTTGCTCGCTCGAGCGCGGCAGAGTGCGATGGTCGAGGACTACGACCTGGCTTTGAAGGCGCTACGGGAGGCTCGGAGAGCTGCTCCGAACCATCCCGAGGTCGAGCATCTGATCGAGATGTATGCGTCGTCGGATCGGGCGCGGCGTGAGAATCAGCGGCAGTCTCGAGAGCTGACGCACGCTGCCGTGAGCATCGAGGCGCTCCTGAGCCGCGGGGACCGAGAGGAGGCTGAGCGCGCGCTGGATCTCGCGGAGAAGATGTTCGGCATCCAGCACGAGCTCGCACAGCTGAGGCGTCGGCTCGAGGCGTCGGTGGAGGTGGCTGTCGCAGACCCGGCCGCGACGGTGGAGGCGGCATTGCGAGCATTGGATGCGGGCCACCGGAATGAGGCGATCCGTTTGCTGCGCGAGGTGCAGCAGATGGCGCCGGACGACAGCCGTGTTCAGGGTTTGCTGGACGAGGTCATGCGTCGAGAGGCGGAGGCGAGCATCGAGGCACATCTCGAGCGTGGCGAGATGGAGCGCGCACGATGGACCTTGGAGCTGGCCCTGGGAACGTACGGGCGAGTGGGACGGCTGCCGCGACTCGAAGAGGAGATCGATCACGGCGGGGCGTGAGCGACGTCACGTCGAGACGTGATCTCTTTTTGCTCGGCGCTCTGCTACAATGCTGGCATGCATCCAGACTGCTCCACGAGGTTGGAGACGGTCGAGCTGACGGAGCTTCGTGGTCCCGATATGGCCGCCGGAGGAGCGTCCAAGGGCGCTGAGAAGTCCCGGCTCGACACTGAGGATACGGCCGCCTTGCGAGGTACGGAGAGCACGGCAAGCGGACCGGGGTTCGTCGGTGGCATCACCCTTGAGGTTCTGGAAGGTCCGATGGATGGGACGGTGCTTTCTGGCGATCTCGACTCGGTGAGCATCGGGCGGCGGCCGGGAAACGATCTGAGCCTGTTCGCCGATCCGTTGGTGTCCTCTGAGCATGCGCGGTTGGTTCGGACCGCCGGCGAGGATGGAACGTCGCGCTGGCTTCTCGAAGACCGCGGCAGCACCAACGGCACCTGGGTTCGAACGGGACAGCTCAACGCTCCCCAGCTGATCGAGCCGGGCGATGCGTTCGTGGTCGGAAACGCAGTGGTGCGGTGCTCATCCGGTATCGCGCAGGAGACGTTTACCCCGGACGCCGGAACCCTCCGCAGCGAGATGCAACGGTTTCGACAGCGCTTTTCGGACGCGACGGCCAGGGGCTGGGGCGCGGCGATGATGTTGGCGGCTCACGAGCGCAGTGTGGCGATCTCGGATCGGCACCTTTTTCTCGGTGTGGTGCGGTTGAACCCCGAGCTGCCGGTTGTCGCCCGCGGGGAGGGACCGATCACCCGCGGCGCGGTGTCCGCGGTAGCGGCCAACGCTGAGTTCTGGAGCAACGGAGACGAGTGGATTCCGGCCCAGCTGTCGGAGGTGGTGGCGCAGACAGAGCCTCTGTTTGATGTCGAGCTGGAGATCACGCCACGACTGTTGCGGATCATACGCGGCGCCGAGCAGCTCGCGAGCTCGGCAGGCGGTGTGCAGATCGAGGTCTACGACGTCCTCCGTGCGCTGCTCGACGATCCGAACAACCGAGTGCGGGAGCTGCTCCGTCGGGCGAAGGCGGACATGGGTGCGGTGGAGTCGGCATTGGCGTCTGCACCTCGGCGCGCGCCAGCACCGCGTCGGGAGGGTTCTGAAGGCTCGGCGGCCGCGGTGGCAACGGCACCACCTGTGGCGCGTGCGAAGGACCTCAAGGTACCCGTGGTCGACGGACGGACCCACGAGACGGCCAACGAGCTTCGTGGAGTCTTGGCGCTGTATCATCTTGCCTCTGCCGATGAACGCCGGGCCGCAATCAAGGAGATGCTGACGCACGAGGTCTCGAAGCTTCCGGCCGACCAGCGGTTGCGGGTGCTCTCGCAGCTGCCCGACCTGTTTCCAGTGCACGCAGCCGGAACGGCGGGCCTGGAAGAGACATCCCGGTTGCGGGAACGAGTGGCGGAGCTCGAGGCCCAGGTTTCCTCTCAGCGCAAGGTTGCACCTCCGCCGATCTCGTCGATTCCATGGCCGCAGGTCCTCGCCCGCGAAGGTGGCGATCTCGAGGAGTGTCAGCCGTTGGATCGCTCACCACTGCTGTTCCTCCGCGAGGTGTTGCAGTTCTCTGTCGCCATCGAACGGTTCGTCGTGTCGATGGTGTGCGGTCTGACGGATCGATCGATCTCGACCGCGAGGATCCAGTTGCCCGGCTTCAAGACGTCTCTTCAAGGGCATGCGAAGCACGTCGGCGAGGCGCAGGAGCTGGCGGGATCCGAGCTGCACGATTACCTCTCCTCGTTGGAGACATGGTTGGTGGCGGCTATGGCTGCGTACTACGAGAGTCCAGAGGTGTGGTTCGCTGATTTCTGGGGAAAGATCAACCCGGCCCGGGTGGAAGCTCGGTTTTCGAAGAAGCTGTTTAGCGAGCAGAAGTGCTGGTCGCATTACAAGGAAACGGTGCGCTCGATCTCGCCGGATCTGGTCGGCGATGAGATTCAGGCGATCGTGCGCAAGAAGGCTCAGGAACAGTACAAGCGTATGAAGGAAAGGAGATCGACACGATGAGCATCGGGGGCCTGGATCGGTACGGCGTGTGGTTGGCCTGTGCGGCAGTCGGAGCAGCTCTTACGCTCGGCACCATTGGCTGTGCGAGCAGCTCGACGGCCCACTTCGTCTGCGACGCTCGCGTCAATGATGGTCTGCTCCTGACTATCGACCTCATCGAGGTGGCGGACGAGGAGGCGCAACAGATCCGTCAGACGGGAGATGACTGGTTCTACTCCGACCTGCGGCGACAGCTTGCAGGTCGTACCAAGACCATCGCTGTCAAGGGAGGATGCGACGAGCGCATCGATCTGACCGTCCTCACTGCAAAGGAGAAGGTTCTCCGCAAGAAGAAGGGGTACGGGATTCTCGCCGTCATCGGCGACTACCAGACGCGGGGTGGAGAGCGGATCTCCGGAAGCATGCAGTTCCTCGATCGCGAGCAGTGGAAAGGCAAGACGACGCTTGTTCGGGTCCACGATGCGTATCTCACCATCGAGGGGAGCCGTTAGCGAGCTGTGTTGGATGATCCGACCGAGGAGAGAGGACGACGAGCGTGAGCAGGATACCCGAAGTCAACTGGTCTGAGGGCATGTTTCTCCGGCCGCAGCATCTGCAGCAGTTCTCACGGTACGTCCGGGGACTGCTCAGCGAAACCTGGCGGCAGACGCATCCATACCTCTGGGGTCTCGATGATATCGAGATCGATGGTGAGCAGCTCGAGGGATTCACCTTTGCAGTGAGACGCCTCAATGTTGTCTTGCCCGACGGTACGAGGGCTGCCACACCAACCAGCCTGACAGTCAACTCGAGGTCGTTCAAGGACGAGCTGCGACAGGCAGAGGGACCGATGATGGTCTGGCTCGGCGTGCCAACGCTGAGCGAGGGCGATGCGAACGCGGCACGTCCTGAGGAGCTTGGCGGACGAGATCTTCGCTACCAGTTGGAGTCGGTGGAGGTTGCGGACGAGAACGCCGGCGGCACTCCGCGTGCGATGGAGATCCGGCGTCTGCGGGCTCGGCTGTTTTTCGGCAATGAGAACCGTGAGGGGTATGACTGTCTTCCGATCGCCGCCCTGGAGCGCTCGGGTCAGGGGAGCAACGAGCCGAAGATTGCGGACAGCTTTTTCCCCCCGGTAGTGCGGCTCGGTGCCTGGGAGCCGTTGCAGCAGTTGGCGGAGTCGGTGCTGCATCGCGTGGAGGCGAAGCAGCGGTTTCTCCGCGCGGAGGTCCAAGAGGGGAGGATCAACCTCGAGGGAGCCGGAGGAGGAAGCTGGCAAGCAGTGTTCAAGCTGCAGATCGTCGGCTCGTTCTTGCACGTGCTCCGTCAGGTGATCGCCACGCCAGGGATCCATCCGTTCACGGTCTACGTTGAGCTGGCGCGGCTGGCGGGCGAGCTCTCGATCTTCGAGGAGGAAGGCGCCGAGGCGATCGAGGTTCCACTGTACGACCACACGCGTCTTGGACCGTGCTTCCATGCGACGGTGTTCACGGTCGAGCGTTTGCTCGAGAAGATTCTGTCGGGTCGGTTCGTCCACGTACCCTTCGAGCTTTCGGGCGAGCTTTTGATTGCCCGTCTGCAGGAGTCGTGGCTCGGCCCGAAGAGCGAGCTGTTCTTGTGTATCGAAAGCGACCTGCCAGATCGCAGCATCTTGTCACGGATCGAGACCGCCAAGATCGGCGCCTCGGTGGATCTTCCGCTGCTCAAGCAACGGCGGTTGTTCGGTCTCGACATCGAGCTTCTGAGCCGAACTCCGGGCGGGCTTCCTGCTCGCTCCGAGCTGCACTACTTCGCCATCAACCGCGAAGGACCCTACTGGGAGTCGGTTGAACGGGAGCGCGAGATCGCCATTTTGGGAGGGATCGACCCGAAGCTGCGCTTCAGCTTGTACATCGTGCTGCAGCCGTCTGATGATGAGCGGTAGGACCTTGATTGGCCACGCAATGGGCTTGGGCGCGCAGGGGTCGAGCCGAGCTCACGACTGGGGGGCGTGATGGAGAGTCAAGATTACCGAACCGAGCTGTTCCGGCTCGCGTCACCGCTGTTTCTGTACCTGGTGTCGTTTCGCCGCAAGGTGAAGCGCGGGTTCCACGTCGATGAGAGTGAGGCCCGCCAGGAGCTCGAGAGGATCTTCACCGACATGGATATGCGGGCACGGCGCGACCCACGCCTCGATGCGCTGTACGAGAAGGCGCGCTATCCCCTGGTGATTCTCGCCGATGAAGTGCTCCTGAACTCGGGCTGGGACAACGCGGCGAGCTGGGAGAAGGACGTGTTGGAGGAACGCTACTTCAACACCAACATCGGTGGCGACAAGCTGTTCCATATCGCCGATGAGCTTCGCCATGACGAGGTGGAGCTTGCAGTGATCCTGTACACGGCTGTCTGCCTCGGTGTCAAGGGCCGGTACCACCGTCAGCCGGAGAAGCTCGAGGAGATGCGGAGCAGGTTGTATCGGCAGCTGGGGGAGTACCTGGGGGACGTGCAAAATGTGCTGACTCCGGATGCGTACCACGTCTCACCCAAGCCGGCTCAGAGGCTCTCGGTGGGGGTTGCCATGACCAGAGTGGCAATCGCGGCTGTGGTGCTCCTGGTGTCGTACTGGATCGCGAACTGGGCAATCTGGACCAGCGCTGTGGCGGATCTGCGCGAGATCGTGCGCGGTCTGGGCTGAGGAGGCGACGATGCGCGAGCTGCTGACCCTGATGCGCAACATCCCTACCGTCGGCCGGTACATCGGCGGTCTGATCATCTTCGTCGTCCTGATCTATCTGATTGCGCCGCGGATCGGTCTTGGCGGCAAGGAGTGGATCCTGGTCATCGGCTTGCTGGTGATCTTTGGGCTGTTTGGCCTGCAGAGCTTCATCATGAAGCGCAGGGAGAAGCGTCGCGCCAAGCAGTTTGAGGGAAGCCTCGGTCTCCAGGGTCGTCAGACGGGCGTTGGTAAGGAGGAGATCCGGGAAGCTCTGAAAGAGCTGTCGGAGAAGTGGGAGGGAGCGGTTCGACAGCTGAGAGAGTCCGGCCTCTCGATCTATGACCTGCCGTGGTACTTGCTCATCGGTGAGCCGCAGTCCGGGAAGAGCACGACGCTGAAGAACTCGGGCATGGAGTTCCCGGTGGGCAGCGATGGGCTGTCGGGCTCTGGCGGGACCCGAAACTGCGACTGGTGGTTCACGAACGAAGCGGTGATCCTCGATACGGCCGGACGATTCACGTTTCAGGAGGACGCCGCGCCCGACGCACACGAGTGGAACGCTTTCCTGAAGCTGCTCTCCAAGCACAGGCGGCAGTGCCCGATCAACGGTGTGATCATCGTGGTCCCGGTCACGAGCCTGGTCGAAGATCCTGTCGACGTTCAGGAGGCCAAGGCAAAGAACATCCGTCAGAAGCTGCTCAGTCTGCAGAAGGACCTCGGGATTCGACTGCCTGTGTTCGTGCTCGTGACGAAGGCAGACCGCATCCTGGGCTTCACGGAGTTCTGCTCGAAGCTCGACCCGATCGACCAGCGTCAGCTGTTCGGCTGGTCGAACCGGGAGGGTCACGATCAGGCGTGGCGGCCGGAGTCCTTCGACGGTACCTTCAGCGAGATTGTGAGCCGCGTCCACAAGATGCGGCTGCGTTTCCTCCGCGTCGAGGAGAGCACCTCACAGGTCGACACACTGTTTGTGTTTCCCGAGGAGCTGGAAGCGATCCGCGAGCCTCTCGCGGCGTACCTGAACACCATCTTTGCAGCGAGCCGGTACGAGGAGCCGTTCCTCCTGCGGGGGTACTACATCACCTCCGGAGTGCAGCAGGGGCGTCCGATCGCTCGGGCATGTCGCGACCTGCTGCGGGTCCGTTCAGGAGGCGATCCGCAGGGCGTGTTGGAGGATCTCGAACAGGTCTTCAACAAGTCGCGCGCGTTCTTCATCCGCGACTTCTATGAGCGGAAGCTGTTCCCCGAACAGGGGCTTGTCACGCGGACCAGAGCCTCTCTGGCCAAGGAGCGGAAGACCAAGATGATTCTCCTGGGGGTGGCGCTCCCTCTGGCGTTGATCTTCCTGGTGATGTTCGGTGTGTCCGCCAGCATTCTGTACAACACTGTTGGCCGGATCAACGATGCAGTCGCTCAGGCCAAGACCTGCCTGAGCGACGAGCAACCGTGCAGTGTTACCGAGTCGTACGATCTCGTCGTGACGCTGGAGGAGGCGAAGGCTCAGCTACGACGAAGACGGTTCGCGCTGCTGATGTTCTTCCGGGGCGCGAGGAGCAATGAGATCTCCCAGGAGCTGCTTCCAGAGATCCAGGCCGAGCTGCTGCGGACCGGCGTGCTCGAGCCTGCGGTTCGTTCGTTCGTACGTCGCGCGGAGCTGGCCGGCTGGGAGAACACCCTCATCGCGTACCCGTCGTTTCGAGATGGGTTCGCCCAGCTACTCAGACTTGATGAGCTCGAGCGTGCGGTGCTGGATCCGGACCGACAGGAGCGGCTCCGGAGGAACCTCTCGATCGAACCTCTGATCCGGTACTGCCAGGCAACCCCGGGCGTGGACACCAGCGAGGTCGGCCGTCAGGTGGACGAGTGGCTCGGTGAGGATACGCGGCTTGCGGAGGACGCCGAGAGCATCTTCCGGCATGTCGCGTCAGCAACCCCGAGAGTGGCCGATGTCGATGTGCCGGCGTTGCGATCGGCCAGTCGAGCAATGGCAGATTACTGGTCAATCTCCAACCTGGCCCGGTGGGACTTCGCGCTGATCGACCGGTACTTTGGTGGTTTCGTCGATGCGTTCGGCCAGATCCTCGATATGGCGCCTGCGATGGCGCCAGAGGCGCGTGCTGAGCTCGATCGTTACGTGGAGATCGCTCAGGCCATGGACCGGACGTACAGCGAGGGCGCCGAGCACATGGCGACTGCGCGGACCCCGCCAGGAAGCGACCGTCCGGGACTCGGGGTGGACGAGTGGGTTCAGTTCTGCCACGCGGATTATGAGCTGCTGCGCACCATCGCACCGGATGCGATCCCATCTGCGGAGGTCTCGGCGCTGTGCGATGGGATTCCGATGGAGTGGGAGCGCCTCCTCGCGCGGCGTGAGCAGTACGCCTACCTGTACACCGAAGGCGGGGGAGCGACGACGACCCCAGAGGAGAGCCCCGACCGTCCTGTCCCCGGTGAGGAGCGACTTGGCCAGCAGGCGCCTCGCGAGGCCTCTGCAGTGGTGGACACGGGCCCTCGACTGCACTGGTCGGAGGATGCAACCCGGATTCACGCCGCGGTCACGGACCTCGCAAGCCTGGTGCCCGCAGAGTCGATCAGTCAGCAGCAGGAGGAGTTCCTCCAGACACTGCGTACGCGAGCGGGCCGTGAGCAGGAGCTGGAGGAGGTCACGAGCTACACAGACACCCAGACCCGGCGGTTCGGAGCGTGGAGCGAGCAGCTGTCTGGCCTCCGAACGCCGGAGCTCGCTGGCTACGAAGCGATCGGCGAGGTGGCGGCGCTCGGCCTCGGAGTCACGGTGCTGCCGCCGGTGGAAGAGTTCTTCCTTCGCGACGTCTTTCCAGACAGCTGTCCGACCTGCTTTTATGAGGACTACGCCAAGACCAATGTACCGCCGGCCAACTCCGTGCTGACCTGGGCCGGAGATGTGCTCGGCGGCGTGTCCCGACAGGTCGACATCCGCCAGTCACTCGATGCAATCGACGACAGTGTGTACGACTACCTGGAGTCGTTCGTTGCGCAGGCTCGCGGTAGTGGAGGCGGTGGAGGAGGCTCGCGGTACAACCGTCCGCGGGAGGCGGCCGATGCCGTTCGTTGGTCGGACTTCGTGGCCGAGGTCCGCGACTGGCAGCCGGTCGTCCAGCTCCGGTCGTCCCGGAGCGGTGGCTCGGCATCGCTCGAGCAGCGCACGATGGACGAGTTCGCCCGGCGCAACCGCCGGCTCCAGCCGCTGGCAAGCCAGCTGCGAGCGTCGGCAGCGCCGAGATCATCCGGCAGCAGCGGTCCGCCGATCTCGAGCAACCTGGATCGAGCGATCGAGACGTTCCGGAGCTGTCTCGCGGTCCTCGACGACCGCCCGCTCGAGGCGTGGCGCCAGCTCGTGGCCGGTGCGGACGCAAAGCTGGACGACTTCCACGCCTTCTCACGCAACCGCGGTCTGCGGGACGATCGCGAGGCGCAGTGGCTCGTGGACAACCTCGAGCGCCACGGCGCACGGCTGCTCAGCGAGGCGATCCAGCCGCAGTTTTCAGATCAGCTCGACCGTTTCTGGGACGATGTCGACTACTGCTGTCGCGAGCTCTACCCGTTCCTGACCGAGCGTCAAATGGGTGACTTGCGAGCGCTGTATCAGCGCGGCTACGAAGCGACCGGTGAGCCCCGACGCGAGGACAACGGCTGGGATCGGCGGGACCGGCGGGATCGTCCGGTCTGGCGGTTGCAGCTCTGGGACGGAGAGGTGCGCGACGCACGGGTGCGCGTCGTGCGACGCCGGATGGTACTGGAGACCGTACGGATCGCTGATCTGGAGGAGCTGTTCTTCGGCCGGGGCCGTTTGGCCGATCTGCATCGTGACTTCGCCCTGGCGCCGATCCTCGAAGGCCAGGAGACGATGATCGACTTCGTCGGTGAGGCCAAGGGGCGGCTGAAGGCACTGGCGCGCTGGCAGCTTTTTCTGTTCGGACCATCCGGCGATGCGGAGAGCCGGTGGAGCCGTGACGCCGGTGATCGAGAGTTCCGGGTGCGGCTGATGGAGTCGACAGCCACCCGTGGCGCAACCTTCATCGGCGAGCGGGTCGGTCTGGTGAAGTTCCTTGGCGATAACGTTTTCCGACCCTCGACAGACGCTCGCAGGGGACGAGAGCTGAACGTACGTCTGCCGCTTGATGAGTCGCCAATCCTGATCGTGGGCATCAATGAGGACCGGACCACGGGGTGGACGGGTGAGCTCGAGATCGAGGGAGGGCCCCTCAAGTTCCTGTTCTTGACGCACCTCGCACAGGAAGGTCCTCCGCGCAGAGACGGCCGGTTGTGGCAGGTGCGGATCGAGATACCGGATTACGATCGTCCGTCGGAACGGCTCGAGGGGATCTTCGAGCTGGAGTTCGATCGCCCTGTTCCGGATGTTCTTCCCGATAGCACCTCGGGTGGCAATCGGTAGGGCGGCGCGATGGGGATCCTGAGCCGCCTGAAAGAACGTCTGGAGTCCGAGCGGGACCTGCAGCTACCCCTTTCGACGTATGGAAAGCTTCCGATTTACAAGGACTTTCTTCGATCAGGACTGACCGGCAAGGAGGCCCAGTCAGTCCGTCAATGGCTCGACCGCGGGATCAGTCATTTCTGGGCCTCCCGGCCGGAGTACCGATCGCAGGAGATCTACCAGCACGCCCTCTTCTTGAGATTCGACGGCGGACAGCGTGCCGTACTGGGCGTGCTGTGGGGGAGCCACGATGAGGGGATGCTCCGGCGGTTTCCGTTCATCTGCTTCACGACGGTACCCGTCGGTCGAGGTCCTGTTCCATCGTTGACAGCTCTCGATCTTCTCTCGCAAATGGTCGACCAGGCGCGACGGTGGCGACAGGACCTCGATCAGTTGGCATCGGTGGAGGCGTTCTACGGATGGTCGCGCGGTCGCACGTTCACGCTCAAAGAGCGCCCCGAGCGGGTGATCCGGCAGGAGGTCCGTGAGCGGTTCGGAGCGGTCACTGTCGGCGATTTCGCCGCCTTGCTGTACGCTGGCGACGAGCCGTTGACCTCCTGGGCCGCGCTCCATCGGAGGGTCGAGCGGCAGCTGGCAGGAGAGCGTCTGGCAGCTCGGTTTCCTACGTGTGCCCGTGGATCGATCCTCGACCAGACCAAGCTGTGGTGCACGATGCTATCCGATCGTGTGGCGCGGGGTCGTGGCTGGAGCATCATCGTCCCGCTCTACGACGAGCACAGCGGGGTCGTGATGCTGCAGCGCCAGATCCGAGACGACGATGTGTTCGTGTTCCACCCAGAGATGCCAGACTACGACTTCATCGAAGATCTGCGACCGGAGCAGATCAGTACCAATGGCGCGGACCCCTCTGCCGTTGATCCCGAGCAGAGATTGTTGGGATCGTCGAGCGGCGAGGGAGCGGCCTGAAGCAGGGAGAGAGCACCATGGCGCACGTCTTGGGAGATCAGCTCGAAGCGTGCTGTGCGCTGTTCGGAGGGGGTGCTCCGTACGGTGAGGACATCAAGTACGACGAGATGTACATGGACCTCCGCGCGGAGATTCAGAAGCTGACAGCCATGAGCACCAAGGAGGGTGCAACGGACTGGAAGGCGGTCCGGGCGTGGAGCGTGGAGCTGCTGTCGAAACGCTGCAAGGATCTGACGGTGGCGGGGTATCTCTCAATGGCCCTGTTCATCCTCGAAGGATATCCAGGGCTGGCAGACGGCATGGCGATCGTGCGTACGTTCGTGACCGAGCACTGGGAGGGCGTGTATCCACCGGTCAAACGGGCACGGGCTCGAAGCGCTGCGCTGGAGTGGCTTGTCAACCGTCTGGGGCCGCTGGTGGAAGACCGGCCCGCGGCAGACGGGGACGCCGAGGTCCTGGGGGAGATCCGGGAGTCGACCCAGACGATCCACGAGACCGTCCTCGAGCACCTCGGGCATCAGGCGCCGACCTTCTCTGACGTGATTACGGCCGTGAAGAGCCATCTGGAGAGGGTGGCAGCAGCGCAGCCTGCGGCGCCGAGTGAGTCGACCGAGGAGCAGGAAGGCGAGGCCGCTGAGCCGGGGCTGGCAGCGGGCTCCGAGGCAGCAGCGCAGACGGATTCCGAGCAGCCAACAGCACCTCCTGAACCAGCGGCTCAACCAGCTGCTCAGCCACGAGCTCAGCAGGCGACAGCCCGTCCCACTCGCCCTGCGACAGGCACCTCCGGGGCGGCACCGACGACGCCCGGCTCAGACGCTTCAGTGTCGGATCTTCGCAGCCACGTCATGGTGTTGGCGCGGTTGCTCCGTGAGGCGGATACGCTGAGCCCGACTCCGTATCGGATGCTCCGCTCCCTGAAGTGGGACGATTTGCAGGGCCCGCCGCCAGCGGACCCCGGTGGGAGCGGCAAGACGCGGGTGCAACCGCCGCGCCCCCAGCAGCGGATGGCGCTGGATTCGATGCTGCAGGGACAGCGCTGGAGAGATCTCATCCAGGCGGCTGAGGGGGCGTTTCAGGAAGGCACGGGGACCTTCTGGCTGGATCTGCAGCGCTACACCGTACTGGCTTTGGAGAAGCTCGATTCCAGCGGTGGTCGCGCGGCTCGAGCGGTCAAGGAGGATACGGCGAAGCTCATCGAGCAGTACCCGAATCTACCGGCGTTGCGGTTCAGCGACGACAGCCCATTTGCCGCGGATGTTACCCGTGAATGGCTCGAGGAGATCGGAAGCGGGCCGGGATTGGCCGCGATGTTGGCTCCGCCGGCGCCGCGAGGGGCGGAGGCGGAAGGATCGACGCTGGAGGGCAGCGAGCTGGAGCAGGCAGCGGATCTGTTCTCCAAGAAGAAGCCGGCGGCAGCGCTGGCACTGCTCCAGGGCGGCGTGGACCGCGCAAGCAGCCTGCAAGGGTCGTTCCGCACCCGTCTGGAGATAGCTCGGGCGTGCCTCCAAGGGAACCAGCCGGCCTGGGGGCGTACGATCTTGGAGGACCTGCGTGAACAGCTCGAGAGCATCACGCTTCCAGAGTGGGAGAAGGAGCTGGCGGTTCAGGTGTACCAGCTCTCCGGACTGTGCTATGCGCGGCTTGTGAAGGACCGCAAGACGGAGGATCGGGAGACGGTTCGGGAGCTGCTGGAGGAGGTCAAGGCACGTCTGTTCCGGCTCGATATGCGTGCCGCGGCTGTCGTCGAGGAAGCCTCCTAGCCGCAGCAATGGCAGCAGAGCAACCTGTGTGCTCGCTCGATGTCGTACCTCTAATCTGAGCGGAGACGGTAGCCCTTGAGGTTCGATCTGGCGATGCGGAGGTTTCGCTGCATCATCTCGAAGGTGACGCGTTTGACCCCAGATCCGCGGCGCCACGCGCGGTAGGCATCGTCGTCGAGAGCCTCCATTGTTTCGAGCTGGGGAGCATAACGGTGGGGGGCCGGTTTGAACTCCGGATGGCCGGCCGGCGCTCGCCGGTTCCACGGACATACCTCCTGGCAGATATCGCAACCGGCGATCATGCCTTCGATGGACCGATGGTACCGCCGTTGGATCGCGGACCGATGCTCGACAGTGAGGTAGGCGATGCACCGGCGGGCATCGAGCACCCCCGGGGCCACCAGGGCTCCGGTAGGGCAGGCATCGAGGCAGGCCGTGCAGCGGCCGCAGTGGCTCCGGACCGGTCGGTCAGGGGGCAGCTCGATGGTGACGAGGAGCGCACCGAGGAACAGCTCGGAGCCGTAGGCACGGTTGAGCAGACAGGTGTTCTTACCCAACCAGCCGAGTCCCGCACGAGCCGCCAGCTCGCGCTCGAGGACCGGCCCAGTGTCAACGAAGGCTCGCCACTGCACACCTGAACGCATGGAGGAGATCCACTGACCGAGCCGGACGAGGCGCTTCTTGAGGATCTTGTGGTAGTCGCGACCCCAGGCGTAGCGTGACACCCAGAGCTTGCCATCGGCCATGAAGGTGGTCGAGCAAGGGCTTGGATGATGGTAGCTCATGGCCACCATCACGACCGACCGACAGCCAGGCAGGACGCGGCTCGGGTCCTCCCGTAGCCGTGCGGTGCGCGCGAGGTACTCCATCTCGCCGTGCGCGTTGCTGGCGAGCCAGCGGTCGAGCTGCTGCGCCCCAGGTAACGGTCCGGTTGGGGCTACGCCCACGAGGTCGAACCCGAGCCCGTATGCGTGCTCACGGAGGGCAGCGCCCAGCTCCATTGGTCGAGTCTGCCAGAGAACGGCGCGGTCGTCACCGCCATTGGAGGAGTGGCGGGTTGGTCGCAAGCGAGGTACGCTGGCAGCATGCGAGCTGTGATGGTGATGGTGGTGACGCTGGTGGTGGCGGTGGCCTGTGCCGCCGCCGCCGTTGATCAAGAGCCTCACGGCGTGGTGGCGGTGTCCAGCGGACGGACGGTGACCTTACTGGATCCTTCCGGCACGTCGCCTGCCCGGACCGTGCAGACGGGCGCCGTGCGCCGGCTGTACCCCGGTCCTGCCGGCGTGCTCTTCGCGCCGGACTTCGAGGCCGCAGAGACGGTAGTGATCGATGCCGCGGTGGGTCAGGTGGAGAGCACTCTTGACGGCATCACCATGCCGATTTTTGGGTTGCAGACTGACCGGTACATCGTGGTTGCGGGGGATCTGCTGGTGGTCAGCTACCCGAGCCGTTCCCTACTGGCGGTGGTCGAAGCAGGGCTCGCGCGACCGTGGCGTACAGTCATGGGACCCGATGGACGGTACGCGATGGTGCTCGAGCGCGGGGTGGACTCGAGCGTCGTGACCGTCGTCGATGTCTGGCAGGCGCTCGTCCAGTCGCGCCATCGTCTGTCCGGGAGCGTTGCTGACATGGTGCTTCTCAGCACTCTCGGAGCTTTGGCGCTCGGTGACGACGGCGGCGGTGTGCGGATCGTCGAGCCTGCCACGTTTGCGGTGCTCGCCGAGTGGAAGGCGCCAGCGGCAGTTCGTGCGGTGGCCACCTTCAGCAAAGGTGTCGTGGTGGGCTTGGCAGACGGCACATTGGTAGTGCTGGAGGTAAAGACCGCCAAGCGGAAGGTGGAGGTACGAGTACGCCGGCAGGCTCGGGTCTCTGCTGGGGTGCACGCCCTGGATAGCAGCACGGAAGGTGATCGCGTCGTGGTGCTCGCCGATGACGGGGAGGTGTCCGTTCTGACGCCGGGGAACGGACACCTGGGCGCTCTGGCATCGGTGACGGGTTCGGTTCGAGATGTGGTGTGGATGGATGTCGGGCGGCGCGGTCCTCTGCGGCCTTTATGGTCGGACGAGAACCGCGGAGGACCGGCGAGCGTTGGAGTCGAGTAGCACCGTGGCTCGAGCCCTGCGCCGCTTGGCCCGCCACTGGTGGCGGTCGTTTCGCGACGGTCTTGCACGCGATGAGCTGGAGGATCGGCTCGCCGCTGGCGTGAGCCAGCGAAGTGTGCGCGAACGCCTTTCAAACCTGTGGCCATTCGTTCGCAAGCACCGGCGAATGGGGATCTTCGGGGCCGTGCTGTTGCTGCTTGGCTCATTGCTGACCTTGCCCCAGCCGTTGGTGTCTCGTTTCCTGATCGACGAGGTATTGCTCGGCAAGCAGCTGAACCTGCTGGCAGTGGTGCTCGGGCTATTGGCCGCGCTCAAGCTGTTCGGCATGGCGAGCTCGGTGGTGCAGAGCTATGTGTTCACGCGCTTCGAGCAGACCGTGTTGCTTGACATTCAAGAGGCGCTTCTCGAGCGCACCTTGCATCTCCCGAAGGCGTTCTTTGACGACAAGGAGGTGGGCTACCTGATGTCGCGCCTCAGCTCGGACGTGCAGGGCGTGCGTGTGTTCTTCTCGTCCTACATGGTCCAGATCGCGTCCAGCGTGATCCGGTTTGTCGGAGGCGCAGCACTCTTGTTCTGGCTCGAGTGGCGGTTGGCCATTCTGGTGGTGCTCGTGCTGCCACTGCTGTTTCTCGGAGTGCAGTTCTTCACTGATAGGTTGCGGGTGATCAGCCACCACGGCATGGAGCGACGGGCGGTCGCGAATCGCAGGATGCAAGAGTCTTTGGCCTCCGCCGCGCTGATCAAGGCGTTCGGATCGGAGGAGCGAGAGGTCGGACGGGTGATCTCTGAGCTTCGAGGAGCGTTCGGCATCACGCTGGAGCGGGTCGCAGTGAGCTCGGTTGCGGGCATCACTCTGAGTGGGTTGGGCGACGTCGCGCGCCTGGTGGTGGTGGCGGTCGGAGGCTGGATGGTGATCGCAGACCACTGGACCCTTGGCTCCTTGTTTGCCTTTCAGGCCTACGTTGGCCACGTC
Source organism: uncultured Thermoanaerobaculia bacterium (assembly GCA_964512045.1). Taxonomy (GTDB): domain Bacteria; phylum Acidobacteriota; class Thermoanaerobaculia; order Thermoanaerobaculales; family Sulfomarinibacteraceae; genus CAZEJK01. The sequence goes on from CAZEJK010000002.1 coordinate 67,054, forward strand.
TTTGGGCCTGCGCAGTTTCTCGCCCATGCCAACTTGCAGCTGCAGACATCTTTGGCGGCGCTTGAGCGGGTTTCGGCGCTGTTCGAGATCGTCCCGGAGGAGAACGTTGGCACCGGGGAGCGGGTGGATCGGCTCGAGGGCGGGATCGAGCTGCGCGAGGTCAGCTTCGCCTACGATGGGAGGGATCCGGTCTTGGAGAACGTGAGCTTCACCATTCGAGGTGGGGAGCGTGTGGCGATCGTCGGACCGTCCGGGGTCGGCAAGACCACCCTGGTGAGCCTGATCCTGCGGTTCTACCGTCCGACCTCGGGGGAGGTGCTGTTCGATGGTCGGCCGGCCTCTGAGCTCGAGGTGACCTCGCTGCGCCGCCGAGTTGGCTACGTGTCACAGAGCACGCTGCTGATGTCCGGGACGGTACGTGAGAACTTGCTCTACGGTAATCCCGAGGCCGACGAGTCAGCGATGATTGCCGCAGCTCGAGTCGCCGAGATCCATGACTTCGTTGTGGGCCTATCGGACGGGTACGACACGACGGTGGGCGAGCGGGGAGTGAACTTCTCCGAGGGCCAGAGACAGCGGCTCGCGATTGCGAGGGCCCTGATCCGGGATCCGGATATCCTGGTGCTTGACGAGCCGAGCTCGGCGCTCGACACGGCAACTGAGCAATCGGTCTTGGATCAGCTGCCGGTCGCCGTGCGCAACAAGACGGTGCTTGTGGTGGCTCATCGGCCGTCGACGATTCTGGCGGCCGATCGTGCCCTGGTGTTGAAGGACCGGGGCGTGATGGAGGCCGGGTCCCCGGCTGAGGTGGTTTCACAGCTGTTGGGCTGATACGAGTGATGCGCTGGGCTGCAGCCTGAGGGCTGCACGCTCGATGGCCAGCGCAACACTCCTGGTCCGTGTCACGGTCCGAGGGTCGATCCTGGGGTCCACTGGCGGCCCGGAGCGAGGCGACTCGTGATCGGGGACGCTCGCCAGAGGCTGCGAGAGTCAAGGTGCGAGTGAGTGGCCAGCAGCTACCGGAAAGTCTCGAGTAGCTGGCTGACGAGGAGGAGGGCGGCCAACGCCAGGAGCACGCCAACGGCAAACGGAACCAACAGCTTTCGGGAGGACTCCGGTTCGATCGGTTGCTCCTCGATACTGTCCGGGAGGTCGACCGGTGCGGCGAGATCGGAAAGGAGCGTGCGCGCTGCCGGCGCGGCGTCGGGCGTGACGGCGATCCGGTACTCCACACCGGGCGCCGGAGCCATACTTCCCATGGCAAACGGCAGGCCACTGAGGTGCTGCTCTCTCCGAACGAACGGTATCTCGGCTTCGTCGAGAGCCGCCTCGATCAGAGACAGCTCGCCGAGGGAGGTGGTGCGATGGACCACCACCTCCTCCTGCGAAGAGGGTCTCGAACCTCTTGCGGGGGACGGACGAACCGGTTCGTCGGGCTCGATGTCGGGGACGAGGGACTCTCCGCACACTGGGCAGCGAGTGATACCGGCGCTGTACTCCATTGGCTGGCCAGTGGCCTGCACGTCAGGGCACTCGGGGTTGATGCAGTACATCAGGACTCAGTAGTCCGAGGTCATGATGAACAGCGGCGTGGCCTCGAAGCGTTTGTAGAGAGGCCGCAGCCGTTCGATGTTGTAGAACTTGCGCACGTCGACGACCTTCTTTCTGCTGGTGACCACCTCGACCGGAACGTTGTCGTAGCGACCGTTGCGGACATTGATGAGCCGTCCGGAGATTCCCTCGAGGATGAGATCCATCGCCAGGTTACCGAACGCCATCGGTACGATCGAGTCGATGGCATCCGGGTCGCCGCAACGGACGAGATAGCCGAGCCGTTGGCTGATAATGTTGATACGCTTACCGTTATTGTACTGCGGAGACAGCTCCTTGAGGGCGCGGGACACCCGATCACCGATGCCGCCGAGCTTCTTGTGACCGAACATGTCGGTCTCGGTGGAGCTCTCGAACACCATCTCGTCCATCCCCCGGAACTTCGCTCCTTCCGACACGAGGGCGACGCTGTACTGGCTGGGGTTCTTCAACCGGTCTTCCGCCAGCAGCGAGCACAGGTGATCCAGCTCGAAAACATACTCCGGTATGACGCAGCGGTTCGCGGCACCAGCCATGGTCGGAAGCAACGCGGTGAAGCCAGCGTACCGACCGAAGACCTCGATCACGAGAAACCGCTCGTGGCTGCCGGCAGTGGTGCGGAGCGCATGCGTCATGGCGATTGTGCGGGTGACACACGTGGAGAAGCCGATGCAGTAGTCGGTGCCCGGAACGTCGTTGTCCATGGTCTTCGGAATCGCAATAACCGGTACACCCTGATTGTGGAGATGCACGCCGTACGAGAGCGTGTCATCGCCGCCGATCGGAATCAGCGTGTCGATTCCGAGCCACTCCAGGTTGGCCAGGACCTCCGGTGTGAGGTCGTTCGTGTCGTTGCCGTACGTGCTCTGGAGAGCGGGAGGAACCTGGGTCTTCGGTACATGGCTCGGTCGTGTCCGTGAGGTGTGCAGGAACGTGCCACCGGTGCGTCCCACCTTGTTCACGACCTCCTCGGTCAGCTCGATGAACTGGTCGGGTTGGTTCGACCGGTCGCCGTCGCGGTTCAGGTCGATCAGTCCTGCCCAGCCCCTGCGGATTCCGATCACCCTGTAACCTTCACGGATCGCGCGCACTGTGACCGCACGGATGGCCGGGTTCAGCCCCGGCACATCGCCGCCTCCGGTGAGAATTCCGATGGTTCCTCTGATCGTGTTGATGTTCGGCATGCTCGTCCCCCTCGCGCATCTCGTCAACCTGGTCCGTCACCTCGTTGGCTCGAGATGGCCGGTGTCAACCGCGCAGCTCCTGCGTTCGCAACCGACTCGCCGAGTGTGTCATTTCGCATGATCGCATAGTCGGCACGCCTGCGGCTGCTGGGGGGAAGACGCCGCGAGCCCTAAGTTGAGAATGGAGTACGAAGATCTCTCGTTACTCGAGTGGGAAAGAGGGCAAGGAGGTGGCCAATGGCCGGACGAGAGAAACCGCGTATTGTCATCCTCGGCGGTGGTTTTGGAGGAGCGTACGCAGCTCAGGAGCTGGAGCGACGGTTGCGTCCGGAAGAGGCTGAGATTGTTCTGATCAATCGGAGCAACTACTTCATCTTTTACCCGCTGCTGATCGAGGCGGGGACCGGATCTCTCCACCCTCGGCACGCGGTGGTGTCCCTCAGGGCGTTTCTGAGACGGCATACAACCTTCCGTATGGCAGATGTGACGGGCGTCGACCGTGCGAGCCGCCGTGTTACGTACCGACTGTCGGGATCGGATCGAGAGGAAACCCTTGACTATGATCACCTCGTCATTGCTCTGGGCAGTGTGACCAAGCTTCCACCTGTCGAGGGGCTGGAAGAGCACGGTTTTGAGATCAAAGGTCTTACCGATGCGGTGGCATTGCGCGACCGGGCGATTCAGATGCTCGAGCTAGCGGACGCGATCGATGACCCAGATGCTCGTCGCGAGCTGTTGCACTTTGTGGTTGTTGGAGCGAACTTCACAGGTATTGAGCTGGCTGGTGAGTTCAACGTGTTCTTGCGAGCAGCGAGCCGGACCTACCGGAACGTTCAGGTGGAGGACTGTCGCGTGACGGTTGTGGAGCTCGGAGAACGGATCCTGCCTGCGTTGGAAGAGGAGCTGGCGGAGTTCGCCAGCGAGTCGTTGCGACGCCGGGGTGTGGAGATCCGATTGGGGTGCTCGGTCGCGACGGTTGCGTCGCACAAGGCGGTACTGACAACTGGGGAGCACCTCGCGTCTCGTACCGTGATCTGGTGTGCCGGAATCGCTCCGAGCCCGTTGATCGCGAAGCTCGATGTTCCGGTTGATGGGGTTGGGTACATACTCTGCGAACGGGACTTGCGAGTTCAGGGGAGCGAGTCTGAGTGGGCCATCGGAGACTGTGCGGTGAACCTTGATCGGGAGGGGGTTCCGTATCCGACAACTGCACAGCACGCCACTCAGCAGGCAAAGGTGCTTGGCAAGAACCTGGTCCGGGCATTACGAGGCCAGCCGACAGCAGCATGCGATATCACGTCGAAAGGTGCACTTGCGGCGCTCGGCTGTCGCACTGGTGTGGCTAAGGTCTTCGGTGTGAAGCTTGCTGGTTTCCCCGCCTGGTTTCTTTGGCGGACAGTGTACTTGCTGAAGATGCCAGGATGGGCACGGCGCGTACGGGTTGCGATTGACTGGACACTCGATCTGGTGTTTCGGCCGGACTACGTTCAGCTGGGCATCCATCGAGTTACGGTCGTTGCTCCTCCTCCGATCGAAGGGCAACGACAGACGAGGGTCGCGTAGAGCGGCTACGTGGCAGGTTGGAGAGGATGGGGATCGTCGGGTAGGAGAGAGGGACGCAAAACGTTCAGCTCGAGAGCCCGATGAGCGCGTCGCGAAGAGTGGCGTTGAGTGGTGTGTCGGAGAGCCAGATGCCAAAGAACGCCTCCGCAAAATCGTTCCCTTCGACAACGCACGCAACCTCTCCGTTGAGCGAGAGAATGGAACCACGCTCAGGATCGTGTCGCAGCTCATAGCGATCGCCTTCGTCGACGTCCCGGAAGGCCGTGTACATTCGCTGAAGACGGTCGTCGAGAACTTCGCGATTGATCTCAGGGTTCTTTCGAAGAGCCTTCTCAGCCGCTTTGATGATCTGCTGCGCACGGATCGAGCGATGGTAATGGAGAATCAGCTTCTTTGGGGCAGTGCGGAGCACTTCATCGACGGTATCGACACCGGGGGGCACGTAGAGCGCGGCGGTGTACACGTCAAAGCCCCAGATCTCCAGCATCGCTACGTTGTGAAGGGGGACCGAGCTCGGGCCGACGGTCGTGCGCGATGGGAAGCACACCTCATCGAGACACGCTGTCTCTCCCGGGCGCGTGCTCGAGCTCAGCCCTCGCTCGGCGCCAGCGGTGGCAGTGGCAAGGGCAACGACTGTTATCGTGGCGGCGAGAGTGGATGTGAGTGGACGCATCGACAACCTCCATGTGCAGAATTATCTAGTAAATATCCTAGACTGGACCCTGTATTCCCGAAAAGTGGGATTGAGTCGTATCACGGGAGAGCTGTGTGATCGCCCGACGCTGCGTTGTGCCGCGACGCAGCGAGACCACCCGAGAGCTCCTCGCGAACCTGCGCTGCAGGACAGACCGCGTTGAACCCGCACCAGGCGCAGAGCACTCCAGGGCGGGGTGGGTAGTCGCGTGCGGCCAACGCGGTACGAGCGAGAGCAACGAACCGGTCGAGGAGCGTCTGTGAACGAACGGAGTCAACACGGTGCCAGCTCGTCGTGCCGTGACGAAGATAGTGGTATCCAGCTACCGCGATCGTGTCATGATGCCTGCGGAGGGCACAGCTGGCATACAGTGGTGCTTGCAGGCCTTCCGAGTACTCGCTTTCGTCGCCCACCGTCCGAGTCGTCTTGTAGTCGACGACGAATAGACGTCCCTTCGCAGTTCGCCCGACACGGTCCGCAAAGCCGGTGAAGACGACGTCGTCGGTCAGTCGAAGGGTGAAGCGCTGCTCCAAGGCCAGGGTCTCGCTGCGGTCGCGTTGCAAGACGCCGCTATAAAACCTCTCAAGCATCGAGCGGCCCTCGAGGAGGTACTCCTCAGGGATCCTTCCGTGACGCACAACCGCGATGTCGTGATCCCAAAGGTCGTTCCAGAGCTCCTCGAAGCGTGCGAGTACGGCGACCAGGGAAGGTGTGTTCGAGCGTCGCTGGTCGTAGGTCCACTCGAGGACGTCGTGGATGACGGTTCCAAGGTGTGATTCGATCGATCGGAACGCCTCAACGTAACCGTCCAGGTACCTGTACCTGTAGCGCAGCGGACACTGGTCGAACGTCTTGATCCGAGAAAAGGAGAACAGTCCAGCCGGTGTGGGTTTTCGGCGTGTCCGAGCAGCCATCCCCGCGGAGTCTACAGCATTCGCTCGGGAGTTGGAGGGAGCTGGCAACCGGCGTTCGGAGCGTGCGATCAGGTCATCACTGTCCCGAGCACTGCGAAGAAGTGGAGCGTGCTGGCTGTGAGGACACAGGTGTGCCAAATCGCATGCAGGTACGGTCTCTTGATGGCGTAGAAGGCGAGACCGCCGGTGTACACGAGACCGCCGGCAAGGAGCAGTAGGAGCGTGGATGTCTCGAGCTGACGGAGAAGATCGTTCGCCACGGTGACCACGAGCCAACCCATGACCAGGTAGAGGGCGAGGCCCAACGGTCGGCTTCGCTCCAGCGCGACCAACGTCAGTCCGATGCCGAGAACAGCCAGGCTCCAGATGCCGGCAAACAGGAGCCAACCGGCGCGGCTGTCGAGACCAACGAGGGCAAACGGCGTGTAGGTTCCGGCGATGAGCGCATAGATCGCCGAGTGGTCGAGCTTGCGCAAGGCGCGCTGTGCGCGCGTACCTGACAGCGCATGATAAAGGGTAGATGCGGTGTACAACAGCACCAGTGACGCGCCATACACGACACTCGCGACGAGACCACGCGGGCTACTGGCCGTCACAGCCACCAAGATCACCAGGCCAGTCACAGCGAGCACGGCTCCGAGCCCGTGGGTGACCGCATTCGCGATCTCCTCTCGAGGTGTGTACGAGGTCCGAGGACCGCTGACTTCCATGCAATGAGGATCGCATCCGGAGGTCGCGAGGTTGTCGCCGTTCGGTCAGCGTTCTGTCACGTAGCAATGGTGTAGCTCCACGGCAGCTGGAGCTGCCTTTACGGACCGGGGCCTTGCGGGTGCACAACCGGTCGTACGTTCAGGTATGATCTGCCCATGGCAGACTCACCGTCGTCCGTTGGGCTCGGTGTTCGAGTGCTGGTGATCGTCGCAGCGACGGTTGTCGTGGTGGCCGGGCTGCGGGCCGCCCAGGCGGTCCTGGTGCCGTTCATGGTGTCCGTGTTTCTGTCAATCCTCTGCGTGCCTTTGGTCCAAACGCTGTGTCGCTGGAGGGTACCCACTCCGGTAGCTGTTCTGTTGGTGGTCGTGCTGGTGATGGTTATTCTCGGAGGTGTCGCAGCACTGGTTGGGAACTCCGTCAACCGTTTTGCTGCAGAGATCGACTCGTATCAGCAAGGCTTTCTCGAGCAAGCCGAAGCTGTGTTGATGTGGCTTGAGTCCCATGGCGTCGAGATCTCACGAGCGACGGCTCTCGGCGCTGTCGATCCCGGCGCGCTGTTGCGCCTGGTCACCGGTACGGTCAAGGGTCTGGCATCAGCGCTTTCCAACACGGTACTGGTGCTCTTGACAATGGTGTTCATCCTCCTCGAAGCGGCCGGCTTTCCGGTGAAGCTGCAGGTCGCCATGGGAGGAACCGACAGCAAGATCTGGCGTTTTGCGAAGGTCACGAGAGAGGTGCAGCGTTACCTCGTGATCAAGACGGCGGTGAGCCTTTTGACCGGCGGGTTGATTACCGGCTGGGTCGCCCTGCTCCGAATCGATTTTCCCCTCCTCTGGGGTCTTGTGGCCTTCCTCCTCAACTACGTCCCGAACCTCGGCTCGATCATTGCAGCCGTGCCGGCCGTCTTGCTGGCGGCGCTCCAGTTTGGGCCAGGTCGAGCATTGGTCGTCGCAGCCGGCTACTTCGTTGTGAACACCATCATCGGCAACGTGTTGGAACCCCAGCTCTTGGGCCGCCGGTTGGGTCTCTCGACCTTGGTGGTCTTCCTCTCACTGATTTTTTGGGGGTGGGTGTGGGGTCCGGTTGGCATGCTGCTGTCCGTACCGATGACCGTGATCGTGAAGATCTTCTTGGAGAACACGGAGGATCTTCGATGGGTCGCGGTTCTCTTGGACAGCAGCCGAGCGCTCGAGGCAAGCCTCGACGCTGCGGGAGACGGGACGAGATGAGCACTCCCGAACCGTTTCGTGTCCTGGTGGTCGAGGACGAGCCGGATCTCCAGACTGTGATTCAGCTCGTGCTCGGTACCCTCGAAGGTTGGCATGTGCATGTCGTCGGCGGCGGTGCCGAAGCCCTGAGCTCTTTCCAGACGTCTGCGTATGACCTGGTTGTGCTCGATGTCATGATGCCAGAGATGGATGGTCCTGAGACGTTGCGGCGGCTTCGCAACGCCGGTCACCGTGCGACTCCCGTCATCTTTCTGACGGCTCGGAGTGGCGATTCCGAGGCACGTACATATCGCGAGATGGGGGCGATCGGCGTCATTGCCAAGCCATTCGATCCACTCGAGCTCGCAGAAACTGTGCAGAGTATCTGGCGTCGCAGTCGGCCAGGACCTTCGTAGTGAGGAAGAGCTTCGCATGACGAGCCGGAGAGAAAGCTACGATTCAGCGTTGACCCGTCTTCGAGACGTGTACGCGCAAGAGCTACCGAAGAAGATCGGGACGTTGCAGCGGATGTGGTCGGCGTTCCTGGTCGACGGGAGATCCACGGAGCTTCTGGCGACCGTACGGCGCATGGTGCACAGCCTGGTTGGGGCAGGCGGGACTCTCGGTTTTCCGGAGGTCAGTCAACGAGCTCGAGAGCTCGAGCTCTTTCTGGACCCGATCCTGGACTCCGGTGCCCGTCCGACGGCCTCCCAATGCAAGGAGATCGATCGCCTCATGACGGCGTTGGCTCGTGGGTGTGAGGTTTCGGTGGACACTCCGATGAGCTCCCGTGAGTCCGCTCCAGAGGCCATCACCGCCACGAGCGCCGGGGGCACGTCCGAGGGTGTCCGCAAGGTTCTCCTGCTGCTTGACGACACCGATGAGGCCGAGCTTCTTTGTCATCAGATGTCGCAGTTCGGATACACGGTCGAGATCTGTTCACAGCTGGCAGAGCTGCGCGGGAGTGGCGACGGAGGACCACCTCCCGAGGCGCTGGTGGTGGACCTGGATCTGGTGACGGACTGTCCTCAGGGTGTGCTTGCGGAGATTCGCGGGAGCCGCCGTGCCCCTGTCCTCGTCATCTCGTCTGACGGGCGTCTTGAAGCGCGGTTGCGTGCGGTTCGCGCCGGTGGCGACGGTTTCTTCACCAGGCCAGTGGACGCCGACTCGCTGGTCGATACACTGGAGAAGAGAGCTGTGGAGCGGGTACCACAGCCATATAGAATACTCATCGTCGAGGACGATATCGACCTGGCGTCGTACTTCCAGGTGACCCTCGAGCAGGCAGGTCTGTCCGCACGGATCGTACACCGGCCGCTCGAGGTGATGCGGCATTTACGTGAGTACAAGCCAGATCTGATCTTGATGGACGTGTACATGCCGGACTGCAACGGCTCCGAGCTTGCGGCTGCGATCCGTCAGCAGGAGGCCTATGTCAGCACTCCGATCGTGTTCTTGTCCGCGGAGACGAACCCTGACAAGCAGCTCGCAGCGATTAGCCGAGGCGGCGACGACTTCTTGACGAAGCCGATTCTGGTGGACCACCTGATCTCCTCGGTGATGGCTCGGGCCCAGCGGTCGCGAATACTGCAGTCGCTCATGATGCGAGACGGTCTCACGGGCCTGCTGAACCACACCAAGATCAAGGAGGTCTTGGAGGTGGAGATGTCGAGGTCGCGGCGTTTGGAGAGCTCAGTGATCCTCGGGATGATCGATCTGGATCGCTTCAAGGGAATCAATGACACCTTCGGCCACAGCTCCGGCGACCGCGTGTTGAAGTCGTTGGCCCGGCTGCTCCAGCAGCGGTTGCGCAAGACGGACCTCGTCGGCCGCTACGGCGGTGAGGAGTTTGCTGTGATCCTCCCGAACACGAGCATGGACGCGGCATACCACGTGCTCGATGAGATGCGCGAGGCGTTCTCTGAGATCCGGTACCGTTGCGATCAGGTCGAGTTTCGCGTGACCTTTAGCTGCGGTCTTGCGAGCTACCCTGGCGTGCGTGGCACGTCTGCCCTGCTCGAGGCAGCGGACGAGGCTCTGTATCGTGCCAAACGGATGGGACGCAACAGGGTCGAGCGTTACGACCCGGTCTTCAGCGGCTGAGCTTCCGAGCGTACTGAACGATGGTGGGGCAGCTTCGAGTCTGGATCGTGAGCGGTGACTCACGGAGCTGAGCAACGGTGAGACCGGAGCTCCCAGGTTTCCGCCGTGATGGCGCTTGACGGGCGCTTCAGCCCGTATCCTCTGCGATTGCGGAGTGATCTGTGCGTCGAAACAGAGCCGCGAGGGCCGCGCGGTCGGCGTCTTCGAGATCGAGAAACTCGCAACCTACCTCGAACCGGTCGCCACTGATGGTCGCTTCCCAGACGACGCGAGCAGTGGTCCGGACAACCCGTTCGCGCGCCTTGATCACCAGGTCCAATATGGTGCCGGGTCCGAATGACTCATCGCTCGTGAACATGCAGCCGCCGAGGCCGACTGTCCGCGTTCGGCTCATTGCGTTGCCGCCGATCGCATCTGGGGCCTCGTCCAGGCGTTGCGCCAGGATCGGTTGCGAGGACGGAATCCGCGGAAACCGTCGCCCAGTGCCCAAGCTATCGTTCGACATTCGAAGCTCCATCTACCAATGTAGCGTGATAGGCCTGATGGAGCAACAGGCCACGCGAGGCGGTTGGGCGAGATGCACGCGTCCGGTATAGTGGTGCCGTCTGCACTCAAAGGTGAGACGGAACAAGGACTCGCATGCAACGCATCTTGGTGGTAGAGGACGACTCGACAACACGAGTGCGGTTGCGCTCACGCCTGGAGCGCGACGGCTTCCGAGTCGAGACAGCTGAGGACGGTCTCGAGGCGTGGGAACGCGTTCGCGAGGTGGGTGAGAAGATCGATGCCGTGCTCCTCGACCTCGAGTTGCCCCGGATGAGCGGCTTCGAGTTCTTACGGACGATCAAGGCGCATCCCGAGCTCCAGGCCGTGCCGGTGGTCGTGCTCACCTGTCATTCGGACCCCGACACAGTTGTGGACGGGATCGAGTCTGGCGCGTACTATTACCTCACCAAACCGATCGACGAGGGTATGCTCGTTTCCATCATCCGTGCCGCTTCCGCGAAGCAAGGACGTTACAGAGAGCTCCAGCTCGAGGTCCGCCAGGGCGTTGGAGCCATGCGGCTGATGCGCCGTGCGGACTTCAAGTTTCGCAGTCTCGAAGAGGCATCAAACCTGGCGACCGTTCTGGCGCGAGCATGCCCGGATCCGGAGCAGGCGGTCATGGGCCTCACAGAGCTCCTCGTCAACGCTGTCGAGCACGGGAACCTCGGTATTTCCTACGAGGAGAAGAGTGCCCTGGCACGTGCGGAGCAGTGGCACGAGGAGGTGCAGCGGAGGCTCACCGCAGCCGAGAATCGTTCGAAGTACGTGCGCGTCCGGTTCGAACGGTTCGACGATCGAATTCGCGTCCATATTGCAGACGAAGGGTCAGGGTTCGACTGGCGGAGCTTCCTGCGGATCGATCCCGGTCGAGCGTTCCACACACATGGTCGTGGAATCGCCATCGCAAACCTCGTCAGCTTCGATTCAGTGGAGTACCTTGGAGCAGGCAACGAGGTTGTTGCCACGATCTGGCTGAACGCCGAGACATCGGCAGTGGCGACCGTTTCGTCGTGAGCTCGTTGTGTTCGAACCTCGAGCTGTGCTGAACCGCTGTGGTTGGCCTGCGCTTCGAGGCGCGATCTACTCGAAGGAACGTCGCAGCGTCGTCTCGATCTCCGGAGCCGGGATCTCGAGCCACGCACATGCGGAGTCGAGATCGCGGAACACCTGGACCCGCTGGTTATGGAGGTCCGCGTATGCCTCGAAAGCCCGAGCGAGACCGTAGACAGCATTGTGCGGAGCGACGATTGCTCGGTACACTCCTGGCTCGAAAAGACTTTGCTGGGAGAGCTGGCGGATCTCGTCGGAGCTCAGACGCACGGAGACGACCGAGCGCGCGTCAATCAGCTGACGGAAGGCTCCGACACACGGTTGGACGGACTCCATGACGTTCTGATCGCTCACGAGGTCGTGCATGGAAACCTCTTCCCTCAGCCGAACGAGCACCAGCCGCAGCTCAGCCAGGACGAAATGCTCAGCGGTCACGCGCACACCAGATTGCACAGCCCATCCTCACGAGTATAGCGTCGGTCGCAGATGACATGGAGGGTCGAGGTCGTCGCTGCGCATCGCCTGGCAGGCCAGGTGGTACCATGCGTACCAGTCGATGGTTGGAGGTGTTCGTGCGACCGGTCGTCTTTCTGTCGGTGTGGCTGCTTGCGGTGCCGCTGTGGGCGGCGGGCGATCCCCCTCCTGTGCCGAGGCCTGACGACCGGCACATGCAGGCGTTCGAGGAGGTCTGGACGCTTGTCCGTGATACCCACTGGGATCCCGATCTCGGGGGCGTAGATTGGAACGCCGTTCGCGAGCGGTTCGAGCCGAGAATGCAGGCAGCTGCCAATGCGGCCACAGCCAGGGAGGTTCTTCAGGAGATGCTCGCCACGCTCGGACAGTCCCATTTTCTGATCATTCCCGGTGATCTGTACGAGGAGCTGTCCGGAAGCGAAGACGACCTTCAGGCGAGCGGGTCGGAGGGCGGCAGCGGCGTGATGGGACTCGAGATCCGGACGATATCTGGCGAAGCTGTCGTCACGTCGGTCCGGCCTGGCACTCCAGCGGCGGCTGCTGGTATCGAGCCAGGGTGGGTCATCGATTCCATTGATGAGACGGAGCTCGCACCAGCTCTCAGACGCGTCTCTGACCACATCGGGGACGACGTTGCTCGTCAGTTCGTCATGACCATGGCGGTTGTCTCTCGCCTTCAGGGGCCTGTGGGTGGGGTGCGGGTACTCCGTGTCCGCGACGGCGCTGACCAGAGCCATACTGTGTCCTTGAAGCTGGCGGAACCGCACGGCAAGCGGGTGCAGCTCGGTCACCTGCCGCCGGTCCATGTATGGCTCGAGCATCGACGCCTGGCGGACGGGCGGGTTGGCTACATCGCATTCAATGCGTTCTTCGATCCAGCCACGATCATGCCGGCTTTCGAGACAGCCGTGCGCGAGCTGGCCGATACCCAGGGTCTGATCATCGATGTCCGCGGAAACCCTGGAGGTATCGGAGCGATGGCGATGGGGATGGCAGGGTTTCTCCTCGAGGAGTCCGGACGCCGCCTCGGAACGATGACGACGCGGAATGGCTCACTCGACTTTGTTGTATTTCCTCGTCCGACGACGTACACCGGATCGATAGCAGTGCTCGTCGATGGTGTGTCTGCTTCCACGGCAGAGATCTTTGCCGGTGGCTTGAAGGATCTTGGCAGAGCGAGGGTGTTCGGACGGCGGACGTCTGGTCAGGCGTTGCCGTCACGTGTGGTGCGCCTTGCAAACGGAGATGCGTTCCAACACGCGTTTGCGAGCTTCGAGTCGGTCAGAGGAGAGTCTCTCGAGGGTCGCGGTGTGGAGCCGGACGTCATCATCGAGCTGTCGCGGGATGCGCTGCTTGACGATCCCGATCCGGAGGTAACTGCTGCGGCCGGATGGATCGAGGAGTCTGCGGTTAAACGTGCGGTGCACTGATCATGCTGGAGGGAAACATGAGGTGGAGAGGAGTGCTGCTGAGCACACTTGTGGGGCTGACAGTTTGTTCGATGGCTATAGCTGGTTCGGACGATCGTCCCGAGGAGGGGCTGCCTCCAGCTGAGGAGTTGCTGGAGCGCTACTCGTCTGCCAGCGGCGGTGCGGAGGCGTTTGCCAAGGTCCACACCAGAGTGACTCGGGGAACGATGTCAATGGCGGGGGCTGGCATCAGCGGGACACTCACGACCTGGGAGGCGCGCCCTGACCGGTTTCGGATGGAGTTTGAGGCCGAAGGTCTGGGCAGCGTCGCCTCGGGCTCGGACGGTGAGACCGTGTGGGAGCTGTCGGATATTCAAGGGCCACGAGTTCTCGAGGGTGCGGAACGCGCTTTCGCACTGCGCACCTCGCAGCTCGACGCCACACTGCGATGGCGGGAGCTGTATGCCGCGTACGAGACCGTCGGTACAACCACCGCAGGAGAGGATGATGGCGTGTGCTATCAGGTCGAGATGACACCCCACGAAGGCAACGTGGAGGTGTGGTGTCTGGCGACGGATAGCGGACTGCCGATCCAGATGGAGACCGTGGCGACCACGGCGATGGGAGAGATTCCAGTTGTCATCGAGTTTTCGGACTACCGCGATGTCGATGGCATCACCGTGCCGTTCCGGACGACCCAGCGCTTGATGATGCAGGAGATGGTCACCCAGCTCGAGCTGGTGGAGCACAACGTTGAGCTCGCGGACGACCGGTTTGCTCTGCCGGCAGCGATCGAGGCCGTGGTCGACACCAGTGCCACGGCGGCTTCCCCTCCGTGATACGACGAGACCCGGCGAGAGATTGTGGACCTCAGGATTCCGGATTGAAGAGTCCCTCGGCCTCGTCGAGGGAGCAAACTTCAAATCCGAGCTGCCGCGCCCGACGGTGCTCGCGCTCCGTGTTGAACCCCCATCCAGCGAGGACGCAACGGACGCCGAGCTGAGCAACCGCCTCGAGGTGATTGACCTTGTCGTCGACGAACGTGATGTTCGTGAACGAGACCGCGAAGGCGTCACGAATGTGCCGTAGATGAGCCCTCTTGTCGACGCCGGTATCCTTGTCCAGAACTCTCTCGTCGGGGAAGACCTCACCCAGACCGTACCCGTCGAGGAGGAGACGCACCGTGGCGGCGTCCTTGGCTGTCGCAAACGCCATTGGCGTCTCACGATGTCGTCTCAGGAGCTCAATCATCTCTGGATATGGCCTGGAGAGCGAGAGCCATCCGTCCAGGTCGCGCTGTCGGTGGGCGTTCCGCTGTTCGTAGAACGTCCGGTGGTACCGATCGAGCCATGCTCGGGGGATCCCAGCCATGTACCGGTCGTACTGCTGCTGCCTGTCGACGTCGGCTCCGCGGTCCAGGATTCGAAAAGCGACCCCAAAGTCCTCGGCCCGGTTGCCCAGGGGGATCAAATCGAGAAGACCGCGAAACAGCGGATCCGACGAGAAGTCGTGGTGTTCGGGATGCTCCATCCCGCGGCACGGGTGATCCGAGAGCCGGCTCGAGGGCTCGAGGTGTAGATAGGCGCCAAGACCCGTCACGAAGCACTCGCGCGCGCTGTTGGAGACCACACCGTCGAAGTCGAGAGCGAGAAACACCATGCAGCTCCTTGAACCTCGATCTTCAGCGCTACAGTGAGATGATGCCAGCGGAGACTGCCGCCCAGGCAACGACGCAGATCAGTAACGGTCGGTCAGTGACGAGAGCGCGCGTCGGGCTGTCGCCCAGGTCGCGCGTATGGAGCAGGAACAGGTACCGAAAGAGCCCGTACAGCACGAACGGGACGGTTGCCATCAAGGCCTCGGAGCCCACATTTGCGACGGTGCCCGGTGCGACAGTGTACAGGCAGTAGGCCACCACCGTTGCCCCGAGCACCACGCTGATTGTCTGATCCACGACTGGCAACGTGTAGCTGTGAAGAACCGGACGATGCCCGCCTGCACCGTCGCCGAGGAGCAGCAGCTCTGCGCGCCGCTTGCCGAGGGCGAGATACAGGGCGAGCAAGAACGCGCACAACAATAGCCAGTGCGAGACTGGTACCGGGATGACCGCGGCGCCTCCGACGACCCGCAGGACGAAACCGGCGGCAACGACCATGACGTCGACGAACACGGCGTTCTTGAAGAGCGTGGAGTAGAGTGTGGTCATCGCCAGGTAGCCGATGAGTACGGATGGAAACCAGCCATCCAGTGCCAGGGCCCCAGCAACCGCTGCGAAGATCAGGGCAGCAGCAAGCGCCAGCGCGAGCGAGACCGACACTGCACCGGAGGCGATCGGTCGGTCGCGCTTGACTGGATGTGCGCGGTCGGACCTACGATCAATGACATCATTGATCAGGTAGGTGGCCGAGGACGCCATGCAGAAGGCTACCGCAGCCCCCAGGGTGCGGACGACGGCGCCCACGTCATCGAGCTGTCCAGCGAACACGAGCGGAGCGAGCACGAAGCCGTTCTTCAGCCACTGCTCTGGCCGAAGACTGCGCATCAGCTGTGCCGAGAACCGTTGGTTCAAAACGTCTGGTCGGGACACGAAGCGATTGTAGCCGAACCGGACTCGTGAGTTCACAACGGGGTTGCGCAGCTCAGATTCGTTGGTTCTGTGTGCGGTCATGGTTGGCCGGCAAGGCTACGACTACCGATCAAGCGTGCTGCAGTATACTCGTTTCAAGGATGGTCATACTCTGAGCGATTCCGTTGCGTCGAGGTACAGGATCTTGGCCGTCGATGATGACGAGGCGGTCCGACTTCTGTATGCCGCGATCCTCAGCCCGCAGGACGATGACCCACAGGACATCGCACGGTGGCCGTACGATCTGATGCTGTGTGCGGGTGCAGAGGAGGCGGTGCGTGCGTGCCAGGCGGCTCGCGATGCAGGAGCACCGTTCGTGGTGGCGTTCCTCGATCTCCTGATGCCACCGGGACCCGACGGAGTATGGGCGGCCGAGCAGATGCGCGCCGTGGATCCTGATGTTCACTTCGTGTTCGTGACAGCGCACGCAGAGGTCCATCCGGTGGATATCGGACGGCGCGTACCACCACAGGAGAAGATCCTGTACGTCCAGAAGCCGCTCCAACCGCTCGCGATTCAAAGCTTCGCAGCGTCTTTGGGGGCGAAGTGGCACGCCGAGCGACAGCTCGAGGAGGCCAAGGATCGCCTTGAACAGCTTGTCGAGGCGCGGACCGAGGAGCTGCGAAGCAGCGAGGCGATGCTCGCCCGAGCAGAGAAGATGGCCCACCTCGGTAGCTGGCGATACGACCCTGGCGTGGACCGGGTGGAGTACTCGGAGGAGGTGGGTCGGATCGTAGGTCGGCCCGCCGAGCTTCTGCCGCACAACATGGACGGGTTCGTGGCCCTCGCACATCCCGACGACCAAAATGAGCTCCACCGGTGGCTGGACGATAGCCTGTGGGATACCAGGGGCCTGTTCGATATCGAGCACCGCGTCGTGCGACCGGACGGGGTCGAGCGGATCGTGCGCCAGCTCATTCGGGTGGTTCGCGACGAGCAAGGACGGGCGATGGAGGTGCTCGGCGCCGTACAGGACCTGACCGAGCTGCGCCGGAGCGAGGAGCAGATCGCGTTCCAGGCGTACCACGATGCGTTGACGGGGCTGCCGAACCGGAGACTCCTCAAAGATCGTCTCGGTGTTGCGCTGCCTCATGCGCGCCGTCGTGGCAAGGGTTTGGCGGTGCTGTTCATCGACCTCGATGACTTCAAGATCGTCAACGACAGCCTGGGTCACTCAGCCGGCGATGTTCTGCTGCAGTCGGTCGCGAAGCGCCTGTCTGACATCGTCCGGGACGAGGACACCGTGGCCCGACACGGAGGAGACGAGTTCGTGATCGTGCTTCAGGATGTGGCTGGTCCGAACGATGCGGTGTACTTCGCAGAAAGGACTCTGCACGCGCTCGCGGCGCCGCATCGCATCAAAGGCCGCGAGGTGATTCTGGAGGGGAGCATTGGTATCACCCTGTACCCGGAGGACGGTAACGATCCCGATGTCTTGATCGCCAACGCGGATATCGCCATGTACCGTGCGAAGGAGCTCGGGCGTGGGTCGTACAAGCTGTTTACCCCGGCAATGAACGTCCAGGTTTTGGAGCGTCTCGAGCTCGAGGGGAGCCTTCGCAGCGCACTCAAGAACGACGAGTTCGTCGTGCACTATCAGCCGATCTTCCCTGTGGACAGCGATCGACCGGTTGCGGTGGAAGCGCTTGTTCGCTGGAATCGCCCCAGGGTTGGCATGGTCTGGCCGAGCCAGTTCATCCCGCTGGCCGAGGAGACCGGGCTGATCATACCGATCGGAGACTGGGTCTTACGGACGGCATGTGCCGACTGCGTCCGCTGGCGCTCAACGGGGGCTGAGGAGCTTGTGGTTTCCGTCAACCTGTCGCCGCGACAGTTTCAGGACAAGGAGCTGCTCGACAAGGTCAGCAGGGCACTGAAGGAGACCGATCTGCCGGCGGAGGGTCTGTGCCTGGAGATCACCGAGGGCGCGGTGATGCACGACGTGGAGAACGCCATCAGGACGATGAACGAGCTCAACGCGCTCGGTGTCTCATTGTCCATGGACGACTTCGGACGGGGCTACTCGTCTCTCTACCATCTGAAGCGGTTCCCGATCACGACGATCAAGATCGACCACGGATTCGTTGGAGACCTGACGATCCGGCCAGAGGACATGTCGATCGTCTGCGCCATCATCTCGATGGGACGAAGCCTGAACCTGAGCGTGGTCGCCGAAGGTGTGGAGACTGCCGAGCAGCTGGAGTTTCTCCGAGGCCAGCGCTGCGATCGGATTCAGGGCTTCATGGTGGGCAAGCCCGTGGGGTTTGATGAGGTGAGCCGTGTCATCGAGGGCCGGGGAAGCCTGAAGTAGTCACAACAGGTGGCCGAGCGAGGTCGAGAGTACACGCTCGGCGCCCCGAATCTGTTGCACTGATTTTCACTGCGTCGAGAGGACTCGAGGAGGGCCATGGTCGTGAGAACAGCCCAGGAGCAAGGCCTCCACTGCGGCACGCGTCGCCCAGGGTGCTGTCCGCCCCTTGGTGCGCACCTGTCGGTTGCTGGAGGTGTCTGGCGAGCGGTGGAGCGGGCAGCCGAGCTGGAATGTGACGCGCTGCAGATCTTCACCCAGGCCCCGAGCCGTTGGACCGGACCGCCGCTGCTTGAGGCTGACGTAGCGCGTTTTGGTCAGGCGCTGGCCGCGGCACGACTCGATGTGCGCAACGTCGTCATCCATGCGCCGTACCTGATCAACCTGGCGGCACGAGATCGAGCGTTGCGGCGGAGGTCCGTCGAGCTTCTGGTGGATCAGCTGGTGCGTGCCGATCGGTTGGGCGTGCCGTGGGTCGTTCTGCATCCCGGAGCGCACACGGGTGACGGTGTCGAGGAGGGAGTTCGCCGAGTTGTGGACGGTGTGGATGAGGCGCTTGGACGGAGCCGAGCGGCGCGCCTTCTGCTCGAGATGACGGCCGGACAGGGAAGCACTCTCGGCTCCACCTTCGCGGAGCTTGGCGAGATGCTCGCCCTCCTGCCGCGAGAACGCACAGGCACGTGCTGGGATACGGCGCACCTCTGGGCCGCCGGCGTGGATCTGGCTTCAGAAACCGGGTATCAGCGGATGTGGCACGAGTTCGAGGTGGCGACCGGTCGGCAACATCCCGATGTGATCCATCTCAACGATACCGGCGTCGATCGTGGTGCGCGGCGGGACCGACATGAGCGGATCGGCTTCGGAGTGCTCGGTCCGGGGACGTTCGCACGCATCCTGAACGATTCCCGACTCGCCGACGTGCCGATGGTCCTCGAGACCCCGAAGGGTGACGATCAGATCAGCTGGGACCGCGAGGCGCTCGCTCTTCTCCGCTCTCTACTACGGTAAGCAGACGAAGGTTCTCTAGCTGATAGAATGACTTGGTGGTTGAGCTCGGCGCATTTTCCGACAAGGCAGCGTTCTCTGACTGGCTTCGAGAGCTCGAGGTGGTTCGTCGTCTCAGCCGCTTCTACCCCGCGAACCACCCGGCTCTCGAGCCTGCGCTCGAGCGGTTCGCCGAGGCTGAGGCGTTTCTTGGTCGTGATCAGACCGTTCTCGAGGTTCGCCGGGATGCCTTCTTCCTCCGCGCAGAGGCGTTGACGTCTGTACGTCATCCGGCCCGGCAGCTGGCGCAGCAGCTGTTACGGGCCGGTGTTGTCGGTGTTGTGGTGGAACCACCGTTCGCAACGGAGGAAAGGACTGAGGCTGTTCAGATGCTAGCAGGGCTTCAGAAGCATCTGCGAGGCGAGGAGCGAAGAAGGTTCCTTGAGCAATCGAGGTCATTGCAGTCACTGAAGCTCATTCCCTTTTCCGAGGTGTTTGCGGTCGAACCCGGGGCGGCGAAGGCGAAGCATCTTCTCGCGCTCCCAGGATCGGGGGTGCATGACCTCGTGAGCATCGCGGGAGTGACCTTCGGGGAGAGAGTTGGGGCGGGGGAGCTTCGAGCAGCTGCGGAGGCAATTGACCGTGCGCGCGATCCGTTCGGCTTGTTGACCGAGCTGGTGGACCACCTGGCTCAGCTGCTGCACCGCCACGAGGATGAGGGAGCCATTCTGCGGGGTCTGGCGCTGTTGGCGGCAGTACGCGAGATGGCGCAGGCTATCAATCCAGGCAATCGGATGCTGCTCGCCCGTCTTCTGATCCAGAGGGGTGATGGCGGCGACCTGTGCTCTCGGATGCCCGAGGCCCTGGTTGTGACGGAGCTTCTCGATGCGGTGGAGGCGATGGTCGCTGCAGGAGTGCAGGTGCCTGCAGGGTCGCAACGCATCATCTCCGCGCTCGCAGCGCCACCTGAGGTGCAGTCGGAGCCGCTTGTGTCGCTGACGCCGGAGGTCAGAGAACGAGCGAGGAGGTTGGTCTCGAGAATGGGCTCGAACCGGGCGTTTGACGTAACGAAGCCAGTTGTGGATGCAGAGGAAAGCACACGGTCACTGCCATTCACCGCTCAGCTGGGGAGCTGGACCTGCGCCACCCGAGCCCTCGGAGCAGGGGAGGAGGTGTCGGCGAGCCTCGGAGCCGGGCCGATTCGGCGCCAGGCGGCGCAGGTTCTACGCCAGGTTCATGCATTGGTACCTTTCTCCGAGCTGGGTCGTGTTGCTGCCAGAGAGCTGGTGGTCAGGTACCTCGAGCACCTTGAGCTTGGGGAGTTTGCTGCTGCGATCGAGGTGGCGCAGGATCTGCTTCGGCAAGGGCGCGAGGAGGAGATCGAGCGGTTGGTCGATCGCGGAGGCCTGGAGGCGTTGCTCCAGGCCCTGAGTAGGTGGGGGAAGCAGCGCCGCGCAGAGGTCATGATGGTCGTCGCGCTGCTCGGCGAGCGGATCGTCCCCTCGGTGCTGCATCGCCTGACCACAGAAGACGACCTGGCTGTTCGCAAGCGGTTGCTCGAGATGGTAGTGATCATCGGGCCGGCAGCGGCACCTGGTCTGCGTTCCCTCCTGAGTCATGCTCGCTGGTACGTGGTGCGGAACGCGGTGCACCTTCTCCGGGAGGTGGCGCCGCGAGACCACACCGATGCAGTTGCCAGACTGACGTCCCATGCGGAGCGTCGGGTCGCCTCTGAGGCCGTGGCCTACTTGCTGGATGCCCACGACCAACGCGGGCTCGACGGGTTGCGAGCTCTGTTGGCGCGAGATGACGACGCTGCCTTCCAGGATGCGCTCTCACTGGCAGCACGTCGGCGGCGACACGAGGTTGGCGTCATGCTCGCGGCAGAGCTGCAGAGCCGTCTCGCCGAGTCTGTTGGCATGGATCGGCTACCGGAGGTCGCTCGGGCAGTGGCAATACACAGCAGTGAGGAGGCCACCTCGGCGTTGCTTCAGCTGGCCTCGCAAACGGGGCGACGTCATCGAGCGCAGCTCACGGCGGCACGATTGGCGGTGCTCGAAGGTTTGTCCGGCCGCGGCGATCGGGCTGCGCTGCGCGTCGTGGAGTCATTGACAGATCAAAAGGACGATGTGGGAGCTCGTGCTCGTGAGCTTCGCAATCGTTGGAGGCGCCGATGAGCGCTCCGGACAGCCGGGAGGAGCGGGTCGTCAGCCTCCTGACGACGCTTGCGGTGGGAGTGACGACGCGACGCTTGTACTCAGCTGAGCACCCGAGATATCTGGCGGCTCGGAATCAGCTAGTAGAGCTTCTGGAGGCCCTGTTGAGCTCCGAGCAGGAGCTCACGCTGTTCTGCCTGGAAGATGAGCTTTTCGTTGACGGAGCTCCCCTCCGTCAGACCAGCGGCCAGGTGGGCACGGTGATCCGCGAGCTGCGTCATCGGGATGTCGAAGGCATCTCGTTTCTCGAGGGAGTCGCAGAGACTGAGCTGGAGGGGTTTTTGAGCGGGTTGGCAGACCGGAGGTTGGAGTCCCTTGAGGGCTCGCGGCACATCCGAATGAGGAGTCTTGCCCCGCAAAGCTCTCAGCTGTATCCGGGAGTGCCTCGGGATTCACAGTCGGCGCTTCGCGCTGTGATGAGGGATCGAGTGCGACTGCTCCATGACGCGTTTCTGGAGTGCCGCGCGGGACAGCAACTGGCGGTTGCGGTGCTGTCGGACGTGGTCGCGGCGATCGATAGCGAGGTCGAGGCGTGCGTATCACCACTTGCGCTGCTGGTCGCGCTCGAGGAAGAGGAGCTGTGGCCGGCGGTGCATGCCCATAACGTCGCGGTCCTGGCGTCGAGCCTCGCTCACCTGCTCGGCCTCGGTGAGACGGAACGAGAGGAGATCGGTCTCGCGGCAGTGCTCCATGACCTCGGAAAGGTCCTCGGCGATCCCAACGAAGTTCGAAGGGAGCTGCGACACTCGGGGCCGGAGCTGGAGCTGGATCCGGACCATCCCCGTCGCGGGTATGAGGCGCTCATACAGGTTTCTACTTTGCCTGCCGTGGTGCCGGTCGTGGCCATCGAGCACCATCTGGGACGTGTTCGTGGCGGCTACCCGAAGCTCCCGAGGAAGCATTCGATCCATCCGGTGTCGGCCATGATCGCAGCGGGCGAGACGTTCGATGTACTTCACACCGTGCGTGCGCCGGCAGGTCTGATATCCCGGGAAGGGATCATTGCATCTCTTTATGATCAGGCGAGAGCTGGCCTCGATCCTCTTTTCGTGCAGCTGCTGGAGGGGTTGATCCTGCTTGAGGAGGTGGACGGGAGCAGCTCAGGATCGACGGCTACTCACCGAACCGTTCGGTCAGACGCATGAGCGCCTCGATGGCCCGCCGATCCGGAGCGAGGTAGATGTTGGCACGGCGGTAGCACTCCGCGGCACGTTCCCGACGGCCCTGTCGCTCGTGAATGTCGCCGAGATAGAAGTGAGCGAGACCGCACGCCGGATCGATACGGGTCGCCTCGATCAGCTCGCCCATGGCCTGGCGCGCGGAGCCTTCCGGGGAGAGAAGGTAGCGACAGTGAGCCACCTCGCTACGGTAGATTGGGTTCTGTGGATCGAGCTCAGAGGCGGCGCGAAGATGCTCGAGTGCATCACCGTACGCTTTCTTCTTCTTCAGTGCCAGACCCTCCGTGAACCGCTCTGAGGGATCCACGAGCTCTTCGCAATGCTCTGGTATCGCGGTCGCAATAGGCGAGCTCGAGTGGCCTCTGGTCCCGTAGCGGTACTGCACGGTCAGTCGGCAATAGGCTTCGACGCCAGCGAGAAAGAGCTCGCGCGCCGCCGAATGCACCGGTTCCTGATAGCGCCACGGCGAGTAGCGCTGAAGAAACGAGAGGAGCTCTCCCTCGATCAGCTCGCGCGAAGTGTCGGAGTCGACCTTCAGGACCTCCGATGGGACCTGGTGACGCACGCTGCGCGCACGTTCGACCGTCTCCTCGCACATCGTCGGCGACGGTGCCGGAATGGAGATTCCAGAGGCCGAGCCGATCGGGTGGGGCGCTTTTGCGTGCCGCTCTGATCCGACGGTTGCCGCCTTCGCCAGCTGCTTGTCTGTGACAATGATCCCGGTCATCGAGAGGGCGTAGACGAACCGAGTGAAGTCATCCAGCTGAAGGCCGGATGCGACTGCCACCTCCTCCAGGTCCCGGGGGCCATCTCGAAGAGCGTCGATGACCGCGCGTTGGCGGGGCGCCAGCCTGAGCTCATCGATATCGTAGGGTGACGCCGGGTTCAGACTGTGGCGCTCACCGATCAGATCCACCAGCACCTTGTCGACGGTCTCTTTCGGTGTGAACCGGGTGATTCCGAACACGATGAGCTGTGCAAGGTTGACTGGGAGCTTTGAACGAGCGGTGTCGACATCGAACGAGCAAGCGAAGGTTCCGTCGGACCAGGCGAAGCCATCCAGCAGCTTCTTGGCCAGGCTTTTCTGTTGCTGCCGGACGATCTCGTCAGGGGTCAGTAGTCCCCGCCGCAACACCGACTCGGCAAACTCGATCTTCTCTGCGACGGCGTGTGCACGCAGCGAGCTCACAGTATCGGCATCGAGAACGCCGGAGTCGAGGAGAAAGCGATCCAGAGACTCGTGGGCGAGGTTCGATCGACACTCCACCGGCACGCCATCTACGATCATGACATCCTTGGCCACGATCTTTCGACGCAGCTGAAGCCACATCGTGCTGCGGTGAAGGTAGTGGGCATGCAGCACCAACGGAAATGGAGTGTCGGCCAGTGACCCCTCACGCCGAGCGGCGATCGAAGCCAGCTGCTCGGAGTCCACAATCATGATGTGCCTTGCGCCGTGAATGTCATTACTACTCTCATACGGTCAGTCGCTCTCGTCAGCTCAGTCCATTGCTCACTCCATTCTACGCGCATAGGTTGGGTACCTGAGGATGTTGGGCATCGGGCGCGCTCGACCGCTGGAGGTCGCGCGGAGGAAAGAACAGTATCGCGCTTGCGCGGCCTGAGACGATCGTGTGGTGACATATCGGGCACGCGCGACCAAGTCTTCCGGACGGCTCTCCTGCCACCGGCTGATCGCGCCGTTTCGTTGACACGAGGAGATGCTCTCGGCGGTTGGCATGGTGCCGGAGGAGGGATTCGAACCCTCACGAGGTTGCCCTCGGCGGATTTTGAGTCCGCTGCGTCTGCCATTCCGCCACTCCGGCCTGGCCGCATTGTCGGTGGCTCGGCGTCTGTGGTCAAGTCGGAGGGGATGGAGCCGATGGCCTCGGGATGGCTGCGTCGGCAGATTCGAGACAAGTCGGGTAGAATCGGCCTCATGCGAACCGCCACCGAGCAGATTCACACGGCACTCGCGTCTGCCTATCCCCTCACGTTCCTGGTGACAATGGAGGAGGACCGGCTGCAAAGGCTCTTGCAGCGGTTTGCGGATAGCAGCCGGCCGGAGGCGCTGCCGCTGTTGGTCTGGAACTGCGCTGACGGCTTCGAAGGCGCTGGCCCGGAGGAGCTCGCCGATCCGATGCACGCCCTGCAGTGGGTTCGCGAGGGGGCGGGCCGGGGTTTGTACCTGTTCAAAGACCTGATCCAGCTCCTGGATGATCCGAGGTTGTTGCGGCGCCTTCGCGACACGGCGATGGCGATCCGTAACACAGGTCGGTACCTGTTCGTCATGGGTGCCACCTCAGAGGTTCCAGCGCTTCTGCGGCCGATCTCGTACGTGGTGGTCTCCCTGTTCCCCGATGATGCCGAGGTTCGCGTCCAGGCGGAACGGCTCGTCGCGCAGCGCGAGGTCTCGGAGGAGACGCTGGAACGACTTGTGACAGCCTTGAAGGGCATCAGCCTGACCGAGGTGGAGCACCTGCTGCGTCGTCTCTTGGACCGGCATGCCACGCTCGGCGAGGCGTTCTTCGAGGATGTTCTCGCTGAAAAGGAGCAGGTCACACGCAAAGAGGGAATCTTGGAGTTCGTGCCACCGGATCTCCGGTTGGTGCAGCTCGGTGGTCTGGATCAGCTTCGCGGATGGATGCGAGAGAGACGGGAGCTGTTCAGCCGTACGGCCCGGGAGGCTGGGCTGCCAGTGCCCAAAGGCGTTCTCCTGATGGGGATGTCCGGCTGCGGGAAGAGCCTGGCGGTCAAGGTGATTGCACGGGAGTGGCAGCTACCCCTGTTTCGACTGGATATGAACCTCGTGTTCTCCGCGGTCCACGGCTCACCGGAGTGGGTGTTCCACAGGGCCCTGGAGGCCGTGGAGTCTGTGGCGCCAGCGGTGCTGTGGATCGACGAGATCGAGATGGGGGTGGCAGGGTATCAGGAGGGACAAAGCGGGTCGTTGACACGGATCTTCTCCACCTTTCTCACCTGGATGCAGGAGCACCGTGCGGAGGTCTTCGTGGCGGCGACCGCGAATCGGATCCACCTTCTGCCGGCCGAGATCATCCGTAAGGGTCGGTTCGATCAGGTGTTCTTCGTCGATCTTCCGAACGACGAGGAGCGCAAGGAGATCTTGGAGATCCACATGCGCCGTAACGGTGTCGACCCGTCTCAACACGATCTGATCTTGCTTTCCTCAGCGACCCGCGGATGGAACGGGGCGGAGATCGAGCAGGCGGTTGTGTCGGCCAAGATCACGGCGGTCGCAAGTGATCTGCCGTTGGATCAGAGCCTGATGCTGCGAACGTTTGGACGGACGGTTCCGCTCTCGAAGACGATGGAAGAGCAGCTCAAGGCCATCCGGTCGTGGGCCCGAACTCGTGCATTACCGGCGACGTCACCAAGCTGACTCACCAAGCTGACTCAACACGCCGGGCGCTCCGCGCTGCCGATGTCCGCACCCATAAGGACCTCGCTCGGGATCGCTGGTACACTCGTCCCATGACCATAGGTTTCTTCTACCTCGCGGTTCTTTTGCTCGGAGCCATCCTCGCACTGGTCACGGGTCTCATTCGGCGGATCATGCATCCGTCCGAGCTGTGCGACGGGGTTGTTGCCCCGTCGCATGAGCATTGGGTGGGGTCCACCACGCCGCTGACGGATCTGGTTGTCCTCTTTGTCACGTTCTTTGGCGCGGTCGGCTTGATTCTGCACGGCGTCACCACGATGTCTCTGGGCGTGCAGGTACCGGTTGCTGTCGCAGCAGGGGGGGTGGGAGCGCTGGTTCTCCGACGTTTCCTGTGCTCATGGCCCGGCCCGTCCACCGAAGGTGCTCAGGAGCGGGGTACGCCCGCCAGAGTGGTGCGGACCATTCCGCCGGGTGGGTTCGGGCAGGTCGAGATGAGGATCGGCGATCGAACCGTGAAGCTCGCGGCGAGAAGCAGCGCAGACGAGCCCATCGAGGCAGGCTCAGAGGTCGTGGTCGCCGACAGTCGGGACTCTGTCGTGGTCGTCTCGCCGACCGAGTCATGAAGAACGCCGAGTCTCGGCAGCTGGTCCTGGCCAGCGGGTCCCCGCGGCGACGAGAGCTGTTGGAGCGACTCGGCCTCGAGTGTGAGGTGGTCCCAGCGGGTGTCGATGAGAAGGTCGAAAGGGATGAACGGCCTGCGGCATACGCCCGGCGGCTCGCCTCCGACAAAGCACTCTGTGTCCACGCCCAGCGTCCCGGGGGGCTCGTGCTCGCGGCCGATACCGTTGTGTCGGTAGACGATCGGATCCTCGGCAAACCTGGCAACGATACCGATGCGGTCGCCATGCTGCGGTCCCTTTCCGGAAGGAGCCACACCGTTGTCACCGCAGTTGCGGTGGCGGATGATCATGGCCTCGTGTCTCTGGTGGATGAGGCTGTGGTGACCTTTGTCGATCTCAACGAGGACATGATCCAGTGGTACGTTGCCACTGGCGAGGGTGTGGACAAGGCAGGCGCGTACGCCGTTCAAGGAGCGGGCGGGCTGTTGGTCTCCGCGCTTGTGGGCTCGCCGCACACGGTGATCGGCCTTCCAGTGCATCGACTGCCAGAGCTATTCGCAGAGCTGGGTCACAGCTTTCTGGCACTGCTCGACGGGAGGCTCGCGCGCGGTTCACTCCGCAATGCGCACGGCATCCCTCAGGTCTGAGAACGGGATCTTCGCGAAGATGTCCGGACCTTAGCGGCTCATAACTCCGTATCTCCGAAAATTCGAAGCAAAGCGCCTGGGTTGAGTTCTA
>CAZEJK010000003.1:0-29627 GCA_964512045.1 uncultured Thermoanaerobaculia bacterium
GACCTGGAGACGTTGGCTCGGCAGGTTCGCAGCCGTCTCGACTCGGCCGGTTTGACCGACGTTGAGATCTTCGCGTCTGGCAATCTGGACGAGCTGAGGGTTCGCGAGCTGGTTCGATCCGGGGCGCCGATCGATGCGTTCGGCGTGGGAACGCGCCTGGGCACATCGGCGGACGACCCGAACCTTGATATCGTCTACAAGCTGGCGCAGCTGGGCGACCGGCCGGTGCTCAAGCTGTCCACGAACAAGGGCACCTTGCCCGGTATCAAGCAGGTGTGGAGGCGGCTGGACGCGGATGGTCGGCTGGCCGCAGACATCATCGGTCTGAACGACGAGGAGCGGGGCGGCCAGCCCTTGCTGGTGGAGATGATGCGCGGCGGCGAGCGCCTCGAGGGGGGGATGGAGCCGTTGACCGCGCTGGCAGATCGTGCTCGCGAGCAGCTGGGGATGCTGCCGGAGCTCTACCTCGGTCTCGATCCTGAGCAAGTCGAACCACCAGTGCGGATCTCACGTGCGCTGCAGGGGCTCCGCGACGAGGTGGCTGCGGCGTTCCGCTCGGGCTGAATCGCGTCTGACCGGCGCCGGGCGGTGGTGGAGTCGGGATCGCCGGAGAGCCGTTGTGGTTGCGGCCTCGAGGGCGCGTTAGACTCACGCCATGAATATTGACGGCACCTGGTATCGCACGATCTGGGTCGGTCGCGACGGCTGGTCGGTGGAGATCATCGACCAGACGAGGCTGCCCCACAGCTTCGAGACTGCAACGTTGCGCTCCACGGCGGACGCCGCCCGGGCGATTCGCGAGATGCTGGTTCGGGGTGCGCCGCTGATCGGCGTGACGGCGGCGTACGGCGTGTGCCTCGGGCTTCGCGATGATCCCGGGGATGCGACCCTCGAGCGAGCCGTCCGGATGCTTGCAGGAACACGTCCGACGGCGATCAACCTCCACTGGGCTCTCCGAAAGATGGAGGCCGAGCTCAAGCCGCTGCCGCCAGAGCAACGAGTGGGGGCGGCGTACGCACTGGCCGCGCGAATCGCCGATGCCGATGTGGAAATGTGTCGGCAGATCGGGGTGAATGGGCTCGAGCTGATCCGTTCCACTGCAGACCAAGACCGCGACCGGCCGGTTCGGATCCTGACGCACTGCAACGCAGGCTGGCTGGCGACGGTCGATTGGGGGACCGCGCTGGCGCCGGTCTACATGGCGCACGAGGCCGGGATCGACGTCCACGTGTGGGTCGACGAGACGCGGCCCCGCAACCAGGGGGCGGCACTGACTGCCTACGAGCTGGGATCACACGGGGTTTCACACACCGTGGTGGTGGACAACGTTGGTGGACATCTCATGCAGCGCGGGCTGGTGGATCTGTGTATCGTCGGGACCGACCGGACGACCGCCAACGGCGATGTGGCCAACAAGATCGGGACGTACCTGAAGGCCCTGGCGGCCAAAGACAACGGGATTCCGTTCTACGTGGCGCTTCCGTCCTCCACGATCGATTGGGAGCTCAGCGATGGCTCGCAGATTCCGATCGAAGAACGGGATTCGCGCGAGGTTCGGTGGGTGTCGGGCCGGACGGCCGGCGATCGCGTCGTCGATGTCGAGATCGTGGCTCCGGGGAGCCCGGCGGTCAACTATGCATTCGATGTGACTCCGGCGCGGCTCGTGACAAGCCTGGTGACCGAACGGGGTGTCTGCCAGGCGTCAGCAGCGGGGTTGCGATCTCTGTTTCCAGATGCGACCAGCACCTCCGAGTGATCCTGCTCACGGATGCAGGGGCGCCAGGAGGGCCTCGACGGCGTAGTCTTGGGAACATCACCTGCGCGCCGTGACGCGGGCTGGATCAGGAGGATCACGATGCGAATCATCACGCGGAGTACAGCGCTGTTGCTGGCTGTGATTGCGCTGGGTTGCGCGAGCGCGCCCGTGGGCGACTACGAAGAGGTGCGTCGGCTCGAACGAGCGCGTGAGGCGTACCTCGAGCTTCTCGATGAGCCGGATCAGAGTGTGCCACAGGCGTTGTTGGACGAGGCCGTCTGTGTGGCCGTGTTTCCGCGGGTCATCAAGGCTGCGTTGACCTGGGGCGGACGGCACGGGCTCGGTGTCGTGTCCTGTCGCAACCAGGACGACGTCTGGAGCCCACCGGCGTTCTACCGTATCGCCGGCGGCTCGTTCGGGCTCCAGGTGGGTGTGGAGTCCACGGACGTCGTGCTGTTCATCATGAACCGGAGCGGGGCGCAGTCGTGGCTGCAAAGCGAGGTGACCTTGGGCGGTAAGGCGAGCGTGGCCGCCGGTCCCGTGGGTCGCTCTGGCGAAGCGGCGACCGACCTTCGGCTGAACGCCGAGATCTACTCGTACGCGCGCTCACGGGGCCTGTTCGCCGGGATCTCCCTGGAGGGTGCGCATCTTTCGGCACACCAGCAGGCGATCGAGCGGTTCTACGGCAAGCGGATCTTCCCGGAGACCATTCTCTTCGAGCAGCACGTCCCGAAGGTCCCGCAGTCTGCCGAGAGGTTTCTGGACGTGTTGCCGTAGCACAGCGTCCGCTGCTGGTCCCGTTACCCCGCTGCCGATGCGTCGGGGTCTGCGGCGTGCCTGGCGTCTTTCCCGCCCGGCGCGAGGAGACGGTGGCGGTTGTGGGAATGTGCAGAATATCTGTATGGTTATATGGTCTGACAGAGCGTTGAGTGCAACGCGAGGCCAGGCGCCCGTCCCGTCTGATAACCCGCCCAAAAAGCCTGCCTCATATGGCTTACCACACTGTCTCACCTTGCAAGCCAACCTTGAACCACGGGCGCCGCAGCGGCCTCTCTGAGGCCCTGCACCGTGTCTACGTGGCCGTGATCCCGTCAGAAAGCGGAAGGATGATCCGCACGAGGAGGCCGCCATCCGGGTGGTTGTTGGCTTCGGCCCGACCTCCGTGTTGACGTACGGCGCGGTCGGTGATCGCCAGACCGAGCCCGACGCCCCCACGCTCTCGTTCCCGGGCGTCCTCCACCCGGAAGAACGGCTCGAACAGGTGCTCCAGAGCAGCATCGGGTACACCTGGGCCGTGATCGCGGACAGAGATGACGGCCTCGCTCCCTTCCCGTAGCAGTTGGATCTCGACCGACGAGCCCGCCGCGGTATGTCGAATCGCGTTGCGGACGACGTTCTCCACGGCGCTGCGGAGGAGCTTCATGTGGCCGTGGATCTGGAGGTCGGTCTCGGTGCGCGTGCACTCCATGGCAACCTCCCGGGCCCCGGCCTCGACGCTCGCGTCCTGGCACACATCGCTGACCAGGGTGTCGAGAGGGAACGTCTGTGCAGCCTCGTTTGATGCCTCCAGTCTCGAAACCTCGAGTAAGCTGGCGATCATCGTCTCCAGACGCTCACTCTCCGTAGCGATGCGATCGAGATGCTTCGGCGACCCCGTGTTGCGGGCAAGCTCCAGGGCGACGCCGAGGCGAGCAAGGGGCGACCGGAGCTCGTGCGACACATCGCGCAGCAGCCGCTGGTGGCCTTCGACGAGGCTCTGAATCCGCGCGGCCATGCCGTCGAAGTCGCGGGCGAGATCTCCGATCTCGTCGCGTCTGGTGCTGGTCGGCGGTCCGACCCGGCTGTCGAGGACGCCCGCGGCCAGCTGGCGAGTCGCTGCTCGCAGCGCTGCCACCGGCGAGGTGAGGTGACGTGCCAGCCACATGGCGAACAGCCCTGTCGCCAGCAGCAGCGCAGCCAATGGAGCGATCAATGCGTGCGGCTCGACGAGATCCACGAGCCGGGGTGGTGCGACGCGACTCGCCGCCACGGCAAGCTGGCGACCATCAGGAGTTGTCACCGGCCGGACCAGGAGATGGCGGCTCCCCGATCTCTGCCGGCGGATCACGCCGTCTGCCATGGCGAGCTGTGCGGCCTTGCGAAGCTCGGGGTCCGGCTCGTCGCCGGCGATCAGATCGCCTTCGGCGTTCAGGATCGAGACCTGGACCGGAGGCGGGCCGCCGTGACCGCCGTGACCTCCGTGGCGTCCGCGGCGCCAGCGCGGCCGCCCCATGCTCGACTCGCCGTCCGTTGCGAGCGTTTCGGCAATGTGCGAGATGCGACCTTCCAGCGTTTGCTCCGCGTGCTCCTCCCACCGGTCGATTCCGGGCCTGGAGTGGGTGAGCATCGGCGCCGAGACGACAAGAACCGCTGCCACGACCATCAGGGTTACCCAGAGCCAGAGAAAGATCCGCCAGACAAGGGACGAGCGCATCAGCCCTCCGGTCCCCGCGGTCGCAGGTACTGGTACCCGACGCCGCGGATCGTCTTCAGCCGCTCTGTTCCGGAGGGGCTCGGCCCGAGCTTGCGGCGGAGGTTGCTGATGTGCACATCCAGGGCGCGATCGTAGGGGGATGGCCGTCGGCCCAGTGCGCGCTCGCCGAGCTCCTTACGCGAGACCACGTCCCCGGCGTTCTCGAGGAGCAGGCGGAGCAGCTCGAACTCGACACCGGTGACGTCGACCTGCTCGCCGCGTCTGAGCACCGTCCGGCTGGCCGGGTCGACCGTCAGGTCGCCAACGCTGATCGACGCGTTCTCGTCAGTGGTGGCTGCAGAACGCCGGAGAATTGCACGGATCCGGGCTGACAGCTCCCGCGGGTTGAACGGCTTGCCGAGATAGTCGTCCGCACCGAGCTCGAGGCCGACGATCCGATCCACCTCCTCTCCGCGAGCCGACAGGATCAGAACCGGCACATCGGAGGTCTCGCGAAGCTCGCGGAGAACGTCGAGCCCGCCCATTCCTGGCAGCATGACATCCAGCACGACGACATCGAACCGTCCAGAGACCGCGAGGTCTGCTGCGCCATGCCCCTGATGGTAGGTCTCGATGGTGTGCCCTTCGCCAGCGAGGTACTCGGATAGGAGGTCACACAGCTCGTGGTCGTCATCGACTAGCAGCACCCGTGCCATAGGTCTGTACTGTACCACCGAAGACGCCCGATCCATCACATTCGTGGAGCTTTACGTTTCTTGACGCATTCCTTGCGCTCCCTAAGATCGGCGCGTCAACACTTCACGTCCAGATGCGTTTCAATGCGCGAGTACCGATCGCGGATCCAGCGAGATCGCGCGGTCGACAGGAGGGACATCATGAAGGTTGCACGTGGAATCGTACCGGTTGCTCTGATCGCGCTGCTGGCCCTGCCGGCGTGGGTTGCCCTGGCCGCGGACGAGACGCCGCCGGAGACACCGCCAGGTGTGTGTGATGGCCACGGGCCGCACGGACCCCGGGGTGCTGGAATGGGGCCTGCGTTGGGACCTGGGCACGGCCACCACATGCTCCGTGGGATCGCCCGACTCGAGCTGTCCGATGGGCAGCGCGACCAGATCGAGGCAATCCTGGACGGAAACCGAGACCAGGCCGATGCGCTGCGAGACCAGCTGCGGACCGCGCGTGAGGCGTGGGCAGAGAGCAATGATCCCGCGCTGTTCGACGAGGCGGCAGCGCAGGCGTTCGCCGATCAGCAGGCAGCGCTCCACGCCGATCTGATGGTGCTGCACATGCAGATCCGGGCACAGGTGCTGTCGGTGCTGACCGAGGAGCAGCGAGCCGAGCTGGAGGCGATGCGCGACGAGGGTCGAGGCAAGGGCTTCCGGCGCGGAATGCGTCACGGACGGCACGGTGCCGGCGCCGGTGGTTTCGGCGGCTGCATCGGCAAGTAGCGACACGCAGGCGTCCGGTCGAGAGCAGGCCGGAGGAGAGCTCAGCAAGGGCAGGGTCGACAACCCTGCCCTTTGCATGTTCCTGGCTCTCGACACGATGCAGCGCGGTCCCACGGGACGCGGCCTGCCCACGGGGTTCGAACCCAGAGGTTCTGGGGCGAGCCCCGATTGAGGGTCGAACCACGACCGACGACGATCGGTACAGGGAGGGACGCGAGCGATGGAGACTGCTTTGCGGTTTGCCGAGCTGGTCGCGACTGCACAGAACGCGGGTTTCGAGGTCCTGGACGCGCGAGGTCTGCCGCTGACGGCGCCGATGTTCGAGTCGCTCGAGGACGACAATCTGATGGAGGAGCCCGCCCACGTGACGTTCCACGAGCCGGAGATGGCTGGAGAGCGTGGGACGGTCGCCGATGTGCAGGTCGGGCAGCAGGTGTTTCAGATTCATGGAGATTGGAGTCGAGCCGGCGAGCTACGGCTGGCGCTGACCGGGCAAGCGAGCTCCCGCAGGGACATCTGGCAGTGAAAGCGTGGCTCTGGCCGCTTGAGAACCGAGCACCTTTGCACTCGGAGGGTTCACACATGCCGAGGAGTGACAGGTTCATCAGAGCGGATCTTGTGCACCGTTTGCGACATGACCCGCGTGTTCCGGAGGATGCAGTATGTCCGGAGGTGGACGACGGACGTGTGATCCTGCGCGGAAGTGTGCCGAGCCACCGCTCGGTGCAGGCGGCCTTGATCGATGCGTGGTCGGTCGGCGACGTCCGAGGAGTCGACAACCAGCTCTCCGTCCGCTCAGGAACCCCCGACAGGGCGAGGCCCGCAGTCGGGAACCAATGCTCTCCGACCTAGGCGGCCGGGCCTGTCCTGGCCGGCGTGAGGCGAGGCGATTGCGGACCGTGGCAGAAAGGGAGATCAAATGGCACTGTTGACGCGAGACGAGCTGAAGGGCCTGGCAACCCGTACCGATCATCCGTGTGTGTCGGTGTACATGCCGACCCACCGTGGCGGCCCCGATGTGCGTCAGGACCCGATCCGGTGGAAGAACCTTCTGCGATCGGCTCGTGACGAGCTCGATCCGGACGACACCGAGGCACAGAAGGTGATCGACGACGGAATGGAGCTGCTCGAAGATGGAGCGCTCTGGCGCCACCTGAGCGACGGTCTGGCGGCGTTTCTGGCACCTGGGATCCAACGGTTGTACAGGGTCCCGCTTCGGTTCGACGAGCGGGTCAGCGTCGGGCGGAGGTTCCAGATCACACCGCTGGTGCCCTTGCTGACGGACGACGGGAGCTTCTACCTCCTTGCGCTGAGCCAAGGTGCTGTACGGCTGTACGAGGCAACCCGGCACGGCGTTCGGCAGCTGGAGCGAGACGATATTCCGGAGAGCTTGGCAGATGCCGTAGGCTACGATTGGGAGGAACGGTCCTTACAGTTTTACTCAGGAGCACCCACCAACGGTGGGGGCGTGCGCGAGACCATGTTCCACGGTCAGGGAGCGGGTGGCGATACCGATGACCGAGAGGTCCGCAGGTTCTTGCAGCTGGTGGACAGCGGTGTTCGCCGGCTGATTGCGGGCAGGGACATGCCGCTGGTTGTGGCGTCGGTGGAGGATCTGTTCGGGGAGTACCGGAAGATCAGTCAGATCCAGACGTTGGTGGACCAGCCGGTGCCTGGCAATCCGGACGAGCGCACGCCGGAAGCGTTGCGCGATGATGCATGGGAGCTCATCAAGCCGCGGTTGACTGCCGTTCGCGATGAGGCTGCCGAGCAGATCCGAAACACCCTGGGGACCGGCCGGTCGAGCCGGATCCTCGAGGAGGTCGGGCTCGCCGCCGCGGACGGCCGGGTTCAGACCGTGTTCGTGGCCGAAGGCGAGCAGCTCGTCGGACGCTTCGATCCAGAGGAGCGGGTCGTGCGAGAGGATGCCGCGGCGGATGAGGACCTTCTCGATCGGATCGCGGTGGAGACGCTTGCCCATGGTGGCACCGTCTACATGGTGCCCCCTGATGAGCTTCCTGGAGACGGACCGGCCCCGGTTGCAGCTCTGTTTCGATACTGACGCGGCTGCGTTGGGTATTGAGCATGAGATCCCCACCCACCACCCGTCTACCCTCGTTGCAAGCGCCGCGACCCCTTCGATGCTTGAGGCGCGTGCAGCAGGCTCCGGGGAGGGTGGGCGGCATGAGCTTGGAGCTCAACTCAGGGCTCGATCTCGAACGGGATGCGGGCAGTCGACTCCTCCAGCTCGATGACCAGATGCCACCGGCCGGGCTGGGCGCCACCCGGTACCTGGAAGAACAGGGGACCAGAGCAGAACCGCTGTCGCGAAGGGTACACGGTGTGCGTGAAGTCCAGTGACGGCGGTGGGCTGAACAGCCACTCGCCGCACGGACTGAGAGAGTGGTCGAAGCGGTGCGAGTACGGTTGCCAGGCATCGTAGCTCTCGATGGCGATGAACAGCGACTGGTGGACGGTGCGAAACTCCTCCTGGCTGGCGAGCCCGAGCGTCTGGCCGGTGGGGGTCTCGACGCTGATGGCATCGCGTGCGACCGGGACCACTCCACCACCGGCTCCCGCTACAGCCAACCTGACCACGAGCCACTCATCGGCGGGATGCCGGGCGGCCCACCGGTACTGGAGCTCTGCGCGGAGCTCGGGTCCGGTGTACCAGACTCGGTGCTGGCCCTCCTGGTTGATCTCGGGTTGCGGTGGCCCGGGCGACGATGCGCACGCGAGCATCATTCCCAGGGCGATAAGAACACACGGAAGCGATCTCATCTGTGATCTCCTTCCTCGTGGGGGCGTCCTCAGTGGTCGAGGCGACCGCGGACCCACTCAACCAGCCCCCCACGGTGGACCATATCGAGTATGAACGGTGGCAACGGCGCAGTCTCGAGCTGAAGACCGCGAGCCTCGACGAGACCCCGGTCGGGGTAGAGGCGGATCAGATCGCCGGGCTGGACAGCCTGGAGCGCCTGAGGACAGCTGAGCACAGGCAGCCCGAGGTTGATGCAGTTCCGTCGGAAGATGCGGGCAAAGCTGACGCCGAGCACCGCTCGGATTCCCGAGGCCTTCATCGCCAGAGGTACGTGCTCGCGCGAGGATCCGACTCCGAAGTTCGCTCCCACAACCAGGATCGTCTCTCCGACGAGAAGATCGCGGAGCGAGGGGTCGAGCCCATCGAACAGATGGTGCTTCATCTGCTCCGGGTCATCGATGTTGAGGTACGGTCCCGGATAGAGGACGTCGGTATCGATGTTGTCCTCGGCAACGACGACAGCATGGCCCTGGATGGTCATCGAGGCTCACCTTCAGTCAGCTCGGCTGGATGGATGATCTCACCGGCCACGGCGGCAGCGGCGGCGACCGATGCGTTGGCGAGGTAGATACGAGCCTCGGTGGAGCCCATCCGGCCTCTGAAGTTGCGGTTCGTGGTGGCCACCGCCGTTTCGTCGTTGGCCAGAATCCCCATGTGCCCGCCGAAGCACGCCCCGCACGTCGGGGTGGAGACGACGACGCCGGAGGTGACGAGGATGTCCACCAGACCTTCTGCGATGGCCTGCCGATAGACGCGCTGACTGGAGGGAACGACGATCGCACGGGTGCGAGGGTGGACCTTCTTGCCGTCCAGAACCGCCGCAGCCTGGCGGAGGTCTGTGATCGTTCCGTTGGAGCAGTTGCCGATATACACCTGGTGCACGGGCTGACCGGAGGCCTCGTGGAGCGGTGCGACGTTTCCGGGTGAAGACGGCATCGCTATGAGAGGCTCCAGGCGTGGCAGCTCGATGGTGATCCGTTGCTCGAACTGGGCGTCGGGATCGGACCGGACCGCGCTCCACGGTTCCACCCTGAGGCCAGCGAGGTACTGCTCGGTGAGATGATCGACTGGGAGCAGCCCCGTCTCTGCGCCGGCCTCGACCGCCATGTTCGCCACGGCGCGCCGCTCATCGAGGTTGAGGCAGTCGACGCCGTCGCCGGTGAACTCGAGAACGCAGCCGAGACCACCGGCGACACCGATACGGTCGAGCACGGAGAGGATCACGTCCTTGCCAGTAACGAACGGTGCGGGTGAGCCTCGCAGCTCCACCTCGATCGTCGCTGGCACCTGCTGCCAGACCTGGCCGAGCGCGAGGGCACAGGCGATGTCGGTGGAACCGAGGCCGGTTCCGAACGCTCCGAGGGCGCCGTAGGTGCAGGTGTGGGAGTCTCCGCCGACGATCACCATCCCCGGCCGGACAAACCCCTCCTCGATCAGCACCGCATGCTCGATGCCGCCCCGTCCCTGGTCGAAGAACACGACCTGCTGATCGTGGGACCATTCGCGCAGTCGCTTCTGGAGCTCGGCCGAGCGAACGTCCTTTGCCGGCATGAAGTGGTCGGCGACCATCACCACCCGTGCAGGATCGAAGACCCGAGTGGCGCCCATTCGCTCGAAGGCCGAAAAAGTGACGGGCCCGGAGACGTCGTTGGCGAGTACGAGATCGCAGCTGATGAGCGCGATGTCCCCCGGGCTCAGGTCGGTACGATCCGCATGGGAACCCAGGATCTTCTCAGCGACAGTCGAGGCCACAACGCCTCCTCTCTGTATGCCGGCACGCTCTCCCGAGTGCTGAGACGTGCCGGGAGACGGTGATGCCCAGCACAGAGGCCGTCAGCCCAAATCGTCTTCGTGAGCCTCGGGCTCATCGCGCAGAGACCACCTCGTGGTGCCGTCCGGGGACTCCTCCGACCAGGTCAGGCGAAGCGTGAACGCATGCATGTCGCTCCGATAGTAGATCACCGGGGTCTCGACCGGATCGCCGTTCGCATCGCGGATCAGGTAGTTGACCTGGAGTAGCGGAGCCCCGATGCGGACCTCGAGCCAGCGGGCCAGGTTGGAGTCGGCCACGGTCGCGCGGACGTGCTCGTCCGCATCGCCCAGTCGGATGCCGTGGTTCTTCTGCAAATAGCGCAGCATCGAACCGCGTTCCCACTCGGCAGCGCTGATACCGCGTCCGATCTCGAGCGGTAGCGTGTTGATGATGTAGCAGTATGGATGCTCCTTGTAGTAGCGGACGCGGTAGACCCTGAGGACGGGTGCTCCGGGCTCCATTCCAAGCGCCGCTGCCTCCTGTGGTGGGAGCGTTACCTCGCGCAGCTCGATCAGTCGGGGAGACGTCGCCAGGCCCAT
Organism: uncultured Thermoanaerobaculia bacterium; assembly: GCA_964512045.1. Taxonomy (GTDB): domain Bacteria; phylum Acidobacteriota; class Thermoanaerobaculia; order Thermoanaerobaculales; family Sulfomarinibacteraceae; genus CAZEJK01. The sequence goes on from CAZEJK010000003.1 coordinate 10,851, forward strand.
GGCGATCAGACCGTTCAGGGTCCCGTCCATCTCCAGGTTGCCGGTGAACTCCGGTGTCCGGGCGACGAACGTGCCGCGCCCCGCCTCACGGCGGATCAGGCCTTCCTCTCGCAAGTGCTGGAGGGCACCGCGGACGGTGGCTCGGCTGACCCCGTACTGCTCCACGAGCTCCGCTTCGGTGGGGATCTTCCCCCCTATAGGGAATCGGCCGGAGATGATGCTCTCGCGAAGAACTGTCGCCAGCTGATAGTACAGCGGGACCCCGCTCTCGACGAAGCTCACGGTGGAAACATCGGTATCGGGCGTCGGCGGGTTGTTCGGGATCATGGTGCACCAACCTTGACAGCTTCGACAGTAGACGTGCGAGGGCGATGGGCGCCATACACGCTCGGATAGTACCACGCATCGCGCGTATCGACGTTTTCTCGTCGATACTTCGCTCTTTTCACCTTGGTGCGCGATGGAATCTGAGAGCCCCAGTTGACAGATTGCACGGACATTAGGACAATATTACAATAGAGCTGCCCGAGTGGGAAGTTGGAAGCCTCTTGGGGGTGACATGTCGTGTGCCAGATCGTTCGTTTACAAAACGGGTTATCGGCCTCACGCGGTGCGTCGGGGGCTCGGCAGACGTCGGCTCAGAATGGCGACGACGGTGAGCGTGGGTGGTCCCGCTCGGGGGACGGAAATGGATGGTGAGCTCCGATGACGACGAGGCCTCTCGACGGGGTAAAGGTGCTCGAGCTCGGACAGCTGATGGCTGGCCCTTTTGCTGGAACACTGCTGGGCTACTTCGGCGCAGAGATCATCAAGGTCGAGCCGCCGGGCCGCGGCGACGCGGTTCGCGGTTGGCGGGCTGTCGAGGGGGATACCTCTCTGTGGTGGTACAGCCTCGGGCGGAACAAGAAGTCAGTGACCGTCAACCTGAAAAGCGAACGTGGTCGGGAGGTCGTTCGTCAGCTGGCAGCGCAGGTGGACGTGCTCCTCGAGAACTTCCGACCAGGAACGATGGAGTCGTGGGGGCTCGGTCCTGAGGAGCTGCGGGCACTGAACCCGGGGTTGGTCTATGCGCGCGTTTCCGGGTACGGCCAAGACGGACCGTATGCGTCGCGTCCGGGGTATGCCAGCGTCTGCGAGGGCGTGGGTGGAATGCGATACGTCAACGGCTTTTCCGGTCAGCCGCCCGTGCGTGCCAACTTGAGTCTTGGAGATTCTCTGACAGGTCTGCACACGGCGTTCGGGATCTTGCTGGCGTTGATGCACCGCGACAAGAGTGCCGAGCACCGCGGGCAGGTCGTTGATGTGGCGATCTATGAGGCGGTCTACAACATGATGGAAGCGGTGGTTCCGGAGTACGACCGGCTCGGGCTCGTACGAGAGCCTTCCGGCACCACGATCACGGGAGTCGTGCCCACCAACACGTACCCGTGCAGCGACGGCAAGTACGTTATCATCGGCGGCAACGGTGACTCGATCTTCAAGCGGTTGATGTGTGCGGCTGACCGTCCTGACATGGCAAACGATCCGGAGCTGGCGGACAACGCGGGCCGAGTCCAGCACCAGGAGCGCGTGGATGGTGCGATTGCAGAGTGGACGCGAACCCTGTCGGCAACCGAGGTGTTGCGGGTCCTTGAGCAGGCGCGCGTGCCCGCCGGTCTCATCTTCAGCGTCGAGGACATGGTGAACGATCCTCACTTTCACGCCCGGGGGCTGTTCGAGGTCGTTCCCGCAGGCGGCAAGCCGCTCAAGCTGCCGGCCGTCATCCCCAAGCTCACCGAGACGCCCGGACGCACGGACTGGGCCGGACCGGAGGTCGGCGAGCACACGGAGGAGGTGTTGAGCCGGCTGCTCGGTCTGAGCGAGCACGAGATCGACACGCTTCGTCAGGAAGGAGTGCTGTAGGGCATGTCGTCGACACCAGATGATCACGAGCCCGCGGCGGAGGTGCTCGCGCAGTACCGGGCGAAAGGCCTGGCGGGGCGGGTCGGATTCGGTCGGTGCTCGGCCGTTCTGGTGGTTGACTTCATCGTTGGGTTTACCGACCCGCGATCGCCACTCGGAAGCCCGCTGGATTCCGAAGTGGAGGCGACATGCCGACTTCTGGCTGCAGCCCGGGCTGTCGCCGTGCCGGTGTACTTCACGACGACTGTGTACGATCCCTCTCTCACCGATGCGGGGCTGTTCATCCGAAAGGTCCCTGCGCTCGGAGAGCTGCTGCGTGACAGCGGGTGGGTTGAGCTCGATCCGCGGCTCGGCCGAACGAGCTCCGAGCTGGTCGTGGAAAAGCGCTACGCCTCGGCGTTCTTCGCCACGCATCTCGCGTCGATCCTGACAGCTGCGAGCTGCGACACGGTGATCGTGTGCGGGTGCACGACCAGTGGCTGTGTTCGCGCGACGGTGGTGGATGCTCTGCAGCATGGTTTTCGAGCGATCGTGCCCCGCGAGTGTGTCGGCGATCGGGCTGCCGCACAGCACCGCGCCAACCTGATTGACATCGACGGGAAGTACGGTGATGTCGAGGATCTGGAAACGGTTTTGAGGTGGATCCAGGAAACCAGCGACGGTGGGAGGGGGTCGTGAGCCGCCCGGTCGCTCAGAGGGTCCACCACGTCGACATCGTGGTCCGCGATCTCGACCGTGCGGTCAAACGGTACCAAGCCGTGCTCGGTCTCCGCCCGGGGCCCCGAGAGCGGCTGCCAGAGCGTGGAGTCGAGCTGGTGCGGTTCCGAGTGGGCGAGACCTGGATTGTTCTGGTGGAACCGACTGCCCGCAGCGGGCAGGTGTGGGAGTTCCTGAACGCCAACGGCGAAGGTTTCTTCCACATAGCGATCGAGTTCGACGACGTCGTCGCCGCAGCCTCTGCAGTGGAGGCCGACGGTATCCGGTTGCTGCGTCCGTGGCCCCGACACGGGCTCGACGGTTGGAAGCTCGTCGACCTTGCCGTTGAGGATACGGCGGGGGCGATGCTCCAGCTGGCCGAGGTTCAGGAGGAATGATGGTGGTTCCGGAGTCCGTGACCGTTGTCGAGGTCGGACCCCGTGACGGCTTCCAGGTTGAGCAGAAGCTGATACCCACGGAGCTGAAGATCCAGGTGATCAACGAGCTCGCCGATGCGGGAGTCCGCAAGATCGAGGCGACCTCGTTCGTCAGCCCGAAGATGGTGCCACAGCTCGCCGACGCGGCGGAGGTGATGGCTGGCGTGACGCGCCGGCCGGGCGTGCGCTTCACCGCGCTTGTTCCGAACCTGAAGGGTGCAGAACGTGCCCTCGAGGCGGGCGCCGACGGTGTGCGCCTCGTCGTGACCAGCACGGAGACGTACAACCGCAAGAACGTCGGGATGAGCGTCGAGCAGTCCCTCGGTGTGTGCCGTGAGATCTTGCATCGGGTTCACGGGTCGTCGATGTCGGTAGAGGCGGTGATCGCGCTGGCGTTCGGCTGCCCGTTCGAAGGTCCGGTGTCCGAGGAGCGGGTGGTCGAGCTGGCGCACCGCTTCGTGGAGATGGGAATCCGCGAGCTCTCGATCGCCGACTCCGTAGGCCTCGCTAACCCCGCTCAAGTGCAACGCACCATGGCGCGCCTGCGCGACGAGCTGGACGGAGTGGAGCTTTCGATGCACCTGCACGACACACGAGGTCTGGGTCTTGCCAACGCCCTCGCGGCGATGCAGGTGGGCATCGGGATCTTCGACTCGTCGATCGGGGGCCTCGGAGGCTGTCCTGTGCTCAGTAACGGTGCGGGCAACATCGCCACTGAGGACTTGGTCAACATGTGTGAGGAGATGCGAGTGGCGACCGGGGTCGATATCGCAGCTGTGCAACGAACCTCGAAGAGGCTCCGAGAGTTCCTGGATCGACAGCTGGCCAGTCGAGTGTTGGACGCCGGCACACCGTCCCAGCTGTACTCGAGAATCGAAAGGGAGGCGGCTCAGACGTGACGTGAGAAATCCGCTCGTCGACCGGTTGTGTGGTCGCGGTACCTCCGGTCGGATCCGAGCGACATCGTGCGCGGACTCGCGCACCCAAGGAGCAGGGCACAGTCGGAAGGAGGAGTGATGGCCTATCGACTCGGCGTAGATGTTGGCGGCACCTTTACAGACCTGATGTTGGTCGAAGATGAGACGGGTGCCGCCTTTCGCGTGAAGACTCCGTCGACGCCGGCGGACCCTTCTGAGGGGGTTCTCGTTGGAGTTCGACGGATCCTACCGGAAGCCGGCGCGAACCCGTCGCAGGTTGCGAGCATCATGCACGGAACGACGGTGGCGACCAACGCGGTGCTCGAGAGCAAGGGGGCGAGGGTCGGTCTGATCACCACCGAGGGGTTCGGCCAGATCCTTCACCTTGCGCGGTCGCAGACCCCGGGACCGTTGGCCGGCTGGATCATCATGATCAAGCCGGACCCGCCAGCGGCGTTGGAGGACACGCGCGAGGCTCAAGAGCGGATGTCGGCTCTGGGCGAGGTGGTCAAGCCGATCGATCCGGAGCAGATCAGGGAGATCGTGACCGACCTGGTCGACTCCGGCGCGGAGTCGCTCACCGTGTCGTTGATCAACTCGTACGCGAACTCGGAGCACGAGAGGGAGATCGGCCGGATCATCTCGAAGCTGTACCCGGACTTCCCGGTCACACTGTCCTCAGACGTGCTGCCCGAGTTCCGAGAGTACGAACGGACACTCACGGCGTGCATGAACTCGTACGTGCGCCCGAAGGTGGGCGGCTATCTCAAGAACCTCGTGGGCTCTCTCAGAGAGGACGGAGTCAAGGGAGAGGTAAATATCCTCCGGTCCGACGCTGGTCTGATGACCTCCGAGGTAACCCAGGAGAAGCCGGTGTACGCGATTCTCTCCGGTCCATCGGGGGGAGTGGCCGGTGCTCTGGCGGTGGCCAAGAGGGCTGGGTTCGATGACATCTTGACCTTCGACATGGGAGGAACGTCGACCGACGTTGCCCTGTGTCAGAACGGTCAGCCGGGGCTCGCTCGGGAAACCGAGCTCGGCCTGTTCAGAGTGAAGGTGCCGAGTGTGAACGTGCACTCGGTCGGTGCCGGCGGCGGATCGATCGCCCACGTTCCGGAGCTGACCAAAGCGCTCCGCGTTGGACCGCAGTCGGCGGGAGCGGATCCCGGACCGGCCTGCTACGGCAAGGGCGGCACAGAGCCTGCGGTTACCGACGCCAACGTCGTGGTAGGGCACTTGCCGCATCAGATCCTGGGCGGCGAGATGGTGCTCGATGCCAAAGCCGCGGAGGCGGCGGTCGCCAAGGTTGGGGAGTCGCTCGGCCTGGACGTGTACCAGGCCGCAGCCGGTATCCTCGACATCGTCAACGAGAACATGGCGGGAGCGTTGCGCATCGTTTCGGTGGCGCGCGGCTACGATCCCCGTGACTTCGCACTCGTCGCCTTCGGTGGGGCCGGACCGATGCACGCCAACGCGGTGGCCAAGCTGATGGGCTCGTTTCCGGTCATCGTGCCGCCGGCGCCGGGCGTGCTGTGCGCCGAGGGAGATCTCGTCGCGGACTTCCGCGAAGAGTTCGCCCGAACGTTTATCCGCACTGTGAACTCGGTCGACTCACAGGAGATCGTGCAGATCCTCGCCGAGCTCGGCAAGGAGGCGATGGGATGGTTGGCTCGGGAGGGCGTGTCCGAAGAACGCCGCGTGCTCACCTACAGTGTGGATACGCGGTACTACCGTCAGGGCTATGAGATTCCGATCGAGGTCGAGCTGGACGAGCTGTCGGAGAAGGGTACCGGTTTTCTCGTGCAGCGGTTTAACGGCATGCATGAGCAGTTCTACGGCTTCCGGATGGAGCACACCGAGTGTGAGATCGTGAACTTGCGGGCGGTGGGCATCGGTAAGGTGCCAGATCCCCGTGTGTTCACCGAGCACGAGCTCGGATCGGCGGATCCGAGCGCTGCCGTGGTCGGCGATCATCAGGTGTACCTGGACGGTCAGTGGGTTCCGACCAAGGTATACGACCGTGGGAAGCTGACCGCGGGCAACCGAGTGGCCGGACCTGCAGTGATCACGGAGTTCGATTCGACAACGGTGGTGCTGTCCGGGTTTACCGCCGAGGTCGATCGTTTCCTGAACATTCTCATCCGTCCGAACGGGGACGCCACGAACACGACGAGAGAGGGCTAGAGCTATGAAGGGTGTCAAAATCGCGAGGATTCCAGATATTGAGATCGACCCCATCACGCTCGACATCATCGAAGGCGCCCTGAAGAATGCTCGCCATGAGATGGATGCCGTCCTGTTCCGCACGGCGATGAGCCCCGTGATCCGGGAGCAGCATGATGAGTTCCCGATGATCACCGACCCGAAGGGGCGCATGGTCGTGGGTCAGTTCGGCTCGTACATCTCTGAGATGATGGAGAGCTTCGAGGACTCGATCGGTCCCGGCGACGTGATCTTGACCAGCGATCCGTACCACTGCGGTGGGGCGATCTCACACATCAACGACTGGCTCGTCCTGGTTCCGATCTTCTACGACGACGAGCTGATCGGCTGGTCGAGCATGTTCGGGCACCAGATGGACGCCGGCGGACCGCTCGCGGGATCGCTTCCGACCGGCGCCAAGACGATCTTCGGAGAGGGGATTCGGATTCCGCCGGTGAAGGTGTTTCGCGACGGTGAGCCGGTGGAGGACGTCCTCCGCCTGATCTTCAACAACACCCGGATGCCGGACATGAACCGGGCGGATCTGATGGGTATCGTGGCCGGCTGCAAGACTGCGGTCAACCGTGTGCACGAGATCTGCTCTCGTTTCGGTAAGGACACGTATCTTGCGGCCTGTCAGGCGATGCTCGATCGGACCTACCGTGCCATGGCTCAGCTGATCCTGCAGAACATCCCCGAGGAGCCGCAGTCGTTCGAGGACTGGGTGGATGACGATGGGCTCGGTCACGGGCCGTACAAGATGAAGCTGACGATCTGGCGCGAGGGAGAGCACGCCTACTTCGACTGGAGCGGCACGGATCCACAGGCGGTGGGTCCGGTGAACTTCTACCTGAACGAAGGCATGTTCAAGATGTTCATCGGTGTCTACCTGATCATGGTGTTCGACCCGCAGATCCTCTTCAACGACGGGTTCTACCCCCTGTTGCATGTGGTGATCCCGGACGGCTCGCTGCTCCACCCGAAGTTCCCGGCGGCCCTCGGCTGCCGGACCCACGCTCTGACGCGCCTGTTCGACGTGCTGGGTGGCGCGCTGGCTCGCAAGAGCCCGGAGCACACGACCGCAGCCGGCTACGGTACCTCGCCGTACATGCTCTACTCGGGCTGGGATCGCAAGGGGGAGTTCTTCTACCTCATGGAGATCGCCTACGGTGGCATCCCCGGGCGTCCGATCGGTGATGGAATGGATGGCCATTCATGGTGGCCATTGTTCGAGAACATCCCGACCGAGTACCTGGAGTCGTACTATCCGATCCGAATCGACGGCTACACCACGATCAAGGACAGCGGCGGTGCGGGCTTCCACCGTGGCGGTAATGGGATCGAGAAACGCTACGTGTACCTGGAGCCTGGAGAGGTCTCGATCCATGACGATCGCTGGTTGACGTACCCATGGGGGATTCTCGGTGGCAAGCCGGGATCACGGTCAGAGAAGATCTTGAGGCGTGTTGATGGCAGCGAGGAACGTCTGCCGTCGAAGTGCGACGAGATCCAGGTGCAGCCGGGCGACATGCTGATCTATCGGACGGCCGGCGGGGGAGGGTGGAAGGACCCGCTCGAGCGACCTCCTGAAAAGGTCGAGGCCGATGTTGCCAAGGGCCTCCTTTCGGCCGAGAAAGCGAAGGCGGACTACGGCGTCGTGGCCGGCGATCCGGTGGCCACCCTCACGCTGCGCGAGTCGATGAAGGCCGAACGCAAGGAGATCAAGGACTTCGACATGGGCCCAGGCCTCGACGAGATCGTGGCCCGCTGTCAGGGCGAGACCGGGCTCAAGCCACCGAGTCCACAGGAGCCGTTGCCGTGGGCAGAGATGGAGTCCGGTGAGGAGGCGCTGCGCCGCGTGCGCGAGCTCGGGGACCGGCAGATGACCTTGAGTGAGTAGGGCTCCGGTGTCCGCTGGAGCCACGAACCGAAACGAGCGCCTCGCCACCGGGCGGGGCGCTCGCTCGTTGCAGCGTGGGAGGATGCTGTGAAGGCAGTTGTCGCAGAGAGGCCAGGTGGTCCGGAGGTGTTGCAGGTCACGGATGTTCCGGAACCGAAACCGGGTCCGGGTGAGGTCCGAGTCCGGGTTGCCTACTCGGTCTTGAACCCGTTGGACTCACACGCACGCGGCGCCAAGGTGGCGTACAAGGCGAGCGCGTTTCCCTACATCCCCGGATTCGAGTACACCGGCGTGGTCGACCAGGTCGGCGATGGCGTCGATCCAGAGATGATCGGAAGCCGTTGCACGTACCTCGGCTTCTCCGGTGGTTGTGCGGAGTACGCTGTTGCTCAGGTCAACAACCCCTACAGCCAGCTCTTTCGTGTTCCTGACGACCTGGACTGGCAGCTGGCGGCAGCCGCCTGCTGCGTCACGTACACCGGCTGGCATGTCGTCAACACGTGCCACGTCACCAAGGGCGATACCGTGCTTGTGCACGGCGCGGCTGGAAATGTGGCGATCATGACTGGCCAGATCGCTATCGAGCGTGGGGCGCGGGTCATCGGCCTGTGTAGCAGTGACGACAAGATCTCCTTTGCACGGCGGTTCGTGAACGGCGAGCTCATCAACCGTACCGCGGGGGACTGGGTCGAGACGGTTCTGGAGATGACAGGCGGGCTGGGTGCCGACCTGATCGTTGACGGAATCGCCGGTCCCGAGGCGCCGCGGAACTTCGAGGCCGTGGCGCCCTGTGGGCAGGTTGTCTACCTCGGAGCGATCGCCGGAACGCCGCCGCCCGTCGATATCAGCGCGCAGCTGTACGCGAAGAGCATCGCGGTGCGAGGGTTCTTGCTGTACAAGGCGATGGAGAAGAGCGCAGGCGCCGAGCACCCGCTGATCTACGACGCCCTTCGTCAGGGGCGGTGGGTCGTGCCGATCGAGAGAGTCTGGGAGCTGGATGAGGTGGCCGACCTCCACCGGGCGTTCGAGCAACGGCAGCTGTTGGGTCGTCAGGTGATCCGGGTGGCTGGCGATCTGTAGCGTAGTGGTTCTGGGGTCGCTAGCGCAGGCCGTGCCCGCCGCTCGGGTCTGTGCGGTCGAGGCGGGTTTCGGCGATCAACGTCCGCTGGAAGAGCCTGTCGTCGCGGAACCAGTGCCACGTGCGGGCACGATGGACGCCGTCTGCTGACAGCTGGATCATCTCGTACAGGTAGATGCCGGGCTCGCCCGTGCGGTTCCAGTTGAGCACGATCGTACGCCCATCAACCTCACGAGCTTGGCCCTGGATGAGCTCGTTGTCCCAGTAGATACAGTGGTTTGCGTAGTGCGCGGGGAAGTGCCGCTCCTCGACGCGACCATCCTCCCAGGAGTATCGGTTGACCTGATAGTAGTCGAACTCGCCCGCCTCTGGGAACGTGCAGACCAGGTGGGAGGCGTGCCGATCGATCTCGGTGCCGTGTGCATCGAGGTGGATGTACGTCCCGATCCATTCGCCCTCGTGCCGCGCGAGGAGGGGCATGCCGTCGCGGATCGTCGTCATTGTCGACCTCCCTGCCGTGGGTTGTGCGTTGATCTGACCCGCCGGGATCTTCCTCAGCGAGAGACTGGCTCGAGCTCGGCCTCTTGGTGCTCAGCAGTGACCGGCTTGCGCACTCTGTTCCGTGCGAACCTCCAGAGGGACACTGCGGCTGCGCCGAACGAGAGCAACAGGAGCGCCGGTGTGACGACAAACCAGCCGATCACCGGGAACCACCCGGCGAGGACGGCGATCAGCGTTGCCAGCGCGGTTCGCCGCAGGCCAGACAGCGAGCCTCCATGCAGCTGTGCCAGACGGTCGCCGATCAGAGCGATCGTTCCCGTGGCTCCCGCGAAGGTGACGACGACGAGGACGACCGCGATCGCTGTGCCGGCGGCGAGCCATGAGGGGACGATTTCGGTCTCCAACAGGCGTTTGATGAACGCACCTGAAAGGAAATGCCAGGTCAAGGCGCCAAGGGCAGCATAGCCGACGATGCCGGTGACGAGCACCTGGAGCGGAAACTGCTCGAGGCTTTCTCGGCAGCTCCGGGTGGGGCCGCGAAGCACTGCAGAAAGCAGTGTCAGAAGGGCAACGAAGCAGATCAGACCGAACGCCAGGGCGACAACGACGAACACGATCTTGCCGACCGGATCCTCTCGTGGGACCAGAACTGGCGATGCAGACGTCATGATGTTACAGCTCCTTTCTACCGGTTCCCCGTCGACAGACCGTGCATGCTTGGAGGAACGGCTGGCGGCGCGGCATCATTGCCGTGGCGGCCCAGATCATCGTTCATCCTGTACGGGCTCTAGAAGCGGAGGAAAGTTGGACGAGATGTGGCGGGTGAAGTCCGGGGCGATCAGCAGCGCTTCCACATCAGGAAGGGCTTCGACCAGGGCGAGGGCACGGACGGGTCCCATGACAAACAGCCCGGTGGCGAGCGCGTCGGCCTCCACTCCGGTTGGCGCGATCACGGTGGCCGCGAGCGCGCGACGGGCTGGCGTGCCGTTTGTCGGATCGAGAATGTGGTGGTAGCGAGCTCCGTTGCGCTCGAAGTACCACTGATAGTCACCGGAGGTTGCAATCGCGCCGCCCTCGAGGCGCACGGCGCCCAGCGCCTCATTAGCCTTTCTGGGGTGAGCGATCCGGATCGTCCATGGCGGTCCCTCCTTCGACGAGAGTCGAATATCGCCTCCGCCGTCGATCATGAAGTCGCCGAACCCTCGACGTTCGAGCACCTCTGCCGCTCGGTCGAGCCGGTATCCCTTGGCGAGACCGGCCAGGCCGAGCTGCATTCCGGAATCGGGGAGGAACACGGCCGACGTGTCAAGGTCCAGTGCGACGCGGCGATAGTCCACCAGGGGCAGGCAGGCCGTAATCTCGGCGTCTGTCGGAACCCGCTGTTCACGGACGGACCAGAGGTGGCCGCAGGCTGCGAACGTCGGATCGAATGCACCCCCTGTCAGCGCTGCGATGGACAGCGCACGTTCCACCACGTTGAGCAGGTCGGTGCTGACGGTGACCGGTGCTGTTCCTGCGGCCCGGTTGACTGCGCTGATCTGGCTCGTGTCGCTCCAGTTGCTCAGAATCTCCTCGCACCGGATGATCTCGGCGTACGCAGCCCGAATGGCACGAAGCGCCCCGTCGCGGTTCTCGGTGACCACCTCGATGAGAAACTGGGTCCCCATCAGCGCACGAGACTCGGAGACGATGCGGCGATGCTCGTCGTGCGAGTCGCTGCAGTCGGCGCTGTTCGTGCACCCAGTACAGGCTCCGAAAAGCGCGAGAACGCCGACGGCGACTGCCGCCGGGATCGCACCAGCCGGAGCTCTGGGTGAGCCTGCGACGTGTCCGGTTATGGCTCCGTGCACCATCATTGATCCCTCCTTTGTTTCTTTATCATAACTTTAGTACAATTGCTAGGGTTGACACGCAACAGCAGCTCGAGCCCTCGAGCGCCAGGTTACGGGCGGCATCCGTGCCGCCGTGGGATGGACAAGGAGGTGGATGCATGGCGAGCCTGAAACGTGGGCGGGGACCCAGGACGGCGACGGTACGGGATGGTGGTCTGGCGGGCAGAGCGCACCCCAGCCTCGACCGACGTGACTTCATCAAATCGGCGGGTGCTGCGGCGCTGGTGCTGCCGTGGCTCGGCTGTCGAAAGCCCACCTCGGCCGGGGTGTCAGGAAGCGTGGTCGTGATCGGAGCTGGGCTGTCAGGGCTGGCCACCGCGATGCTGCTCGAAGAGCGCGGCGTGCAGGTCACGGTCCTCGAGGCCCGAGATCGGGTCGGCGGTCGTGTCGTGACGATGGACCGAGTGCCGGGGCAGCCGGAAGGCGGTGGCCCGGTGATCATCGAAAGCTACGACCGACTCATGAAGTTCGCGGCTGCGGTGGGTGTCGACATGGGGCCCGGACCCGGCTTCGAGCCCGAGCTGCTGCTTTATGTGCACGACCAGAGCGTCCGCGCTCAGCAGTGGGCATCCGCGGGCTGCAACCACCTGGTGGGTGAGGAGCGGGAGGTGGTGCCGCCACGGTTGCTCGGAACCTACACGGCGCAGAACCTGCCGCTTTCGGGGCCGGCGGACTGGTGCTCACCGAGCTTTGCGAGCCTGGACGTTCCCCTCGACGAGTATCTCCGCCAGCAGGGTGCATCCGAGGAAGCGCTGCGGTTGATCAACGTCGCACCGAACACCAACGACATCGCCACGACATCGGCGTTGTGGGCGCTCCGTGATGCCTGGCGTCGCCAGGACCGGTCAGGCGGCAGGATCGTGGCGGCCGTCGGTGGGAACACGGCGCTTGCCAGCAAGATGGCTGCTGCGTTGCAGGGCCCGGTTCTGACCGGGCAGCCCGTCACAGCGATCCGCTCACTGATAGACGGCGTCGAGGTGGAGTGCGCCGACGGAACGGTCCACGGTGGTGAGCTCTGCGTCGTCACAGTACCGTTCTCGGTGCTGCGCGAGATCGAAGTGGACCCACCGTTCACAGGCGCGCAGAAGGAGGCGGTCGAGAAGCTCCCGTACACGGCGATCACCAAGTACTTTCTCGTGCCGAAAGAGCCGTACTGGGAGCGTGACGGCTTGCCGCCGACGATGTGGACCGATACCTTCATCGAGCGTCTGTTCCCCGTTCGCGATCAGGCCGGCGCCATTCAGAACATCACGTGTTGGATCGATGGGACGAATGCGGCCGAGCTCGACTCGATGTCGAAGGAGGAGCAGTTCGACGCTGTTCTGACCGAGCTGGCCCGGATCAGACCGGCCACGGAGGGGAAGGTGGAGATCGTCGACTTCATCTCCTGGGGCAACGATCCGTTCGCCAAGGGGGCGTACGCCCACTATGCGCCGGGCCAGGCAGCTCGCCTGAAGCCGGCAATGGCGAACCCGTGGCAGCGGCTCCACTTCGCAGGGGAGCACACGGCCGTCGTATCGCCCGGAATGGAGAGCACTTTCGAGTCGGCACAGCGGGCCTCCCAAGAGGTCCTGGAACGGTTGTCGTGAGGTGAAGCCATGATCTCAAGCCCAATCGAAGCCGTTGTTGGTGCATCGAGCGTCGATGCGAGCGCGGTGTTCCTCGAGCTGTTCGGGTTCGAGAGACGAGGTTCAGGGTCGCTGCCGGAACGTGCGGTGGAGCGGCTGTACGGTCTGTCAGGACCGGCTGAGGAGTGCGTTCTTGAGGTCCCGGGAGCGGAGCGAGGACTCGTACGGTTGGTGTCCACACCGGTTCCGCCTCGGCAGTTCGCTCCGTTCGACCCGCGCCCGTTCGCGATCGACCTGTTCACAGTCGACGTTGACCGGAGCGTTGCGATGGCGACCGAAAAAGGTTGGCACGCGAGCCCGATCACCGAGCACCGGATGGGTCCGGTCGTGATCCGTGAGGTGGAGATCATAGGGCCGGACGGGCTGGTGGTGACGTTGCTTCAACCATCGGTCGGGCGTAGGAGCTGCGTGCTGGATTTGGATCCAGAGCGGTTGCACTCCGAGGTGCATGCGTTTGTCTGGAGCGCCAGCGAGCTCGACGAGCTGTTGCCGTTCTGGCTCGAGTGTGGTCTGCAGAAGCCGACCGACGTCGTGCTCGACACGCCGGGGCTCGGTGCGCTCGTTGGCGTGCCCGAGGAGGACGTGTCGATGCGGCTGGTGGTGCTCTCCGACGCGGAGGATCGACCAATCCGTGTCGAGCTCGTCGATTTCCTTGGTCGCGAAGGTGCAGGTCAGCCGACGCTGCCCCTGGCCGCAGGGTTGCACGCTCCTGCATTCGTGGTCCCGAGTCTGGAGGACGCAAGGGCGGCGATGCCCAGCGCAACGTTCGGCGAGGCAGTCGAGATCGATACTTCGCTGCATCCGAGCCAGCGGGCCGCGACAGTGGTGAGCCCCGGGGGGCAACGTTTCGAGCTCTGGGAACAGCGTGCGTGAGGAGGTGAGGAGCTGATGGCAGAGACACCGCACTACAAGGCGGTTGCGCTGCAGACGACCTGTCATGCGGTAGCGGGCTGCCGGGACGCGCCCGCGGCCCGCGCCATGATGGCGGAGGCGCTGGAGCGGCTGGCGCAGCAGGTCGCCGCAACGCTGCGGTGGACCGGTCCTGACACCAGGCTGGTGGTGCTTCCGGAGTACCTGCTGACCGGCTTCCCGACGCGCGAGACGGTACAGGAGTGGCTCGAGAAGGCGTGTCTCGAGGAAGGGTGCGGGGAGTACGAGGCCCTTGGCCGGATCGCGCAGGACAACAGGGTGTTCCTCGCGGGCAACGCCTACGAGGCGGATCCACACTTCCCGGAGCTGTTCTTTCAGACCAGCTTCATCATCGATCCCTCAGGTGATCTGATCCTCCGCTACCGTCGGCTCAACTCGATGTACACACCCACGCCCCACGACGTGTGGGACCGGTATGTTGAGGTGTACGGCCTGGATGCTGCCTTCCCTGTGGTCTCGACAGAGATCGGTCGACTGGCCGCCGTCGCCTCTGAGGAGATCCTCTACCCTGAGGTGGCCCGGTGCATGGCGATGCGCGGTGCCGAGGTGATCGTACACTCCAGCTGCGAGATCTCGAGCCCGAGGCCGACGCCGAAAGGAATCGCGCGTCGCGCCCGCGCGATCGAGAACCTTGCGTATGTGGTCTCCTGCAATACGGCGGGCATGGAAGGGATCGCTCTGCCAGCAGCCTCCGCTGACGGGGGTTCAATGGTCGTGGACTTCCGTGGACTGGTGTTGGCCGAGGCCGGGTCGGGCGAGAGCGTCGTGGCGTGCGCGGAGATCGATCTCGAGGCTCTGCGACGCTTCCGGCGCCGGCCGGGGATGGAGAACCTCGTGTCGCGGCAGCGGTTTGAAGCCTACGCTGAGAGCTACCGTCAGCACAGCTTCTACCCTGCAAACACCTTGACGGAGGGCTACGAGGGACGTCAGCACTGCATCGACACCCAGAAGGCGACGATCCAGCGGCTCGCCGACCTCGGAGTGATCTAGCCCGCATCTCTCAACGGCTTTCTACTGCGGTCGGCGATGCACCGCGCCCAGCGTCGTTTTCTCGCCTCGGGATTCTCGACGTACTGTCGAGTACGCCTGCAAATCCCTCGGGTCGAAGACACCACCGGACACGGCACCTCACCGTCCTCGCGACGAAGCTCGGTGAGGTATTGGGGCTAGCGGCGCGTTGAAGAGGGTGCGATCCCCAATGACAGAGGGCCGAAGCTCCGCGATCGTGGAGCGGATCTCGGTCACCAGACCACGCGGATGCCGAACTGCCCAAACGCCGGGTCGCGCGTGACGAGAGGAAGGTCCTCCAGAGCGCACTGGGCCGCCAGCATCCGATCGAACGGGTCGCGGTGCGGCACGGCCCAGAGGCCGGCGTGTTGGGCGTGACGGATCGATACGGGAAGCTCGAGCATGCGGGCCCTGGCGATCCAGCCCGAGATGTCGGAGACCAGCTCTGCTGCGGAGTCGAGCCGACCGAGACGGTACTTGGTGGCGATCTCCCAAGCGCTCGCGCTCGACACCAGCAGCTGATGGCTCGGCTCGGCGATGATGGATCGGGCGTCGGCCGAGAGCCGTTCGTCATCGAATAGCCACCACAGCAGTGCGTGAGTGTCGAGGAGGAACCTCACCGTTCCCAGGCCTCCAGCTCCTCCTCGGGCAGAGGCTCGAAGAACGAGTCGTCGACCTGACCTTGGAGGAGACCGGGGGTCCGCGTCTGCGCTGGCTCGAACGGCACGAGACGGGCGTACGGAGTGCCGTTCTTGGCGATGATGATCTCCTCGCCGGAGCGAACCCGTTCCAGCAGGCGGGAAAGGTGCGTCTTGGCCTCGTGTACGTTCACCGTTGACATGGAACGACCTTAGTTTAACGATCTAGTTTAGTCAACTCAGTTGTCTGGATCGAACGCGGCCCGCGGCCGCGTTGGGTGACTCCTTGTGCTGCGGCCTCTGCGCAATCGGCCGCGGCTGTTGTCTCCAGAGGAGAGGGCGCGTCACGCCGTGTCAGGACGATGTGGTGACGATGCCTGCGTCCGTCAGCCGGGCGATCTCGTCGGTGCTGTATCCCAGCTCCGCCAGCAGCTCTGCTGTGTGCTCGCCGATGGCGGGCGGGTTGTGGCGCAATCCGAGATCGGTATCCGTCATCTCGAGCGGGATCCGCGGGAGCTTGGTGGTGACACCGGCCGGCAGCCTGGTCTCGAGGAGGCCGAGACCCTCGTTGAGCTGCGGATCGTCGTACAGGTCCTCCGGTCGGCTGATCGGCGAGAACGGGATCCCGGCGCGCTCGCAACGGGCAATCACCTCTGGGCGAGGCAGCTCCGCGATCATCTCGGCCACAGCCGGGTGCAACCATTCGCGCTCGCTGATCCGGTCGTTGTTGCTGCCCAGCCGGGGATCGGCGAGCCAGTCCTGTCGCTCGAACACCTCGCAGAACGCCTTCCAGTGCTTCTCGCTGATGATCCCGATGAAGATCGGCCCGTCAGCGGCGTCGAAGATCCGGTAGATCGACCAGGCACTGACTCGGGCCGGCATCGGCGGAACGGGCTCGTCGCTGAGCGCGCCGTACGCCATGTGCTGTCCCATGAAGAACGCTGCAGTCTCGAAGAGGGCTGTCTTGAGGAAGGCGCCCTCGCCGGTGAGGCTGCGCGTATACAGGGAGGTGAGGATGCCGATCAGACCGAACATCCCACCGCCGATATCGACGATCGAGGTGCCGGCGCGCATCGGCTTGCCGGGCTCGCCGGTCATGTACGCCAGGCCCGACATCATCTGGACGACCTCATCCATGGCGGCCCGGTTCTCGTACGGTCCAGAGAGAAAGCCCTTGAGGCTGCAGTAGACGATGTCAGGCTTGATCGCCTTGACGGCATCGTAGCCGTAGCCGATGCGGTCCATTGTGCCCGGTCCGAAGTTCTCGACGAGAACGTCGGTCGTCTTCACGAGGTCGAAGATGATGGCGCGGCCTTCTTCGCTCTTGAGGTCGACCGCGAGGCTCTTCTTGTTGCGGCTGTAGAAGGCGAAGTAGCCGCTGCCGAAGCCTCGCAAACGGCGTGTGGCGTCGCCCTTCGGCGGCTCGACGTGGATGACCTCGGCGCCGAGATCGCCGAGCAGCATTCCAGTGGTCGGCCCCATGACATTGTGGGTGAAGTCGAGGACACGGATCCCTGTGAGTGGTCGTCGGCCTTCGTTGGACACGTCAAACCCTCCCATTGACTGGCTTTCGCTCACGGCGTCAGCTTGTAGTCCCCGTGCCTCTTGAGGTACGGGACGAGTCCGCCTTCGTCGAGGATTTCGATCATCACCTTCGGCATCGCAGCAGCCTGGTGGTTGGTGCCTCGAGTCCGGTTGTGAACGGTTCCGTTCTCCAGGTCGACCTCGAGGACATCGCCGGTCTCGGCGGCCAGGTCTGGGACCTCGAGCACGGGCAGCCCGATGTTGATCGCATTGCGGAAGAAGATCCGCGCGAAGTACCGGGCGATGACCGCCGAGACTCCGGCGACCTTGAGGGCGACCGGCGCTTGCTCGCGAGATGATCCACAGCCGAAGTTGTCGCCGGCGATGAGCAGGTCGCCGGGCTCAAGCCGTTGCCGGAACTCCGGATCGAGGTCCTCCAGCACGTGATCGGCGAGGCTCTGCAGATCGAGCGTCTTGGTGTACTTGCCGGCGATGATGCGATCGGTGTCGATGTCGTCTCCGTAGACGTGAGCGCGGCCGCAGATCGGTGTTGCCATCGTTGACTCCTCACGTCTCCAGGATGTCAGCCGGGTCGACGATCTCGCCTGCCACAGCGGCGGCCGCGACGACCGTCGGCGAGGCCAGAAAGATTCGAGCGTTTGGGTTGCCCATTCGGCCGCGGAAGTTGCGGTTGGCGGTGGACACGACGGTCTCGCCGTCGCCCGGTACGCCGTTGTGGGTCCCGACACACGGGCCGCATCCGCTGGGAAGGAAGGAGGCGCCGGCCTCTGTCAGGGTGGCCAGCGTGCCGTCCCGTGCGGCCTCCAGAAAGACCTTTCGCGAGGCCGGGGCGATGACGAGTCGAACACCCTTGGCGACGCGGCGTCCGCCGAGGAACCGGGCGGCCCGGTGCAGATCGGCGAGTCGGCCGTTGACGCACGTGCCGATGAACGCGTAGTCGATCTTCGTGCCGATCAGCTCGTCGATCGGTACCGTGGCGTCCGGCCGCGGAGGACAGCTGAGCTGCGGTCGTAGCGCCGCGGCGTCCAGGGTCAGCGACCGGATATAGGAGGCGTCGGTGTCTGGGTGGATGAGCTCGTCGTCCCAGCTGTACGGGAGCTCGAGGCCGTCGGGGTGCACCAGGGCCACCTTGGCACCCATCTCGATCCCCAGATTGGCGAGGGTCATCCGCTCGTCGAGGGTGAGCGGCGGGATCGCCTCGCCGCAGATCTCGACCGCCTGGTAGGTGGCGCCCGCGATGCCGACCATGCCGACCATCGCCAACGCGAGGTCCTTGGCCTCGACACCGGGGTTGAGCCGGCCGGTGACCTCCATCCGGATGGTGGGTGGTACCTTGAGCCAGGTCTTCCCGGTCAGCATGATGGCCGCCAGATCGGTCGAACCGACGCCGGTGGCGAACGCGCCGAGGGCGCCGTAGGTGCACGTGTGCGAGTCCGCACCGAGGAACGTCTCGCCCGGCCGGACCCGATCATCCTCGATCATCAGCTGATGGCAGATGCCGTC
>CAZEJK010000003.1:29637-88488 GCA_964512045.1 uncultured Thermoanaerobaculia bacterium
CTACGCCGACGGCACGCACGAATCGCCGGCCAGCCTCGTGCTGAACGCCACCAGCGCGCGCACCGGTCCTTTGGCGGATGCCAACGCCCGCGCGAACCCGCGGCACGGCAGTCGCGGTCGCGTCCGCGAACTCCCGCATGAGATCGTGCAGACGGGCGATGCGTTCGTTCGGAGCAGGGGAGGCGTGGTCAATGACGAGGAAGGTGCGTTCCGGGTTCCACGGTGCGGTTCCCCCCATCTCGCGGAACGCCGTGATGGCGAGCGGAGCCGTCGTGTCACTCATCATCGCGGCGTCGACGTCGATCACTGTGAGATCCCCAGCCGAAACGCGTCGGCCAGCGTGACTGGAGAGGATCTTCTCGGCAACGGTCTGACCGGCCATCAGAGCACCACCTTGATCTCAGGGTTGTCGAGAACCCGGTGCATGCTGCCGGGAAAGTCGTGACCAAAGGTGCTCTCCAGCTCGCGGGAGATGGCGGCGACGGCGCGGACATCGATACCTGTTTCAATGCCCATCTGCTGGAGCATGGTGGCCAGGTCCTCAGTGGCGATGTTGCCAGTCGCGCCGGTGATGAACGGGCACCCACCCATGCCGCCGAAGGCGGTGTCGAAGATGCGGACCCCGACCTGAACTGCGGCGAAGGCGTTCGCCAGGCCTTTGCCTTCGGTGTCGTGCAGGTGGAGGATCACCGGTCGTTCGCCGGCCTCCTCGACGATCGGACCGACCAGATCCTGGAGCGAGCGGGGATCGGCCATGCCGGTCGAGTCTGCGAGGGCGAGCTCGTCGACGCCGAGATCGAGGTGCTGCTTGGCGAGGTCGAGCACCGTGCTCGGGTCGATGCGTCCCTCGAAACGGCAGCCGAAGGCGCACTGCAAGCCTCCGCGGACGGTCAGACCGGCCGAGGAGGCGGTACGGACCATCTCGGCGTAGCGCGACTGGGCTTCGTCAAGCGAGACGCCTGCGTTCTTGCGGGAGTGGGTGTCACTCGCCGAGATCGATGCGGCGACATGCTTGAGCCCGGCTGCAACGGCGCGCTCGACACCCTTCAGGTTCAGTACGAGTCCGCTGAAGACGACGTCCGAGCGCTCCGGGAGGCTGGCGCAGATCGCCTCGGCGTCCGCCATCTGGGGCACCCGTTTCGGATGGACGAACGAGCATACCTGGATCCGTCGGAGACCTGCGGCGAGCAGCGCCCGGAGGATATCGAGCTTCCGTTCGGTGGCGAGCACTGCGGACTCCGTCTGGAGCCCGTCGCGCAGGCCCTGCTCTTCGATCTGAACTCGTGGGTTGGTTGCATCCATCACTGGGCCCTCAACCTTCTCATCGGCGGCCAATTCTAGCCTGTCTGGTCAGCGTTGCACGTCGTCGCCGGCGCCCGAGCACGGTTGACAGCGGCCACCGGCGCCCATAAGCTAGTCCTAATGACCGAACAATACTACAAATACCCGGGGCTGGAGTCAAACCCGAACCAGGGGTGCGCGGGACATGTCGGTGCGGTCTGTGCGCGTCTGAAAGGAGGGAGATATGAACCTGACTGCTCGTGGCATCGCACTGATTGTTTCGTTCGTGATACTGGCGCCAGCCGCCAGCGCCGGATCCCTCGAGGAGGATCTCGAGCTGCACGATCAGGGCGGAACGGCGACGATCACCTCCGAGGGCGACGCTCCGATCACCTACACCGTCCAGCTCGAGCAGCGCGTCTACACCGGTAGTCGGTCGGTGCCAGTGCTGAAGTTGGCAGTGTTTGAAGAGGGGAAAGAGGAATCTGTGGCGTATAGCTGGGCCGAGCCGTCGGCGGCGAACATCGGCATGAACCTGCGGTGGTTTCAGGCCGGCTGTACGGCCGCGGAGTAAGGCCTGGAGCTGTTCCACTGGCGTGCCTGTGACGGGATTGGAGGAGCGACGATGCACAAAGGAACAGGAGCGATCATGGCCGCACTGCTGATCGGAATGGTGGGGGCCGCCGGGGGTGGTGAGCCGACGAGCGAGCCGGCAGCTGCCGAGCCTGCGACGGCCGCCGAGACGATGAAGAGTGGCGAGAGCCCGACGCTGCTGTTCGTTCAGGGCAAGCTGAAGGAGGGCGCGGAGCCGATCTATCAGCGGTACCTGGCGGGCACCCAGCCGCTGATGGCCGAGTACGGCGTCGAGGTGGAGTGGGTCGGCAGCGGCGTGGAGAGCGAGCACACGACCGAGAGCTGGCCTGTCAACGCCGTACTGCGCTTCCCGAGCCGTGAGTCGGCCGAGCAGTTCTTGTCCGATCCTCGCTATCTGGAGATCAAGGCGGCGTACAGAGACAAGGCCTACGAGACGCTGCACTTGAGCCTGGTAGCAGCTCGTCCGCCGATCGTGGAGACACCCCGAGAGGTGGCCGAGGCGGCGTTCGCCGATCTCCGTCATGGCCTCGCGAGCGGCGAGTGGCAACCGTTTCTCGACCGCCTGAGCGACGACTTCACCTTTCACTTCCCCCTCGGGCGATATCAAGGGCTGAACCGCGGCAAGGAGAAGGCCGAGGAGTTCTTCCAGTTCGTTTCGCAAGCCTACCCGGACGGTCTCGATGTCTACGAGGTGGTTGGGGTGACGGCCGAAGACACGCGGGTGGTCTTCGAGTTCCGCGACCGGGGCGAGCTGCGTGGGGCGCCGTACGAGAACCTCGTGGCGATCTCGCTTGACGTGTGCGGCGACACGATCTGTGGGTACCGCGAGTACTTCGGGCTCGTCGGTCCGCCGCCGGGCGGGGACGGCTGAGCAGTGCTCCGGACGTTCAGCCCACGGTGACGACGATCTTCCCGACGTGCTGGTTGAGGGCCAGCTGGGCGAGTGCCTCGGGGACCTGCTCGAACGGGTGCTCGGCGGCGATGACGGGGCGTGCAGCCCCGTTGCGAGCGAGCTCGAGGGCGGTGCCGATCACTGCAGCGAGCTCTGCGGGATCCCGTTGCAGCCGGTAGACGGTGTAACCGTGCACCGCCAGGTCCTTGAGAATCATCGTGCGGAGATCGAGCGGTGGCGCGGCGCCGGCGAGCAGTCCGTAGACCACGATGCGGCCGTCCACAGCCGCACATTGGAGGAGCGCCTCCGCGTAGGCGTAACCCACCGGGTCGAAGACGAGATCGGCGCCAGCTTCGTTGGTGAGCCTCTGAACCGCAGAGCCGAGCTCCCCGGGGGCGGTGGCGAGCACGACGTGGTCGGCCAGCTCACGAAGAGGATCGACCTTCTCAGGAGTGGTGGTCGATGCGATGGTCTCGGCGCCCAGGCTGCGGGCGATCTGGAGCGCCATGACGCCGACTCCGCTGGAGGCGGCCGTTATGAGAGCTCGGTCTCCCGCACCGAGCGTGCCGATCCGAAGTCCGCCGAGGGCTGTCAGTGTCGCCAGCCACCAGGCAGCCGCCTCGGTGTCGGAGAAGCCATCCGGAGAGGGCAAGAGCGCCCGCTGCGGGTAGAGACCGACAGTGCGGTATGTTCCCATGCGGGCGTGGTCGACCCGGCCAACCATGAGACCCACTTTCTCGCCGATCTCGGGCTGCCAGCTCCCCACCGGCGGCTCACCGGCGGGTCCGAGGGCGAGGACCTCGCCGACGGCCTCGTGGCCGAGGTAGGACGGCGTCGGAGGCGGCGCGATGTAGCGGCCGGCGAGGTGCATCAGATCGGAGCGGTTGACACCGATGGCGCGCAGGCGCACGAGCGCCTCCCCAGGGCCCGGATCCGGGAGGTCATGGTCGGTCAGCTCGAGCACCTCGGGCCCACCGGTGGTGGAGAACGCCCACGCCGTGGCCTGTCTCATTCGTCGGGCTCCTCGGTTTGGGCCGCCTCGCGCTCGGCGTCGATCACCTTCTTGAAGTATGTCCAGCTGGTCTCGTTCGGTCGTGGGTCATCCAGAGGGGGCGGCTCCTGGTACTCCGGGTGGCCGTCGAGCAGCTCCTGCTTGAGGATCGCAGGGAGCTCGTCCCAGCTGCTCAGACGTTTGCCGGCGCCGTTGTAGATCATCTGTCCGACGCGGTCACCCATCTTCATCCACGGGAGCCAGCCGGAGACCCGGGCCCAGGAGACGTGGCAGTTGTCGAGACCGTCCACGGAGGCGTCGAGGAGCGCGGCCTCGTTGAAGAAGAAGTTGAACATCTCGATGGCGTGGTAGGTTCCACCAATGTACTCCTGATAGTCGCCGCCGAGTGGGTTGGCGTAGAACAACGGAACCTCGATGCGCATCCAACCACGACCGTCCTTGAACGTGGCGTCGAGCTCGAACGGGCCGCGGCGCCCGTGCGCGAAGATCGGGAACCTGGAGTTCACGGGGTCGTTGAAGATGTGCACGACCTCGAGCTCCTCGCCGGTCCACGGGTTGTCCCAGGTTCGCAGCACCTCGCCGGTCTCGGGATCCAGATAGATGAGCGCTTCCCTGGAGACCATGCGGTAGCCGTAGCCCTTCTCTGGGTCGGTGAGCGTCGCACACGCACGGATGTTCATCCCCTCGTAGGTGAACAGCAGGCGGTCTCGCTCGCCCGGTACACGGCTGTAGACGTTCCCACTCCACCAGTAGACGGCGGGTTTGCCGTCCTTGAGCGAGCACTGCGTCTTGCGGAGTGCGCGGACTGCGTCGTTGGGGTCCGACAGGTCCAGCTGCTCCTCAGCCGATACGGTCGGAGCCACGAGAGCGGCGATGGCGACGACGAGGCTGATGACGGTCAGACGGTGCATTGGGTCCTCCATTCAGTGCACTCAGCGTTTGCGATGCTCCGGGGCAAGCGTTGCGCCGGAGGCCAGCATGTCGTTGATCTCGTCGTCACTCAGTCCGGCCTCCCGGAGCACCTCGACACTGTGCTCTCCGAGCTGTGGTGGGAGGCGTCGGATATCGCCCGGCGACGTCGAGAACCGCGTCGGGATGTCGGGGAGACGGATGGCGCCTTCGGTGGGATGGTCGAGGGTCTTCCAGAAGTCGGTGGCGACGAGATGCGGGTCGGTCAGAAGATCCTCGAGCGTGTTGACGATCATGATCGGCACAGAGGTTTCCCCGAGGATCTCGAGCCACTCGCCAGTGGTGCGCGTCGCGACCATATCCGACACCTCGCTGTAGACCTCGTCGATGTTCTTTAACCGAGAACGGAGGTCCTTGAAGCGAGGATCTTCGATCAGCTCGGGACGGTTGGCTGCGCGGCAGAAGATCTCCCAGTGGTTGTTGAGGTACGGCAGGATGGCAACGTAGCCATCCTTGGTTCTGTACGGTCGCCGGTGCTTGGTGAGCAGGCGAGTGTACCCCGCCTCGCCTTCAGGCGGATCGAAGGTCAGCCCGTACAGATGCTCGGCCATGACGTAGTTGACCATCGTCTCGAACATCGGGACCTCGATCGCTTGGCCTTCGCCTGTCCGCTCGCGGTGGAACAGCGCTGCGGTGACCGAGTAGACCACTGCCATCGCGGTGGTCTTGTCGGCGACGATGGTTGGGAGGTAGGCCGGGTCGCCGCCCGTCCGGGTTCGCAGCATTCCGAGCCCGCTGGCGGCTTGGATCGAGTCGTCGTAGGCGGCGCGATCGCTGTACGGACCATCGGCGCGGTAGCCGTAGGTTGCACAGTAGATCACCTTGGGGTTGACGGAGCGAACCTGCTCGTAGTCGAGGCCGAGGCGCTTGATTGCTGGAGGCCGAAGGTTGTGGATCACCACGTCTGCCGAGCGAGCCATCTCCAGCAGCGCCGCGCGACCGCTGTCCTGCTTGAGGTCGAGCACGACGCTCCGCTTGTTCCGGTTGCAGGTCATGAACAGAGCGCACATGTTGGAGCTCCGTGAAGGCCCGAGCTGCCGGTTACTGTCGCCGCGGGGTGGCTCGACTTTGACGACATCCGCCCCGAGGTCGCCGAGGATCTGGCACGCCCACGGCCCCAGGACGACGCTGGTCAGCTCGAGAATGCGGATGCCGGTGAGTGGTCCGGACATGGAGGCCTCCTTTGGTCGCCCCGATGATCGAGTGTGTTGAGGGTGACCGCGGTGAGTGACCCTGTCCAGCGGTTCGGCCGGTTCACCGCGCTCCGTTCTCATCCTCCGGGCGGTTGCAGTCGGACAAGGTCACCTTGACTTTGTCCTATTGTTACGACATTATACTCCAAGATGCCACGCTTCGCTGCCCATTCCTACCAGCAATCTCGTACCAGGGTGCGCCGGGACCGGCTGCTCATCCGGCATGTGGCGACCAATTCAACCGCGGAGCAGCACTCCGTGAGGGAGAAGTAGCATGAGACGACTCGACATCGTGGTGAACCTGTGGACGAGCGACTTGACCTCGGGATACACGCCGAAGCTGAACCACTTCTGGAAGCAGATCCACATCCTCGGTGAGACCGGCGAGGGGATACCCCTTCAGGACGAGATCGCGAAGATGGACGCTGCGGGGATCGAGAAGGGTCTCATGATCGCGACCACCGGGGGTTGGAGCGGTTCCGATATCCACTTCGAGAAGCCTCTCGAACGGATTGCGGAGGTCGTGAGTGAGCATCCGAACCGGTTCAAGGGCGTGATCGGGATCAACCCGACGAACATCGTGCCGTGGGTGCGGCGAGTGGAGACGGCAGTGCGGGAGTACGGCTTTGTGGGGGCGCACCTCTACCCGCACTGGTTCGGGAAGCCACCCGAGGACCGTATCTACTACCCGTTCTACGCCAAATGCGCCGAGCTGGGCATTCCGATCCAGATCCAGATCGGACACTCCGCGCAGCACTTTCTCCCCACCGTCGCCAACCCGATGCGGCTCGATCAGGTGGCGATCGACTTCCCCGAGCTGACGATCATCGGGATCCATATCGGCTACCCGTGGGTGGAGGAGATGATCTCGGTGACCTGGAAGCACCCGAACGTGTACGTGGGCTGTGACGCCCACTCGCCGAAGTACTGGGACCCGTCGTTCGTTCGCTTCATCGACTCGCGTCGAGGGCAGAACAAGGTCCTGTTCGGTACAGACTGGCCTGTGATCGACTTCGAGCGCGCCGTTCGAGAGATCGAGGCCCTTGGGCTGAAGGATGAGACCCTTCGCAAGCTGTTCTGGGAGAACGCGGTTCGTGTCTACGGTCTGGAGGATTGGGTCGGCTGACGGGCCGTCTGGTCCAGCGCCGGAGAGGGATGGTGCGCTATGGGGGGGAAGCCGTTCTTCGGGTGGTTCATCGCGCTGAGTGCGATGACAGTTCTATTCGTCACCAACGGGATGATCATCGGCGGCATCAACGTCTTCGATGAGGCGCTTCTGGAGGAGTTCGGCTGGAGCCGTGCTGCACTCAAGTTCCGGGATCTACTGACTTTTGCGATCGCTGGCCTGCTCGGTCCATTCGCTGGAGCGATCGCCGACCGGTTTGGCGTTCGACGTCCGATGGCGGTTGGTGCGACCATTCTGCTCGTCTGCTTCCTGATGTACGGGCGCATCCAGTCGAGCCTCCACATGTATATCGTCCACGTCTTTCTGGCCGTGGTCCTGGCGAGCTGTGGACTCATCGTCTGTGTGATGCTCGTCTCCCGTTGGTTCAAGGTGCATCGTGGGACGGCGATCGGGATTACCTTGGTTGGTACGAGCCTTGGGGGCATGCTTCTGCCCCCGCTCGGTACGTTCTTGATTCAGCGGTTGGGATGGAGGCACGCGATGATGTGTGAGGCCGTGCTGCCGCTGCTGCTGCTCGTCGTGATCGCAGTCGTCATCCGGAACGCACCGGAGGATAAGGGGCTCCGGCCGCTCGGCGAGGGGGCGCCTGAGCCAGACACGGAGGGGGCGCCGCCGGGCTTCAGCGGACTGACCGGCCTCAGCTACGGCGAGGCTTTGCGTACCGGCACCTTCTGGGCACTGGCGTTCACGGCGATGGCGACGTTCTACTCGATCCTCGGGGCGCAGGCGCACCTGTTCCTGCACCTGCGGGACCTCGAGTTCACGCCGCAGGTGGCCAGTGCCGGCCTGAGCGTGCTGTTTGGGTTGGCGCTGGTTGGCAAGTTCGGTTTTGGCTACCTGGCAGACATGCTGCCGCACAAGGCGGTCTTCCTGGGGAACCTTGCGGTGATGCTGGTCGGGTCGGTCTTGTTGGCTACGATGGACGTGGGTCTTTTCTGGGTCGCGATTGTGCTGTTCGGGCTCGGTTGGGGCGGCCTGTACACGCTGCTTCAGCTGCTGACCGTGGAGAGCCTGGGTCTCAAGGCGGCAGGGAAGATTCTGGGCACCATTACCGTGCTCGATGCGATCGGTGGTGGTCTTGGGATCTGGCTAACCGGGCTTCTTTACGACCGGACAGGAAGCTATCAGCTTCCGTTCGTGATCCTCGTGGTTCTGATATCACTGGCGCTCGTGGCGGCCACTCAGGTGCGTCGCCACGTGCCTGTCAGTGCGTAGTGAAGCGGTACGTGGTCACCAGGAGGTGGATCGATGTTTGTGGTGTACTTGCTGTGGATCGTCTTCGTGTCGTGCGGGGCGTTCATGGGGATCAGCGCCATTCAGGCCATCCGCGAGGATGGTTTTGCGTGGAGCCTGCTCCTGAATGCGGTGCTCTTTCTGGGCATCGCCCTGTACGGCGTGCCCAAGCTGATCAAGCTGGTGCTGGCGAGGAGGTGAGGTCATGGACGGTCTGACTGTGTGGGGCGTTGACGTCATCGAGGTCTCGTTCCGCTGGCTCCACGGGTTCATGGTGATCGGTTGGCTCCTGTTCGACTTCCTCGTCTACTGGCTCCATTTCGATGTCAAGAACCCGGCAGTGCCGCTCGACAACCGGCTCGAGCGGGCGAAGATCATGCACGGGATCGACCGCATCGTAGCGTACATCTTCATCCTGACACTGCCGGTCGGTATCATCCTGTGCTTCGTGACCGACACTTCGCTGTTCTCGACGGACTGGCTGCGATGGAAGCATGTTCTGTACGCGATCATCATCGTTGATGGCCTGTGCTTGATCCCGATCTCGGGTACCGCTTTGAAAAACCTGAAGGCGATCAAGGCCGGTGCGCCGAACGTCGACGAGCTGAATGCCGAGATCAAGCGTCACATGAACATCGCCATGCCGGCGGTGTTCGTGGTGTGGGCTCTGGTGATCGCGATCAGCGTGTTGACCCTGCTGAACCTCAAGGTGCCGGAGGGCCAGGAGTATATCTTCAGAACAGCGTCGGTCACCGTTACGGAGACAGCTCCGTAGAGAGCTCTGAGCTCCTCGCTCTGCACGTTGCTTCGAGTCTTCGAAGATGCGGATCTGCGAGCCGCCAACGCGGCCGCGGCCGCGTTGGCGGTTAGGTATTGGTTCCCCCGCCCACCCACTCTGACACGCAGAAGCCACGACGCCACAGCCCGGCTCTGGGCCCGGCCCCGAGCCCGGCAATCCGGTCCCCGGCGGATGCTTTGCACTTTCGAAGATTCGGAGACTTGAGCTGCGAAGAACTGAGAGCAGAGAGCTTCGAGCGTCTTCCTGTTGCGTGCTGCCATGAAGTTTGACTTGGGTGTGATCTTCTCCAGAGACGGGAGCGCTCCGGGATACCGTTCGGAATTCGCTTGATTGTTCGATCATTCGATTGATGGTACAATCAGTCGAGAAGTTCCGTGCGAGTCCAGAGGTGTGAGTACGCAGCGACGTGCCTCGTTTCCGACTGAACGGCCGGCCGTTCGTGCCGTGCGGTGGTTGGAAAGCGTGCTCGAGTCAATTCAAGAACTGCGGACAGGAGGAGGCGACGATGCGGCTGGCAAGGTTCGGTCTGTTCGTTCTGGTTGTCGCGATGCTGTGCCCGATCTCGGCTGAGGCGACCGCGAAGCTCAACTTCAAGGTTCTACCAGGAGAAGCGGGGCCCGTTCGGGTCGAGATGGAAGGGCCTGACGGGGTGATGGAGACCTTCGAGTCTGCCGAGATGCGCTTCGTTGTCGAGCCGGAAGGTGGGGCGGGAACCTACCGCCTCGTCGTGACGGTCGGAAGCGTAACGGACGAGACCGAGGTCGAGGTGCAAGCTCAGGGCTACCTGAACATCACGTTCGATCCGGAGGCGCCCGGCACCAAGTTCTCGATCCGCCAGGGTGGAGCGATCGAGTCGATCACGGTGACCGCACAGCGCGTCGAGCAGTCGATGCAGCAGGTTCCCGTCGCCATCACCGCTCTGACCTCGCAGGATCTCGAGGAGCAGCACATCACCAACATCAAGGACCTCGCCGTTGCGTCGCCGAACCTGTGGATGCAACCGAACACGAGCTCCAACAGCGGCGCGCGCGCCGCGATCCGTGGCGTCGGGGAGGATGAGTCGATGTTCACCTCCGACACGCCGATCGGAATCTACATTGACGACGTGTACATTCCGCGCCAGACCGGGGCCATGTTCGACCTCTACGACGTGGAGAGGATCGAGGTGCTCCGCGGACCGCAAGGGACGCTGTACGGGCGGAACACCAGTGCCGGCGCCATCAAGCTCATTACGCGCGGGCCCACGGAGGAGCTGACGTTGAGCTTGGAGGCGGAGCTGGGCAACTTCAGCCTCACAGATCTGAGTGGCTCCGTCGGCGTGCCCGTCAGCGATCAGTTCCGGTTCCAGCTCGCGGCGATGGTCACGCAGCGCGATGGCTACGACACGAACCTCTACAACGGCGAGGATGTCAACGATCAGGATATCTGGGGCGTGCGCGGGACGATGGAGTTCCAGCCGTCGGAGAGCCTGGACATCAGTCTGGTGGGCGATATGCTCGAGGACCGGTCGGGGCCGGGTTTCCCTCTCGGCTTCATCCCGCAGCCGCCGATCAAGAACGGGTTCGGAACCGGGATCCCGTCGTTCGACCACCAGATTGATGGCGACACCGACCCGCACACCCTCTTGTCGGACCTCGAGAATCCGAGCAACGATGTCGATCAGAGCGGTGTCTACGCTACCATCAACTGGCAGGCTTCAGAGTGGATCGGCTTCAAGTCGATCAGCGCGTACCGCGAGATGGAGAACCTGCTCATCATCGATGGTGACGGCCAGATCGGCAATCAGTTCTTGCCGGGTATCATCCCCGACTTCCTGCCCCTGTTCCACATCCTGCAGGACCAGGAGCAGGAGCAGTTCAGCCAGGAGCTTCAGCTTTCCGGCACGGTCAGCGAGAACATCGACTTCATCGCGGGGATCTACTACTTCAACGAGAAGAACGAGCAGATCACCGAGAACGCGGTGCTGTCGCCGCTGGGCACCAACCGGTTCTCCTTCACGACCCTGGATACGGACAGCATCGCCGGGTTCGGGAGCTTCGATTTCCGGTTGAATGACACGGTGACACTCACGGTGGGTGGGCGATGGACCGAGGATAACAAGGACTTTGACCTGACGGTGTTCAACCCGGACGGCTCACAGATGTTCGCGTGTGTCGGTCCCGACGGGACGATCCTCAACTCGACGGGCCCGTGCAGTGAGGATGCACCTGCGGGCTCCGTCAACACGCCGGTTGCCAAGAAGCTGGAGGAGACATGGAGCCGGTTCACCCCGCGAGTGGCGCTGAGCTACGCGCCGAGGGAGAACTTCCTGGCCTACCTGGACATCAGCACAGGTTTCAAGTCGGGCGCATTCGACGGTCGGGCGAACGAGGGCATCACGGTTCTGCCCCTGGAGCCAGTCCCTCCAGAGGATATCGTGGCGTACGAGGCGGGAATCAAGACTGATCTCCTTGGCGGGATCTGGCGACTCAACGTGGCCGCGTTCTACACCGACTACGATGACCTCCAGGGTACGGGCACCGATCCGAACGGCAACTTCATCCGGTTCTCGATCGGGGACGTCGAGACCAAAGGCCTGGAGATCGAGACGGTTCTGATGCCCACGCCCGGTTTCGAGCTCACGGCGAACGTCGGGCTGCTGGACACGAAGTTCACCGAGCAGAACTTCAATCAAGCGGTCGACTGTGCGCCGTACTGTACCGGAGATC
Organism: uncultured Thermoanaerobaculia bacterium; assembly: GCA_964512045.1. Lineage (GTDB taxonomy): Bacteria > Acidobacteriota > Thermoanaerobaculia > Thermoanaerobaculales > Sulfomarinibacteraceae > CAZEJK01. The sequence continues at coordinate 41,505 of CAZEJK010000003.1, forward strand.
AGGACCTCGAGCTGAAGTACTCCCCGGAGATCTCCTACCGTATCGGCGGAACCTATACCACGGACGCGGTCTGGCCCGGCGGCTACTGGTCGGTCAACGGGAGCTACAGCTACAAGGACGACCACTACCTCGGGTTCTGCAACGCGGGAGCGCAGACGGGGGTGGCGTACAGTCTGGTGGACGCGATCGTGGCGTTCGACACCGAGGACTCCCGCTGGCGGTTCGCCATCGCAGGCAAGAACCTCGCCGACGAGGAGTACATCATCGGTGTGTTTGCCATCCCGGGTTTGCGGATCGTGAGCGGATACATCGGACCGCCGCGGACGTACTCGTTCACGGTGAGCTACCGGTTCTGAGGGAGACCGTCGGCGCGGTCGCCAGAGTGCGGCCGCGCCGCGTTGCGCACGCGAACGGGTCCCGCTGCAGATCTGACGACGGGCGGTCGCATCTCGGCGATGCAGCCCAGGTACGAACGGAGGGCTCATGAGAGTAAGGCTGGTAATGGTGGCGGCTTTTGCCCTGGCCTGGCTCGCACACGGGACCGAGCAGAACCAACCGGCCGCAGAGGAGGCGCCTTCGATGAGGAGAACCGAGCATCAGTTCTTTGCGACGTCCCTTGGCGAGGTTCACTTCGTCGACAGCGGGCCGCGAGCAGACGTTCCGGTTGTACTGCTGCACCAGACGCCTCGCTCGATCGACGAGTACCGTGAGGTGATCCCGATCCTGGCAGCCTCCTACCGCACGGTGGCCATCGACAACCCAGGCTATGGCTGCTCCGAGAAGCCGCCGCGCCAACCGACCGTCGAGGAGTATGCGGATGTGGTGGTGGCGCTGCTCGACCACATCGGGGTTGCGAAAGCGCACCTGGTCGGCCACCACACCGGTGCGATCCTCGCGATCGACGTCGCAGCTCGCGCGCCCGAAAGGGTTGCCAGCCTGGTCCTTTCTGGACCGCCGTATATGAACGCCGAGATGCGTGAGATGCTCCATCGGATCTCGGTGCAGTGGCGAGTTCAGGAGGACGGCTCGCACATGCTCGAGAAGTGGGAGAAGTTCTTCAGCTGGACTCCGGACCCTGCGGTCGTGCACAGGGTGGTGACCGATCTGCTGCGTGCCGGGAAGACGAGCGAGTACGGTCACTTCGCATGTGCGGACTACCGGATGGAGGACACGTTGCCGTTGGTGAAGGCGCCCGCCCTGGTGATCATCGGGAGCAACGACTTCTTCGCCAAGGACCCGCAGAACGCGGTGATCACAGAGACGCTGCCGAACGCCGAATCGGTCGAGATCGAGGGAGGTGTCTTCCTTCCAACCGAGTCTCCGGAGCCGTTTGCGCACGCCGTACTCTCCTTCCTGAAGAGCCTGTGATGGCAGACGGAGCTCGTGCGAAAGGAATCGGATGGAGCTGAGGCGACCGCACTACGCCTGGTGGATCATGCTCGGCTGCTCGGCGATCGTGTTCGCTGGCCTGGGTATTCTCAACAACTGCGCCGGAGTCTTCTTCAAGCCCGTATGTGACGACCTGGGCTTCACCAGAGCGCGGTTCTCCGCGTACACGAGTATCCAGGCGGTGACGGTCATCTTCACGTTACCGCTTGTCGGCAGAGCTCTGCCACGGGTCAACCTTCGGGCATTCCTGACGACGTTGGTCGTCCTGTTCTGCGGCGCCTTCATGGCGATGTCGCAGTTTCACTCTCTGGCGTCGTGGTATGTGGCAGGGCTGGTGATGGGGCTGGGGACAGGCTCTCTGGTGCTGTTGGTGGCGCCCGTGCTGGTGAACAACTGGTTCGAGGACCGGGCGGGGCTCGCGATGGGCATCGTGATGGCCTGCTCGGGCCTTGGCGGCGCGCTGTTCAACCCCGTTGGCAGCTTCATCATCGAGCAGTACGGATGGCGCGCCGCGTACCTGGTGCTCGGCGGAGTCGCGCTTGTCGTCATGCTGCCATTCACGCTGTTCGTGCTCAGGTTCAGGCCATCAGATATCGGTCTCGAGCCGTATGTGGAGGCGTGGCGTACGGTACCGGTTCCGAGCCAAGGAGAAGGTGTCCCTCCACAAGACGTATCCGGGATTCCGGCGAACGTCGCGTTCCGTTCGGCTTCGTTCGCCGCCGTGCTCGCGTTCGTTATCGGTGTCGCATTCTTCGTGTCGATCCAACAGCATCTTCCGGGGTTCGCCTCGTCAATTGGTCATTCACCCCACGTGGGTGCCAGCGTCCTGTCGGTTTGCATGATCGGGATGGTCATCGGGAAGATCGGTCTCGGCGGCATGAACGATCGCATCGGACCGTTCCGGACGGCGATCAGTGGGATCGGCGTCGCGCTGCTCGGCCTGGTCTTGCTCGTTGTCGGGACCCGGGCAGTCGCCGGTCTGTTGGCCGGTGCGTTCATGGTGGGGATCGGCGTGGCACTGCCAACGGTGCAGAATCCGATGCTCGTCCGGGAGCTGTTCGGGCAGAAGGAGTACAGCAGCATCTTCTCTGTCGTGACGATGGTCTTGTGTGTTGTCGGTGCGGTTGGCGTGATCGGGGTGGGCGTCGTGTTCGATTCGACCGGGTCGTTTGTTCCGGCGTTCGTGCTGGCTGGTGCTGCCTTGTGTGCAGCAACGGTGGGTGTGGTCATGAGCGGTCGGGGACGGCGTCGGACCTCGTCTGTGGCAGAGGCTTCCCCGGAGTCGCGATGACAGGCGGAGCTGGAGGTCGGATCAGTCTGGGAGCTCACGAATCACCGCGAAGACGTCGAGCGGTTCGTCGCTGGTCTGCTGGCACGGAGGTCTGCGGCGGCTCAAGAGGACGACGGGACATGAACGCGACGGTGCTGGTCCCACTCGAGAACAGAGATGGATTGGGGGAGGTCGATATGAAGACGCGAGCTGTGGTGCTACTGCTGTGCTGTGTCCAGATGGCTGCGATCTGTGCAGGGTCCGACGGGGAGTACGACTCACGCGATGGACTGGCGCCCAAGACCGCCAAGGAAGATGCGTTGGCCTTGCCGCTGGCGGTGGCAACGATCGTGACCGCGAGCCTGGAAGAGACGGTGCTGTTCTACTGCGATGGGATGGGTCTGACGCTCGAGGGCCCGATCGAGCAGAGCCCGGCCGAGATGACGGCACAGAAAGCGCTGTGGGGGGTTGAGGAGGAGGTCGGCTGGGAGCTGTATCGGCTCCACCGCCCGGCCACGACCGGTGAGATCACGATCCGCCTGCTGCTCCTCGATCGGCCGATGCCGTCGATCCTCTCCAGCTGGGAGCCGCGCCAGAGCGGACCGTTCTCACTCGGCTTCCCGACCGCCGACGCCGAGGAGGTCGATCAACACCTGCGCGACCTCGGCTTCGGTGCTCGCAACGAGCTGGAGAAGTACACGATCCCTCGGACGGACGGCACTCGGTACCCGATCCACGAGACGATCTTCAACGCACCGGACTTTGTCCATGCCGTCAACATCTACCGTGGCGGCGGGATGGCGCCGCTGGGACCGATCGACCCCGAGACCGGCCGCGGCGGCCCTGGCTACTCGGCGTGGGTCGCGCGCGACTCGCAGCCGGTGCTCGACTTCTTCACCGAGGTCCTCGGACTGGAGCTGCGCACCGACTACGATTTTCCATCCGGATCGCCCGACGGAGCGATGCGCAACGAGCCGGGAACGGTGTTCAGGTTCTCGATCCTGTTCGCCAAAGGCTACGGGCCGGGCGGGCACCTGCTGGTTATCGACTTCAAGGATGGCCCGGAGTATCCGCCGAACGCTGAACCCCATGTTCCGAACCGCGGCCTCGGGATGTGGACGTTCCCGGTGACAGACCTCGACGAGGTCATGGCGAACGCTCGTGCGCACGCCGCCACCATCGTCCACGAACCGGTGGAGGTGAACGCACCGGTGCTCGGCGGCGTGGTGCGCGCAGCGACGCTGCTGGCCCCGGAGGGAGTTCTGGTTGAGGTGTATCAGGCGGATGGGGAGTAACGGAGGCTGCCATGCGTTCAGCGATGCTATCGGTCGTCGGGATCGGACTGGCGGCGGGTCTGGTCGCCTGCCAACCAACACCAACCCAGCCGCCCGAGGGAGCTGCAGTGACCACGGCCGCGCCGGTGCCACAGCTGGTTCGTGCGGACGGTACGTATCCCACCAGAGAGCTCGAGAAGAACGTGGTCGTCGTCAAGGTCGTCCAGAGCGGAGTCCGCAACCTGCAGGATTTCGACAACGTGACGGAAGGCCTGCGGGCCAACCTCGAGGAGATGGTGGCGATGGTGGAGCGAGCGTGCTCGGAGGGCCAACACCCGGACTTCATCCTGTTCAACGAGTTTCCGTTGACCGGCTACTCGTTCGGTACACGTGACGAGAAGCTGGAGTTCACGATCACCGTACCGGGTCCGGAGACGGATCGTCTCGGCGAGGCGGCCAGAGCCTGTGACAGCTACATCATCTTCGGGAGCTACGCCCGCGACGACGAGTGGCCGCGCCACATCTTGAGCATCAACACGGTGATCGATCGCCGCGGCGAGGTCGTCCAGGAGTACTGGAAGACCCGCAACGTCAAGCGGCTCTTCCCCGGGGGTGAGATTCCCACCACCACCATCGAGAGTGTTCGTGATCGCTACCGGGAGCGCTACGGTGTTGAGCAGGAGTTCCCGGTGCTGCAGACGGAGCTCGGCAATATCGCGGTGAGCACCGTCCAGCTCGATCCGTTCGTGTATGCGGCCTTTGCCATGCGGGGCGTCGAGATCATGTTCCGCACGTCCACCCTGTTCTCGACCGAGGACGTCAAGGCCACGGCCCGGTTTCACAATGTCTACTCGGCGATGTCGAACATCGTCTTTCCACCGGACAGCAGGGGAGCGCCCTACGGTGGGAACTCGCTGATCGTCAGTCCAGATGGTGAGGTGCTGGCGGATGCTCCAGGCAACGTGGAGGCGATCATCGAGGCGGAGATTCCGATCGCCGAGTTCCGCGACGGGAGACGGATTCCGCGCTATCCGCTGGAGGTGGTCGCGCCGGTGTTTGCACAGTACCAGCAGGAGATCCCTCTCAACCACATGGATCTGCCACCGGAGGATCTGCCGGAGTCGAGGGCGGCGATGGGTGAGCTGCTCGACCGCATCAGCCGGTGGTTGAACTGAACTGAGTGACCGTACGAACACGGCTCTGATGTCAGGGAACGGAGTCAGTCGATGAGACAGATTGTGTGGCGCCTCGCCTTTGCGGCGGCGTGCAGCATCGGGCTTTCTGTTGCCGGAGAGCCGCCAGTCATCACCAAGCAGTACGTCGACCTCAGAGGTGGTCAGGTGCACTACGTCAGGGCAGGCTCAGGGCCCGTGGTGCTGCTGCTGCACCAGGCCCCGCTGTCGCACGCCGAGTTTCTCCCGACGATCCCGTTGCTCGCGGATCACTACACAGTGGTTGCCTGGGACGCTCCGGGGCATGGCAGCTCCTACATGCCGCCGGGCGAGTGCGGGTTTCTCGAGTACCTGGGGGTGCTCCACGAGCTGATCGAGACTCTCGGTCTGGAGCGGGTGCACATCGTCGGGAACCACTCCGGCGCGGCGTTTGCGCGCGAGTATGCCGCTGTCATTCCGGAGAGAGTCGGCAAGATCGTGCTCTGCGGCTCGGCGTTTGAGCCGCCCGAACCGAAGACGGAGCTCGTCGAAGCCACGGAGTTCCTCAGCCAACGCGGCCGTGGGCTGATCACCTTCTGCAACGGTGCCGTCGGGGGGCCGCGGGTGGGGCTCCGGCCTGCTGCGTCTTCGCTCCTTCCGGACAACCGCGGCTGTCCTCCTCTCGCACCCCACAACAACCTGTCAGGGTTTTCCCCTGTGGATGCGGTTGACAAGGACACTCACGTGGGTATCGGCGAACACCGATGCCGACTGCACCGACGCCCAGGCTGCACCGGTGTGCGACGTTTCAGTCACGCAGGACTTCGTGCCCGTCGAGCTGCTGGACTTCGAGATTGAGTAGCCTCGAGATCTTCGACTGAAAGTACCAACGAAAGCGCCGCGGGGAGCCCCGCGGCGCTCTTGTTTTCCTCGGCTACGCCACGACAGTCGCACAAGGGGCCACGGAAAGCTCCGTGGCCGCTCGTGTGCTTTCGTTGGGTCGGATCAGCTCACTCCACAGAGAACGACCGCAGCTCCACCGGAACGAAGTTCTGGTCGCTGATCGTCTCGGTGTCGTTTGCAGTTCCTCCCGAAGTGAACTCGTACTCGACGGTTCCCGGGTTCGTGCACAGGATACTGCCATCTGAGGTGGTTCCTGTGAGCCCGCTGCTGTACACCTGGGAGTAGATCCCAGCGCCACCCGTCAGGAACTCGTCCTGGGCAAAGGTCACGCTCTCGGTCTCGGCCGATGTCCACTGCAACGTTGCCGACGTCCCATCGGCAACGCCAGTGGAGAGATCGAAAACCACAACCGTTACGTCGGCGCCGCAGTCCACTGGGTCGGGGCTGGCCGACCCGAAGATATCGTTCGTATCCGGCGTCGAGGTGGTCTCCCGGGCGCCCCCCGTCAGCACGGCCAGCTCCAGCTCGCTGTTCTCGTCATAGGTGACGTACACCAGATCGTTGCCGGAGCACTGGATGACACCATCACCCGGGTTCGGCCCCACCGTCCGGCCAATATCGAGGCTGGTGATGGCGCCGTTGTAGTCCCACTCCTCGGTCGGCGGGAGGGTCCTGGTGATCTGGTCCAAGTCCACACTCTCGTAGTCACCATTGGTGGCGTTGACGACCGTCACCGTGACGTTGGCGCCGTCGTACCCAGAGGCCGACAGCGTGAGGTTAATTGAGCTGCCACATGAGAACGCCGCAGGGCTCGACGAGAGGCTCAGGGAGCCGTTGTCGGTCGGAAACGACTCTGCTGCCATCACAGAGCCACCCAAAGCGATACACACTACAAAGAAAGCTACACGTTTCACAGTCTTCTCCTCCTCGAGTTCTTCCATTGGTGAATCCGCGCTCGCGGCGCGGCGCCTCGTCGTGGCCGAGGTCAGATGAGCTCAGGAGGCGGCGCCTCCGGCGCAGGCCGGAACAGACCCTCCTGGGACCTCTGTCGACACCAGACTGGATGTCCTGCACGAAGGGTACACCGGAGCTGGCCGCGAGCGATCCCGCGCTCAGGTCCAGCGGTCGACCCGGCGCCCTGTCCGGCGGTCAGATCGGGGGCCACGCAGAGCACCGTCTTCAGCACCACCTCGCGCCCTTGCTCCGTCACGAACCGGAGCTGATACATCCACGACGACGTCTCGGGGAGCACATCGTCCGTCGCGAACGACCGCACGCCTCGCTGCGTCGCAGCTTCGTACACCAGATGCAAATCGCCGACAGGGGAACCACCGTAGAGGCGCAGCCTGACGTCTTTTCGCGCTGCAAAAACCTCCCAGCGCACGGTTACGTCGCGGCGCGACGTCGGGACCAGCTCCGGACGCAGATCCGCCGCCGCTCCGTCGAGGCCCGAGCCCAGCACGATCGTGCTGGCACAGCCCACCACAACCAACCCCTGGCAGAGCTGCCGGAGAACGCTGCGGAAGCTCATCACGACACCGCTGCCATCCGATTCGACACTCCCAGTTTCGATTGTACAGCACACATCACGTCGATGGATGCGGCCAACGCGGCCGCGAGCCGCCATCAAAGTGGTCATTCAGAGCCGCCAGCCCCCCACCGCGCAGCTGTCAGATCGCAACCACCCGGTCTCCCGCCGGCACTTCATCCGCCACCGCCGTCAATCCGGCGTGCCCGCCGGCTTCACGCTCGGCCATCTCGAGCACCGAGCGCAGCTGCTCGCGGGTGACGACCTCAAGGCCCTGGCCCTGAACTCCCTCGAGTGCGCCGCCGATATGGGCATTCACGCTGACGACCCCGTCGGCGTCGATGAAGAAAGTGAGCTAGTCACTGTCTTCTACTACACACGGCCCAGTATCGGTTCCGAGGGCGGCATCGGCCACGTGCCCCACGACGGCTGGTTTGAGCGCGGGTCGGGCCCCTCGACGTTCTCCGACGGGATCTCTCCGCTCGCCACATCCTCCCAGCCGCCCTCGAGCGATGCGGCGTCGGAGCTCGCATCCAGGCCATCGAAGCTCGGTCGAGATGACGACGTGGGTGGATGGAAGCAGCTGCTCCAAAGCCCTCCACCAACGCACTCCGGCGCTCACTCCTGCGGACGGGACGTCCGCGCTCCTCTCGTCCTCCGAACGCGTGGTGCCTCCAATCTGCTTGCTCGCGACCCTGCACGGAGCGCGGACCTCTGGTCCGCATCTGACCTCGCTGCAAGCGCCGCGCCCTCTCCGGCGCTCACTCCTGCGGACGGGACGTCCGCGCTCCGATCGGATATGCGATGGACGGAACAGTCGCTGCGTCGCGGAGCTCCACGAAGCTCGGTCGAGATGACGGGTCGCTTGGATGAGCAGAGGGTCTTCGAGACCGGTACAGATCCCGAGCTTGATCGACGCGGCACTGCGGCTCACGTTGGAGACGAGTCTCGATTGCAGAAGCTAGAGCATCATCGAAGATGCCCGGCTGCGACCCGAGACGGGAGGGCGCCAACGATGACAATCCCACTGTGGTGCGCACTCGCGTTTGCCGCCTGGACGCTGCTGACACTCGGGTTGACCGTCGGGCACTACCGCTGGAGCCGCACTCTCACTGGCCGGGCCCGATTCGTCGACTACGGCACCTGCAGGATCGAGGGCGCCGGTGACGAGTGCGACTCGTTATGTGGGCATGGAGACCTCCATTTCGGCCGTCGGTTCTCCAGGGCAGCGTATCTGTAATGCCAGACCCCGGTCAACGACTGCATTCCGACGGTCCGAGGGAGCCTGGCTCGAGTACAGTGAGGCCCGTGAGCGCGATGCAGTCCTCCGGCTACCTCGAGCTGGTCCGCGGCAACCGGGCGTTCCGGCTGCTCTGGTCCGGGCAGATCGTCAGCCTGCTCGGCGATTGGTTCACTCTGATCGCCTCGGCGACGCTGATCGGAAGCCTGACCGGGTCGGCTGTGGCGATCGGCGGTCTCTTCGTCGTGCGGATGCTGGCGACCTTCTTCGCCTCGCCGTTGGCTGGCGTCATCGCTGACAGGTACAACCGGAAGCATCTCCTGATCGCCACCGATCTACTGCGGGCGCTGGTGACCCTCGGCTTTCTGCTGGTGCACTCCGGGTCGCAGGTATGGCTGCTGTACGTCCTTTCGGCAGTGCAGCTCGCTCTCAGCGGCGTGTTCTTCCCGACGCGCAACGCGATCCTGCCGAGCCTCGTCAGCGAGCGCGAGCTCGGCGCCGCGAACGCGCTGAGCGCGGCCAGCTGGTCGGTGATGCTGGCGTTCGGAGCGGCGCTCGGCGGGCTGGTGTCCGGCCGTTTCGGGGTGCACACGGCCTTCGTCGTCGATGCGATCACGTACCTCGTGTCGGCGGCGATCCTGATGCGGATCCCGTACCGCCACGAATGCGCGGAGGGTCGTGAGGGCACGGTTGCCGCCGTCGGCCGTGAGTTCCGTGACGGCCTTCGCTACCTCGAAGGCCATCGTGACGTGCTGGTCACGGCCTGCTCCAAGGCGGCGTTCGGGCTGATCATGGGCGGGATGCTGCAGGTCGTGCAGGTCCGGCTGGCCCAGGAGGTGTTCGTGCTCGGGGAGGGCGGCGGCACGAGCCTCGGCCTCTTCTACGCCGTCGGCGGCGTCGGTACGGGCCTCGGGCCGATCGTTGCGCGCCGGTTCACCGGTGATCGTCCAAAGGAGCTGCGCCGGGCGATCGCGGTTGCCTACGGTCTCGCGATCGCCGGTCTGCTGGTGATGGCGCCGCTTGCCACATTCCCTATTGTATTGCTCGGCACGTTCCTGCGGACCTTCGGCGGCGGGATCAACTGGGTCTTCTCGACGCACCTGCTCATGCAAACGGTGTCGAGCCAGGTTCGGGGCCGGGTGTTCTCGACCGAGTTCGCGCTGTTCACGCTGGCGATGGCGGTCGGCACCGGTGTTGGCGGCTGGGTCCTCGACGTGGCGTCGGTGTCGGTCTCCCTGGTGATTGTCAGCGTCGCAGGCCTGCTGCTGGTGCCAGGCTCGTTCTGGACCGGGTGGGTGCTCACTCGGCCGGGAAGCCGCGGCGACCAGGCGCGCGGCTGACAGAACGGTCGCGTCGGCACTCGACTGTGGGCTCGAGGGGATGCAAGCCGCTCCCCAACGCGGTCGCGGACCGCAGCCAAGACAGTGCTCCGAAGGTGCCGGTCCCACGGTGGCCTAGCGGTCAGCAATCAGGCGTTGGGTGCTCGTTCCCCCGCCCACCCAATCTCACTCGCAGACGTGACGACGCCGCAGCCCGGCGTCGGCCCCGACTCCGGCCCCCGGCAATGATGCTCCGCATCTTCGAAGCTGCGCCGGGTTGAAGTTGCTCGAGGTGCATCGCGCCGTCGACAGCTGCCTGGAGATGTCTCTTGACAACCGCGAAGATACGATTAGGATTATGAATAGTGAAGCATCCTAACTATTGATGATGACACCCATTCTCAACGAAGGGAGCGTCGTATGAACTTATCGCTCGTGCTGTGGGGGATTCCGCAGGCGATGCGGGCGGCTGCGTGGAAGTACCCAGAGTACGCCGCTCGCTTGAAGGAGAAGGACCTGATCGCTCAGTTCAGGTTGAGGGACAGACCCGAGGGTCGCTGGATCCAGCTCAAGGCGGGCAAGATCAGCACGGGCAAGGGCCTCCACGAGTCGCCTGATGTCACGATCGAGCTGAAGAACAAGGAGGTCGCAGAGAGCTTCCTCACGCCGCCGTTCGACATGCTCGAGCGGATCCACGACGCCAAGAACTTCAAGGTTCTCCTGTACGGTCCAGATGATCTGGCCGTCTGGTTCTTGCGGACTCTGGGGCGACTGCAATCGGTGACCTGGAAGTCTGGGACCGACATGGGTAACGGCGTCGTGCGCTACACCAACGGCACCAACGGTGGACCGCTGTTCGTCTACGTCAAGGATGGCAAGATTATCCGCACCACCCCGATCGACTTCGACGACGAGGATGCGCCGTCGTGGTCGATCACTGCACGCGGCACGACGTTCACCCCGCCGCGGCGGATGACGCTCGCGGCGCACGGCGCCTGCCAGAAGTCCATGGTGTACTCCAAGGACCGCTTGCTCTACCCGATGAAGCGGGTCGACTTCGATCCGGACGGCGAGCGCAACCCGCAGAACCGCGGTATCTCAGGGTTCGAGCGGATCTCCTGGGACGAGGCCACCGACATCGTCGCGAACGAGATCAAGCGTGCCAAGGCCTCGGGGCCGGGCGCCATCGCCGTCGACCACGGTTCCCATCACCAGTGGGGGAACCTCGGTCACTACCTGTGCGCGTTCAACCGCTTCTGGAACCTGATCGGTGTCACCAAGCTGATGCACAGCCCCGACAGCTGGGAAGGCTGGTTCTGGGGCGCCATGCACCACTGGGGCAACAGCGCGCGCCTCGGGTGTCCAGAGTCCTACGGCACGGTTGAGGATTGCCTCAAGGAAGCGGAGATGATCGTGTTCTGGTCCTCGGACCCGGATACGACCTACGGCTTCGAGGGCGCGCAGCGGCGCGAGTGGGCCAGGGACCTCGGCATCACGATGGTCCACATCGACCCGTACTTGAACCACACCGCAGCGCACCTCGGTGGCAAGTGGATCGCACCAAAGCCGGGGACTGACGCAGCGCTGGCTCAGGCCATCTGCCACGTCTGGATTACCGAGGGGCTCTACGATGCGGAGTTCGTGGCACATCGGACCACGGGTTTCGAGGAGTGGAAGGCGTACGTTCTCGGTGAGAGTGACGGGGTTCCGAAGACGCCGGAGTGGCAGGAGTCCGAGACCGGCGTGCCGGCTCGTGACGTGCGCGCGTTGGCGCGCGAGTGGGGCAGCAAGAAGACCTACCTCGGCGCCGGTAGCTGGGGCGTCGGTGTCGGCGGCGCGTGTCGAGGTCCGATGGGCATGCAGTGGGCGCGGATGATGGCGATTCTCGGCGCCATGCAGGGGCACGGTCGTCCGGGTTACAACTTTGGCAATCTCCAGTTCGGCGCGCCGCTCGACTTCAACTTCTACTTCCCCGGCTACGCCGAGGGCGGCTTCTCCGGAGACCTGGCGTTCAGTGCCAACTCTGCTAACAACTACCAGCGCATGCCGCACATCGTGACGATGAGCACGGTCCGGCAGAGCATCCCCCGGATGTGGTTCCCCGAAGCGATCACGCAGGGCAAGTCGTTCGGTTACATCACCGACGTCACCTCCGCGCAGGGGCAGTTCTTTCCGTTCGGGTACCCATCTCCTGGCCACGTGCCGGTGGAGATGCTCTACAAGTACGGGAGCCAGCTGTTCGGCACCATGGTGGGTGGCAACCGCTGGGTGCGGGCCTACCAACACCCTAACCTCAAGTTCATTGTCAACCAGTCCGTCTGGCACGAGGGCGAGACGCCGTTCTGCGATGTCATCCTGCCGGCGTGCACAGTGTTCGAGAAGTGGGACATCGGCGAGTCGTTCAACTGTGGCCCCGGGTACGTGCACCACTTCTACTCGATGAACAACCATCGAGTGATCACGCTGCAGCACAAGTGCATCGAGCCCCTGGGCGAGTCGATGTCGGACTACGACATTTTCGCGGCGGTTGCGGAGAAGCTCGGCCTGGGTGCCGTGTACACCGAAGGCGGAACGTCGGAGCTGGACTGGGTCAAGCGTGTCTTTGATTCGTCGGACATGCCGAAGCACATCAGCTGGCGCAAGTTCCTCAAGAAGGGATACTGGGTCGTGCCGCCGGAGGCGGAGGCAGCGCGGGTCCCGCTGGCAAACAACTGGTTTTATGAGGGGCGCAAGAAGGACACGCCCGATCCGTACCCGCTCCCGTCGGACTACGTGGGCGAGTACCTCGAAGGGCTGCAGACGCCCTCGGGCAAGTTCGAGTTCGTCGCAAGCCGGCTGCAGCCGATCGACGATCCGGACCGGCCGCCGCTCAACCGGTACATCCCTTCGTATGAGGACCCGGAACGTGATCCGGAGCTTGCTGAGTTTCCACTCAAGCTGCAGACGGCCCACACCCGCTACGCCTACCACGTCATGGGTGACAACCAGGACAGCAGCCTCGCTGACATTCGCGAGCATCGTGTGTTCAAGGACGGGCGATACTACCTCGTGGCTCGGATGAGCCGTGAGGATGCAGAGGCCAGGGGGATCCAGGATGACGACCTGATCCGACTGTGGAACCGCCGCGGCTCTGTGGTGTGTGCCGCGCAAGTTACGGACCGGCTCCGACCCGGTGTCGTCAACACCTACTCCGGATCAGCCCAGTATCAGCCGACTGGAGAGCCCGGCGCGTCCACCGATCTCGGGGGCTGCGTGAACATGCTGAACACCAAGGACCCGATCACGAAGAAGGGTCACGGGATGAAGCCGAACTCGGTGCTGATCGAGGTCGAGAAGTGGACCGGCGCCGATGAGTGGCAGCCGACGGCGGAGACAGTCTGATGGCCAAGAAATGGAACCTGATCGTCGACGTGGCGCGGTGCGACAACTGCCGACTCTGTTTTCTTGCGGTCAAGGACGAGTATGTGGGAAACGACTTCCCCGGCTACTCGGCCGCACAGCCCGTGTTGGGACACAAATGGCTTGACATCCAGCGGAAGGAGCGGGGCACGTATCCGCTGGTCGAAGCGCGCTTCGTGCCCGTGATGTGCAACCACTGCGACGAGACGCCGTGCGAGAAGGCGGCGAACGATGGCGCGGTGCGCAAGCGTGCTGATGGCATCGTGATCATCGATCCTGAAAAGAGCACGGGGCAGAAGCAGATCATGCAGGCCTGCCCGTACGATGCGGTGTCCTGGAACGAGGAGAAGAGGATCCCTCAGGCGTGGCCGTTCGACGCCCATCTGCTGGACGAGGGGTGGCGGAAGACGCGGGCGGAGCAAGCCTGTCCGATGGATGTGTTCCGGACCCTGTACGTCGAGGACTCTGAGATGCAGCGGATCCAGGAAGCCGAGGGCCTCGAGGTCCTCAGACCGGAGCTGGGAACCAAGCCGCGCGTCTACTACAAGAACCTCCACCTGATGACCACGTGCTTTGTCGGCGGTACCGTCGTCATGCAGGTGGATGGGGTGGAGGAGTGCGCAGCCGGCGCTGACGTCGTGCTCACAAAGGACGGTCGCGAGGTGGGACGGACAACAACAGACATCTTCGGGGAGTTCAAGATCGACACGCTCGAGCCGAACAGCGGCGCCTATCAGCTGGAGGTCACTGGCGCATCTGGACGCGTCTCAAAGGAGCTCGATCTCGGCGAAGAGAGTTGCTACGTGGGTGTGATGACGCTCGCGTCAGCGTAGGATCGGTGCGGCTCACACGTCAGCAGCTTTCAGAAAGGTCAGCACGATCAGATGGACGCGGGAATCACGCAGTCGACCGAAGAGTCGCTCATTCTGACCCTTCTCGATCTCGCCAACCACCTCACTCGGAATGGTGAGCGGATCGCTCAGCAGGAGGGCCTCACCGCTCAGCAGTGGCTCCTCCTGCTGCAGATTGCCGGTGATTCGAACTTTCCCAAGCTGGGCGCGACCCCGGAGCCCGGAGCGGCGGTGCTGGCGTCGAGCATTGCGACTGCCCGGGGGGTCTCGCGGCCGACAATCAGCGCACTGGTGAGCTCCCTCGTCCAGAAGGGCCTGGTGACACAGACCGAGGAGCCCGGTGATCGGCGGCAGAAGGCGTTGCGGGCCAGTCCAGCCGGTCTCGAAGCCCTGGCTCGCATCGAGCCGGCCAGACGCCGTGCCAATCAGGACCTCCTGGCCCGGTTCGAGCCTGCGGAGGTTGCAACCGTTCTGCGGATCATGCGCTCGTGTCTCGACGCTCTGTGGTGGGCGGGTCTGAGCGAGGCAGATCGACAACGCTTCGCTGATCACCCTTCCGAGGACGGCGCAACGGTGGCGGAGGGACGCTGAGATGACGAGACAAGCTCGTGGACGCTTCTCGCGTGATGGTCCAACGAGCGCGAGAGCCAATGGACCCTGTTCAAGAAGCTGATGGAGCAGCGGCGCCGCGAGTCCCGGGAGCCGTGAGCACAGAGATCGAATGGAGGGAGTTACCGATGTCTCGAGTTGCCTGTATCGTCGTCATGGGGTTAATGGTGGTGACCGGAGCGGCCTGGGCTGGTGGAGGTTTCGATGCGGAGCTGTTCGATCGCTGGCTTGAGGCGCGAGTCGGCAGCGGCGAGCCGGTCTACTGGTACTCCATCGGAAGCGTGTACACCTATCCGGAAGGTGAGATCGTCGCGACCATGGAGGGGTTCGACACGGCCCGTCTGGTCCGCGATCCCGCCAAAGAAAGCACCGCGCATCAGCTGTCGCGCAAGATCTTCGTGTACCGCGACCCGGACACCAACGAGGTGCTGACCGAGTCCAACGGTATGCCGGTCCGGCAGATCATGTACCCGTACCAGTTCATTACCTACGAGCTCGACGGGGATCGTCTGGTCACATGGGTGGAGCAGGGCAGCGGCGCGCGGTTGACCAAGCTGGGGCCCTCGGACGAGATCACGGCGCGTCGGCTGGGCGACACAGCAGTGTTCTCCGCACCCCTGTTTTTGAACCTCGAGACCCCGCGGGGGCCGTACCAGGCGTTCGAGCACTACGACTTCTTCATCCAGCCGGAGAAGGTCGATCAGCCGTATCAGCTGAGCTGGATCCGGTACGGCGACATGCCGCCGTTCCTCGGTGGGGGGAAAGCGATCATCCACCTGGTTGCCTGGCGGGTTGACAGCTTCGAGGCGCTGCCCGCGACCATCCGCGACTGGGTGAAGGAGAACGCCCCGCTCTGGCTGGCGCCGCCGAGGAGCATCGATGAGATCCGGGAGCTGCAGAGGCCAGCGGAGGAGTCGGTAGCACAGAACTGAGCGCTCTCGGGAGCCTGATCATCACGTCGCGCGATCAGAGCGATCGCTCGATCAACCGCGAATGGCTTGGTCAGATCTGCAGAGCAGCGTTGAAGCCGCCGTGGATGGCACCGGCGATGGTCCCGGTGCTGTCCTCGGCGCAATCGCCAACCGTCAGAAAACGGATGCCGCGGTCCGTTAGCTTGTCGATGAGGACGGCGTTGCGACGGGTGCCGACAGCGCTGACGACGGTGTCACAGCGAAGCTCGTGACGAGTGGCCGAGCCTTCGGCCGTCACCACTACCGAGCCCGGTCGCACCTCCACGAGGGTGTGCTCCGTGAGTATCGTCACCTCGTGATGAGCCAGCTGCCGCTTAAGAAACGGTCGCATCGTCGGTGACTCGTCCTCGGCGATCCGGCTGGCATACTCGGTCATCTCGATGTGGAGCCTGCGGAGAGCAGCCTCCTTCCCTTCGGCTTTGGCGATCGCTGCAATCTCGGTCGTATCGTACTCTTGATGAAAGAGCTGAGCGGCGATCCGCGCCCCGTATGCATGAACATCGGCTGTGAGCTCTCGCAGCGGAGGGATGAACCGGTCGTCGAACACGAACGGAGTGGGGGCGAGGCTTGGTTGGATTGAGAGATCGCCGAGCACGATGAGGCTGGCCCCGCCGCGCGCGATGCGTCCGTAAAACGCCCTCGAACGCTCAGAGATCAGTCCATCCTGCTCATAGCCGGTGGTCATCGGGGCGAACACGATCCGGTTGCGCAGGGTGACGTGTCCGATCTGGATCGGATCGAACAGCACTGCGGTGTCCATCATCGGTACCCTTGCCTTGTCGAGTCCACAGAGCCCCCCGGGCAGGCACCAGGGGTCAGTGTCGGCGTGACTCGGGATCCGGGGTTCGTTGGCAGTCGACCTGCAGCCAACTGAGCTGGAGTGCAATCCGAGTGGCATCGAGTGACGACCAGGTCGACGCCAGGGGCGGTGCGCTCTCGCTCTGGTGGACAGCGAGCTCGAGACGATCCGGTCGGTGACGGGGTTCCGAGGCGGTCTGGCTGAGCCTGAGTGTGTATGTTCCCGGCTTCTCATCATCTGCCGTCACGGTGGCTGATCCGCCTTGATCGTGGACAACGAGCTGTTCCCCGGGCTCCCAGCTACTTCCATCGCCGTTGGCAGAGAGCTGGACCTGGCAGGTGAACGGATGGGTCCGGCGGAGCTGGAACGGGATGCCGGCGTGCGCGTCGAACAGCGGCTTCCCGTCTTCGGTGGAGCCGGCCTCGCGGTGCCACATCTCGCTCTGTGCCAGGAGCATCTCGGCAACGATGATGAGGGTGTTCCCGGAGCGTGGGGAGACGACCTCGCACGCTCCGCGCGGGATCTTCCCTCGAAACTGGTCGATCTCGCGCCGCCAGAGGATCTCACAGCCGGCCGGGTAGGCTCGCAAGGTGGCCGGATCGAGTGACTGCAGGCGTGATGGGTTGCGGTGCGCGTCAACCCAGAGCTCACCGTCGGAGAAGGCGAAGAACCGCTGCCGGATCACACCGTGCTCCGCGTCGGCCTCGAGGACGTGAAGGCGCTGGCGCACAACGTCGCCCGATGGACCTTCCGCGTTGATCTGAGCGTAGTAGACATGGTCACCGAGCTGGGGTGCGGCCACCTGCCGGACCGTGTGGTGGTGCCAGGGATGGCCATCCGGGACTTCGCCATCGCCGGGATCACCGCGCTCGAGGTGCACCTGATAGCCGTTATTGAACTCACCTTCGAACAGCTCGCGAAACAACCGAAAGTCGTCTTCGATCGGTGACTCGGCCAGCGTTGTGCAGGGGACGAGAATCATCAGCAGGGCCAGAATCGATCGGGACACGAGACCTCCTCACTGCCTCACTCGAGACCGAGGCACTTGGGGTTCATCAGGCGCTTGGGATCGACTGCGGACTTGATCGCCTCCAGCAGCTGCCAGGTGTTCGCGTCGCGATGAGCCCGGTACGGGTAGGTCTTGCCGATCTGCAGGTGCACCGCGCCGCACCCGCTCATGAGCTCGATGAACTTCGTGCGCAGCGTTGCCACCAACGCATCGGTCTCCGGGTTGCGCTCGAACGTCTTCAGCTTTGCGATATAGCTCGGTTCGAGCACGCGATCGTAGTACAACGGTCGTGGTCCGGGCCAGTAGAACACGGGCTCGATTACGAAACCGTTGTTGGCCACGGTGGACAGGAGGAACCCCACCACGACGCCGCATCTGTCCATCTCCTCCCGATGACTTTCGAACAGGGCGCCGACACGCTCATAGGTCTTCGCAGCATCGGACACGGGAACGATGCCGTGCACCGGTGCCCAGCGCTCTCCCTGGGGACCGATCGCACTCGTCATCGGCATGAACGGGTCGGCGTGGAGGACCTTCGGCAGGCTGTTCTCGACCTCGCGGCCGTGGCTGCAGATTCGCTGCAGCTCGGCGAGCTTGCGGTCAGCCTCGGGCTCGTCCTCGGCCTCGATGGCGAAGTGCGCCGAGTGGCCGTGCTCTTCAAGAAACCCGCGACCTGCAGCCACCACCTTGGCGGCCTCTTTGAGACCGCTGCCCAGCTTGCCGGCGGCGGTAACAACCCCCTTCAAGGCCTTCATGTCCTGGGCAAGGCTCGTCCGCTTCATCCGCTGTTGCTGCAGGATCGGGTCCATGCCGAAGACCATGCTGGCGAGGCGGCTGCGTGCAATCTCGGCCATGGCTTCGGCGATCTCGCGGTGCTCGGAGAAGCTGTAGGAGACGTAGCGGGCAGCGGGCGGCGTGCGGTGCAAGCGGAGCACAGCCCGGACCTTGACACCGAAGGCGCCACCGTCACCCAGAAAGAGACCGGTCACATCAGGTCCGTAGTGCCGGAAGAACGGCTTGCCGCCATTGGTGGATCCCGAGCCGGTTGGTACCAACGAACCGTCTGCGAGCACGACCTCGAGCCCGAGCACAGACTCCGAGGAGGCGCCATGCAGCGCGGAGCCGAGGAGAACCGAGTTCTGGGACAGGCTGCCTCCAATGGTTGCTGTTCCACCGGATAGTGGTCCCCAGAACGGCGGCCGCACACCGTGTGGCTTCAGCGTCTCGTGCAGCTTCTTCCAGGTGCATCCGACCTCGACAACGACGTACATGTCATTGGCGTTGATCTCCACCACCTGGTCGAGGCGAGCGGTGTCGATCACCACGGAGCTCGCCCGCTCCGGGAGCAAGCCGGCAGTGTACGATGTCGCTCCCCCACGCCCGATGACCGAGTAGCCCGCGGCGGTCGAGGCGCGGACCACCGCGGTAACCTCCTCACGGCTCGCCGGGCGCACGACGACGGCTGCCGGTGTGTCTGCGGCGCTGTAGATATCTTGGGAGTAGAAGGCGCGGTCCTCATCTCCGGTGAGGACATGGGACTCGCCGACGGTGTCGACGAGTGAGCGGAGAAGCGTGGGTTCAATGGTCATCTCGACGGCCTCCGTGATGTGGTTTTCCCCGGGATGGCAGCTCACCGTGAGGTCGGGCGGTGGCGTCCGACACGCCGCTGTGCGCCGATGCCGGGTGTGGGGTCTACTTGTTTGGTACTATCATCAGAACAATAGTACCATTTCCCGCAGAGCTGGCAAGTTGGGAGAGCGGCGCGGCGTTGTGAAGACCGAGAGAGTGGTTTGACCGACACGGATGATCGGGGGCTGCCGATGAACGGTTCGAAGAGAGAGGGCTTCGGTCTGGTGCATCGCATCGCGGTGGCTTCCTCTGAGTGGCATCGCCAGCGGCGCTGCTGTTCGGGCTCTGGCTGGCGCCGCTCCCGCTGGTTGCGCTCGGGTACGCGTTGACGTTCGGACGGCACGATCTGGACGACGGTGAGCTGCAGCGTCTCGAGTCCCTCCGCCAAGGAGAGGAGTGAATGCCGAGCCTGGCGAACCCGGTCGTGGTGCGGGTGTCCGGTGGTCGCGGGCGGGCCGGGCATGTGGACGAGGACATCGCGCTCATCATGGAGATGTAGAGCGGACGGCTGCTACTGCGTTACCGACGCAAAAAGCGGCCACCGTTCGCCGAACGGTGGCCGCCTGGTTCACGACAGAAGTGTCAGATCAGAATCGGTAGCGCGCGGTGACGCCAAACTCCCGAGGAGTTGGTAGACCTGCCCAGAACGCCTGACCCAACGTGTTGAAATCGGTGAACCGGCGGATCGCCATGAAGGTATCGTCGTCGGTCACGTTGTTGACGAACACGCTGAGGTCCCAGAAGTCGTTCCGGATTCCGGTGCGGAGGTTGACCCGCGTGCTGTCGCCGGTCTCCGCCAGGTTGATGACCCAGGTGTACGAGGAGCCGATGAACTTCGTATCTGCGCGAGCGTAGAGGTCCCAGGTTGCCCAGGCGGGGTAGTCGAACCCGAGACCCAGAGTGGCGGAGTGCTTCGGGCTTTGGGGCTGTGTCTGCCCGGAGGCGTCGCGGTCACCGAACACGGCCTCCATGTTGGCGTCCTCGAACACCTCGTAGGTGGCATCGTTGTAGTTGTACGTGAGGAGTAGATCGAAGTGGTCAGCGAAGCGGCCGCTGAAGAAGACCTCGAAGCCCTTGATCTCGCTCTCGCCTGCGGTGGCGTCATAGTCGATCTGGAACTCGTCCTCGTCGGGGACGTAGACGCCATCGCCGTTCGTATCGACGCCCTGGGCGAAGTTGCGGAAGCCCTGGTCGGTCCAGTCCATGTAGTAGGCGGCGATGTTCAGCGAGTGGCCTGCGCCGAACACCTTCTTCCAGCCGATCTCGTAGGTCATGACCTCCTCTTCGGGGATCTCGAGCCCGGCGCCGTACTCCTCCTCGAACGCTTCGATAGAGGACTCCGCCATGTCCGCCATGTCGGTGTTGAACCCGCCTGGCTTCGTTCCCTTGGCGATGTTCACGTAGAACGTTGAGCTATCGGTCGGCTTGTAGTCGAGAATGAGCCGCGGAGTGAAGCTGTCGAACTCCGCTTGCAGCTCGTTCAGTGAGCCGTCGCCGTCGCCAACGACCTCTCCGAAGTCGAGCTCCTCTCGGGCAGCACGAGCCTCGACGCTGACCGCGAGCTGCGGGTTGATGTAGTAGGTGAACGATCCGAAGATCGCGGTGTTGTCGATCAGCCGTCTCGGAGACGATGTGAGATCGAAGTAGCCGCGGATCGGGGGCCAGCCAAAGAAGGCCCAGCCCGGGATCGAGCCGAAGATCAGCCAGTCCGTCGACGCGACGCCGAAACCGTTGCCAAGATCCTCGTACTTGGCGTCAAGGTAGTAGGCGCCCACCATCCAGTCGAACGACTCACCGGACCCCGTGAGCCGCAGCTCTTCGGAGAGCAGCGTGTCCTTGTTCTCGTAGCTCCACAGGAGCGTTCCCGTTCCTGTGAACTCGTCCATATTGTGGACCTCTTCCTGAATGTAGCCGGTTTGCGAGGTCAGGTTCAGCTCACCGATCATGACGTCGACGTTGAGGCTTGCCATCTTGAAGGTGCGCTCGACGCCATAGTCGTCCTTGGTCCAGTTCGAGCCCGGGATACTCGTGTCGACGGTGGTATTGAAACCGAGCGGGTTGGCGAGGTCGGGGTCGAGCTCGCCGCAGAAGTATCGAGAGGTTCCGCCGAACGGTCCGCAGTTGAGAACCGTGGAGGGAAAGAACGCGATGGCTGCGGGACCGTCATCGTCCTCGGACCAGTAGCCACGCAGCGTGATGTTGGCACTGTCGGTCGGCCTGAACTCGAACGAGGTGGAGAAGCTACTCGTGGACTGTCCTCCCAGAGTCTCCCCGCCCGGGTAGTTGTTGTTGTAGCCTCCATCGTAGTCGTAGTAGCGTCCGAAGACACGGAACGAGATCGTCTCAGACAGCGGACCACTGACGCCTGCGTCGAGGTCCTGACGACCGTTCTCCGCAACGGTGGCGTTCACGTCACCCTGCCACTCGAAGGTCGGCTTCTTGGTAATCAAGTTGATGGCGCCGCCGAAGGTGGCACGACCGAAGAACGCGCTCTGAGGCCCCTTGACGACCTCGGTCCGCTCGATGTCAGCGAGCGTGATCGACTGGACGCTGCCCGGAAGGTAGATTCCGTCCACAAATGACGATGCGTTCTGCCGAAACCGGCTGAGTGTTCCGACCGACATCCCGCGGAACCTGAGCCCGGGATCGTCACGGATTCCCTGGTAGTTGCTGATGTGGAGTCCGGGAGTGGCATCTGCGAGATCCTCCGTGGACATGAGCCCGAGCTGCGCCATCTCCTCGGAGGTGTAGGCCCGGATCGTCAGAGGAACGTCGGTCAGCTTCTCCTCCGTCTTGCGGGCGGTGACCGTGAT
The DNA here is from genome assembly GCA_964512045.1 of uncultured Thermoanaerobaculia bacterium. Classification (GTDB taxonomy): domain Bacteria; phylum Acidobacteriota; class Thermoanaerobaculia; order Thermoanaerobaculales; family Sulfomarinibacteraceae; genus CAZEJK01. Next base: position 63,659 of record CAZEJK010000003.1, read on the forward strand.
CTCCTCGATCTTCGCGCGGGCGCTGTCTCGACTTTGGACTTGAGCGGCCTGCTCCTCCTCGGGCTCGGTGGTCTCCTGAGCTCCGACGGGCGCCACCAATACGAGCGCTCCAATGACACACAACGTTGCCTTCCATCTCGTCCTGGTCACCTGTCCCCTCCTCTCGTCTTTGTGCCGGCAGCACAGGTTGGATGGCGCCCGTGCCGCGCGGCGTGATCCGAACAACGGTTGCTGTGCAACCCGCTTTCGGAAACGCCCCGTGGTCTTTGCGCCATGACTCGGTTCACCCAATAGGTTTGATTGTCCGGACAATATGTTATTCTGACTTTGGTACCATGTCAAGAACGCCTTCGCATATCGATCCCGAGCTCTGGAGGTCAGCAGATGCGTTCCCCGATAGCGGTTCGAAACCCACGAACGGGGGAGAATGACTTCTCCCTGAATCCACTGGAACCAGAAGAGATTGCGGTGGAGCACGAGGCGGTGCTCGGTGCTCAAGCTCGATGGGCCGCCGATGCTGGTCGACGGGCGGCCGTCCTCGGTCAGTGGGCTGAGGCGCTCCGCCAGCGGCGAGCTGAGATCGCCGAGGCCCTGACCGTGGACACCGGTCGGCGTACTCTCTCCTACGCTGAGGTGGACATCATCATCGCCGCGGTCGAGCGCTGGCGACGGGATGCGCCACGGCTGCTCGAGCCCCCTGGCCGCGAGTCCTCGGAGGTTCCCGGCATCGAGCTGGCGTGGAGCTACTCCGCGTACCCGGTGGTCGGCGTGATCTCTCCGTGGAACTTTCCCCTGGTGCTGACACTGATCGATGCCGTACCGGCTCTCGCCGCGGGGTCGGCAGTGCTTGCCAAGGCGAGCAAGGTCACCCCCCGCTTTGTCGAGCCGCTCAGCGCGTCGATTGCGGATGTTCCAGAGCTCGAAGCGGTGTTCCGGATGATTCGGGGAGACGGACGTTGTGGCTCGCAGATGATCGACCACGTCGATGCCGTCTGCTTTACGGGGAGCATCCCGGTTGGTCGGATCGTTGCCCACGCCGCTGCTGAACGCCTGATCCCCGCCTTCCTCGAGCTCGGAGGCAAGGATCCGGCAATCGTAACGGAGTCGGCGGACATCGAACGGGCGTCAACGGCACTGCTTCGCGCGTCAGTAGCGAACACCGGTCAGGCGTGCCAGTCGATCGAGCGGATCTACGTGGCCAGGCCGATCTACGAGGAGTTCGTGTCCGCGCTGGTGGCGAAAGCCGCGGCGACCGCGCTCAACTACCCTGATATCGATCGGGGGCACGTCGGGCCGCTGATCGCCGCCGAGCAGGCGGACGTCATTGCATGCCACCTGGCGGACGCCAGAGAGAAGGGCGCCATGGTCCGTTGTGGCGGTGAGATCGAGCGGCACGGAGGAGGTCTCTGGTGCCGACCGACCGTGCTCACTAACGTCGACCACACCATGGAGGTGATGCGGGAGGAGACCTTCGGGCCGCTGATGCCGGTGATGCCGTTCGAGACCGTGGACGAGGCAGTCGCGTTGGCGAACGACTCGAACTGTGGTCTGAGTGGAGCGGTGATCGCGGGGAGCGGACCGGAGGCCGAGGCGATCGCACGACGTATCGACGCGGGCGGCATCAGCATCCAGGACGCGGGGCTGACATCGTTCGTTCACGACGCCGAGAAGGAGTCGTTCAAGGAGTCGGGGATCGGACGGTCGCGGATGGGGAGCAGCGGGCTGCTGCGGTTTCTGCGGAAGCGCGCGTTGATCTGCAACACCGGCGAGGTGTGGAGCCTCGAACGCTTCAAGGAAGGGACTGCAAGCTGAGCACCCTGTACCCCTGGCAGATGTAGGGCCCACGGCCCCGTGCCGAAAGCCGGCGGTACGTCTGAAGCTGGAGAGCGACGCGGGCGCGGGACCGGGACCGTCGGAGGATCCTCCTGGTTGCGGCCCGCGGCCGCGTTAGTCGGTAGCGGTGAAGTCCTGCGCAAACGTGGCAGGACTTCCAACGCAAAGGCGCCAAGACGCTGTGTCGCAAAGGAAGGGGAAGAGGAGCTCATGAAGGGTGCATCCTGTCAACTTCTGGGATCAGGACGAGGGATCGAAGTTTGGGGCCAGCGAGCGCCAGGGCGCGGCCGGCCTTCATAAGGTCAGCTCTGCCATGCACCTCTGTTACCCACCCCCTTTTCCTCTGCGGCCTCGTGTCCCAGCGTCTTTGCGTTGAATCCGAGAACCGACCACGCGCTGCGACCAGGTCCGGCCCTGTTTGATTCCGGCTCCGCCGGGTTATGTTTGTGCGCTCAGCGCCGGACCTGACGCGGGAGGTACTGGCCTCGAGGTGGTCCGGGAAACTCCCCGTTGTCGTACACCAGCTGTCCGCGCAGGAACGTCCGTCGGACCTTCCCGTTGACCTCGATCCCTTCAAACGGGGTGTAGCCCTGGGCTGACGGAGAGTCCTCGGCGCGGATCGTCCAGGTGGTGCTCGGATCGAACAGCACGAGATCGGCGTCGAGCCCGGGCGCGACATCGCCTTTCGACCAGAGACCGAACCGCTGCGCCGGGTTCCAGCAGACGAGGTCGGCGATGCGGTTCTCGCTCAGGCCGCGCTTGCGCCCTTCGCTGTACAGGCCGGACAGCAGGTACTCGGTGCCGCCGAACCCGGACTTCCCGCCCCACACGTTGTTGCGATCGTTCGGATCGAACTTGAGGTCGCTCGGGCAGCACGCATGGTCGGTCACGACCCAGTCGATCTTCCCTTCCACGAGCGACTGCCAGAGAAACTCCCGGTCCTCGGGCGGGCGGATCGGCGGGTTGACCTTTCCGCGGATGTCGGTGTTGCTGAGGTCGAGCAACAGGTGACCGGCAGTGGCCTCACGACCGATGTTCACGTCGGGGAACACCTGCTGCATCTTGAGCGCGGTCTCGACGGCTTCGCGAGACGTAAGGTGAAGGAGGTTGATGTTCGGGCAGCCGGTCGCGTGGGCGAGATACGCCGCCAGGACGATGGAGAGGCCTTCGGAGTGGGGTGGTCGGGCGAGGTGGTATGCCTCGAGACCATTCAAGCCGCGTTCCTCCTGGATGATGCGGGTCCAGACGTTCATCAGCTCCGGGTTCTCGCAGTGGAGGGACACGCTGATCAGATCCCGGGCCTCCGGGTACTGCTCGACGACCTTTCTCGCTCCACGCATCACGAGCTCGAAGTGGCCGAGATCGTAGCGTTCGTCAGGCTTCGTCATGAGAAACTCAGCCTGGTTGTCGGACTTGCCGTGGAGACCGTACCCACCATAGAACATGAAGATCTTGAACGTCGGCACCCCGAGCTGGCCATAGATCTCTGGCATCTCCTCGATGTGCTCGGCGGAGGCGGGCATCAGGTGATAGCCATAGTCCACGTGGTATCGGCCACTGGCGTTGTCGAGCACATCCTTGAAGAACTCGCGGTACGGGCCCCCTTTGTTGAGGTAGTAGTGCCCGGTTCGGAAGTAGGTCAGTGAGGTTGTGACCCCGCCCATCGCGGCGCACTTCGACTCCGTCGGGGCGTCCTCGCTGAGATGCCGGTAGATGCCGATGTGCATGTGGGCGTCGATGACACCGGGAAACGCGATCAAACCGTTGCCGTCGATGACCTCGGTGGCGAGCTCGGCATCAAGGTCGGGAGCCACTCGCGCGAACGTACCGTCCTTGATGGCGATGTCGGTCTCCTGCAGGCCGTTGCGGCGCGGACGCGCCAGCTTGACGTTCTTGACGATGGTGTCGTACATGGCGTCGATCATGGTGTGCCTCCTGCTCCACCAGCAAATGGTTGTATGAAGTATAGTACAATAGGACAACTTGCGTCCAGGTACTCGGGCGTGGTGGGTTCCGAAGATCGGACAGGAAGGAGAAAGCTGATGCGCAAATGGTTGTCTCTACTCGTGGTGGTGGTCGTGGGGCTTGCAGTGGCGATACCAGGCCTGGCCGACGACGCGTATGAGGGCGCGACGTTCAAGCGGGTGACGCTCGTCGTCGAGGATATGGAGCGATCTTTGGAGATCTACCGCGACATCCTCGGGTTCGATCTCGACGGCATCTCGGAGTCTGGCGAGGACTCGTACTCGTACCCGGTCTTCAAGATCGATCCGGAGGCGACGATCCGGTTCGCCACGTTGAGCGCAGGGACGCAACAGGTCCGCACGCTCGCGTTGGTGGAGGTGAAGGGGATGGCCCTCCCCACACCGACGGCGCCGATGATGACGGCATCGGTGATCCGGGTGCAGGGTCTGGATGGTGTGATCGAGCGTCTGAAGGCGCTGCAGCTCGAGGTGATGGCGCAGGAGACCGCCGAGCGGGAGGGTGAGTTCCGGTTCAAGGAGCAGGCGTTCATCGACTTCGACGGGCACCTGATCGTTCTCTACGAGATCGTCGAGCTTTCCGGAAGCTAGAAGCCGTCTCGAAAACGGTTCCAGCCCTGGTGCCAGCCTCGTCAGCCGGATTCCGGGTCTCCGGCCCCGAGGATAGTCTCTGCGTGCTCGATGATGTGGTGTGCGTGAGCCGCCAACGCGGCTGCGGGCCGCAACCAAAGTGATGCTCCGAAGGTGCCGGTCCCGCGCCCGCCTAGCGGTTAGGTGTTAGGTATTGGGTATGAGCTCCCCCAGCCACCCATCTGCCCTTGCTGCAAGCGCCTCCCCCACCACTCTTCGATCCCTGAAGCTTGCAGAGCAGGCTCCGGGGCGGGAGGGCGGCACTCTTCACTTTGAACTTTGAACTTTGAACTGACGACTTTGCTTCGCATTTTCGAAGATACGGCTCCGTCAGTCGCCAAAAAAGTCGCAGCCGGCGAGGCGCCGGCTGCTGAAGTCACCATCCCGATCCAGGCTGCGGATCAGCCCGAGGCATCGGGAACGGGAGGGGCCTAGTCGTGGTGGTGATGGAACTTCGTGTGCCAGTCGTCCTCGGTCTGGAAGTCCTCGAAGTCCAGCGGTGTGATGTGGTTGTGGTCGTGTGACAGGAACCAGGTATTGAGGGCCGGTTTGCGGTGATGCAGCCTTGACTGCGCGCGCTGCAGGTTCTCCTCGGGCTCGGAGTAGGGGTTGAAGTGGAAGTGGTTGTGGAGCTCGCCGTCCGTTCTTCCGAACGCCAGGACACCGCCTTTGCTCGCAAAGGCGCCGTGGTTGATGTACGGCGGCCGGTAGAAGTAGCCCCCGGTGGGAAGGTCGCCGAACTGCATCATCCATGAGGTGCCGTAGATGTGATACGCCTCTTCGGCAACGTCATGGTATGAGATGTTGTCCTGCCAGAAGCCGGGCACCATGCTGTAGAGGAACGAGATGGCATGGGTCTTCTCGTCCATCCGCAGCAGCTTGATCAGGCAGCCCGATGCGGTCTGTGGAAAGAGGTTTGGGACCTGCCACGGCATGTGATCGAACGACTCGACGAGCATGAGCTTGTGCCGCTCTGCTCCGCCGGCGTCCTCGTCCGACGGGACGAAGCTGGGGGGGCCGTCGTTGTACATCAGCAGCCCGATGCAGCCGTCCTTGCTCGACATGGCCGGCATCGAGACCCCCGGTGGGATGAACAGGTACAGACCTGGCCAGTAGGTCTTCTCGCCCACTGTGAGCTCGCCGTGCATGATGAGCAGCTCGGTCTCGGCCAGACTGAAGCCAGGGGGAGCTTTGAATCCGGCGTCGAAGCGCACTGTCATGGTGCACGCGCCGGTGTCGGGATCGATACTGAGCATCTTGTAGTGCATCCCCGGCGGCATCCCGGGGAGTGTCATCTTCTTGAAGTGGACGTCCTCGTCGCAGAACGGTTCAATGTGGGGTCGTGCCATCATCGTTCTCCTTGCAGTCTCGTCGCGGGCCTAAAACACGACCCTGAGTTTGCGATCCGGGCGCTTGGGGATCTCGTTCGGCGGGATCTGCCGGAGCATGTCCGCGTGCATGTTGTAGCCGCGGGTCTGGATCCGCTCCAGGAACTCGCGGACCCAGCGTTCACGCTCCGGCGCGATGGCCTCCATCTCTTCGACGATCTTCTGGTACCGAGCGAGCTGCTCGGCGATCTCGTCGTCGATCCACTTGCGCACCTTGGGATCGAAGCGCGGTGAGGTCTCGTTTGCCATGGCTACCTCCATTGGTACTATTGTAAGAACTTCCGTACCTTTTGCAAGGGTTTTCTTGGGGTGCGTCGCCGGACTCTCTCTGTGGTGAGCCGAGCTGCGAGCTGGTTCGCACAGGGGGTGGCAGCGACGGAAAGAAACCAGATCGGCGCAGATGGCGTATGTCGTCAAGACTTTCCATGGAGGCGAACAGGTGCGTGTGAGCCCCGCTCGTCGGTATCGTCGAAACATCTTCTCGGTCGGCGAGAAATGTCCATTGACAGATTGCCCGAACAATAGGACAATTGGCTTAATGTCAACCTGGAGAGGTCGCAGCGTGGTCCTGTCCCGTTCTCTGACGGCGTTGGGGTGTTGGCTTGCAGCTGTGACCCATGGTTCAATTGAAGAAGGGACCGCTGGACACAAAGGAAGAGAGGCATGACACAGAACATGAGCTTCGCAAGGCTGCTGGCCGTGACAGCGACCGTCGTTCTGGTGGTCGGGGGTATCGGTGCCCAGGAGGTCGATGATGCGCTTGCCGGTGTAGCGTCCGCGAATCAGGCCGAGCGCAGATCACAGGAGGCGATCGACGAGGTCGTGGACGAGACCAAGGCGGTGGTCCGGGAGTACAGCTCGGTCCTCAAAGAGGTCGAGGGACTCGAGGTCTACCGTTCAATTCTGGAGAAGGAGGTCGAGTCGCAGGAGCGGGAGATCGCCGATCTCGAGGAGTCGATCGACCGAGTGAGCGTGATCGAGCGTCAGGTGCTGCCGCTGATGATGAGGATGGTTGAAGGGCTCGAGCAGTTCGTCGAGCTGGATGTGCCGTTCTTGCTCGATGAGCGCCGGCGGAGGGTGAGCTTCCTCAAGAACCTGCTGGAGCGTTCTGATGTCACCGTGGCCGAGAAGTTTCGGCGAGTCCTCGAGGCGTTCGAGATCGAGAACGACTACGGGCGGACGATCGAGGCGTACAAGGGATCGCTCGAGCTGGACGGTACGACCCGAGAGGTCGATTTCCTGCGCATCGGTCGGGTGGCCCTGCTGTATCAAACGGCTGACGGCGAGGTGTACGGCATGTGGGACCAGCCACAAAGAGACTGGGTGCCGCTGTCATCAGAGTACCGGAGCCAGATCCGAGCAGGCCTGCGGATTGCTCGCAAGCAGATCGCCCCTGACCTGCTGATGCTTCCCATTCCAGCACCGGAGGCGGCAGAATGATGAAACGCATACTTGCACTTCTGATTGTAGGGGTGAGCGCCACCGCGTTCGCTCAGTCCAGTGACCCGGAGACGGCGACCTCGCTGGAGGAGCTTCTGGCGAAGGTCCGGGCCGGAAACGTCCGCGAGGCTCGCGAGCACAGAGAACGGCTGCAGCGCTTCGAAGCCGCCAAGGCGGAGCAGCAGCAGCTCTTGCGGCAAGCACACCAGACGAAGCGGAGCCGCGAGCGTGACGCCGATCAACTTGAACGGCAGTTCGAACGCAATGAGCTCAGGGTCGCCGAGCTGGCGCAGACTCTGGACAACCGGCTGGGATCCCTGAAGGAGATGTTCGGCGTCCTGCAACAGGTCACAGGTGACACCCGCGGGCTCCTCGAGAACTCGGTGATCACGGCTCAGTATCCGGAACGGGTGCAGACGTTGGGAGAGTTGGTGTCAATCTTTGGGAGCTCATCGAAGCTCGCCAGTCTGGAAGACTTCGAGCAGCTGTGGTTCGAGCTGCACCGCGAGATGACCGAGTCCGGGCGCGTGGTCCGTTTCTCCACGACTGTGACGACGGCAGACGGGGAGAAGATCGACAAGGACGTGGCTCGGGTCGGTTCGTTCAACATCGTCACGGACGGGAAGTACCTGCAGTACATCCCGGAGACGGGGAACGTGCTCGAGCTCCCGCGCCAGCCGCAATCTCGCTTCGTGAGGTCGACGGAGGACCTGATGGAGGCCTCCTCCGGGACCGTTGGCTTCGGTATCGACCCGTCGCGCGGATCGCTGCTTGGCCTCCTCGTGCAGGCACCGTCCCTGCGAGAACGGATCGCTCAGGGCGGGCTGATCGGGTACCTGACGATCTCGCTGGGGATCCTCGCCATGCTGATCGCCTTGGAGCGTGTGATCATCCTCGGCATCGAGGGCCAGAAGGTCCGGTCGCAGCTGAAGGACCACAAGCAGCCCAAGAAGAACAACCCCCTCGGGCGAGTTCTGCTGGCGGCCGAGAAGCACCGAGGTGCTGATCTGGACACGCTCGAGCTGAAGATGGGTGAGGCGATCTTGCGGGAGATCCCCAGGCTCAACAGGGCTCTCCTGTTCTTGAAAATCATTGCGGTTGTCGCCCCACTGATGGGGCTGTTGGGAACCGTGACCGGCATGATTAACACGTTTCAGGCGATCACGTTGTTCGGCACCGGCGACCCGAAGCTGATGGCAGGCGGAATCTCTCAGGCGTTGGTCACCACCGTCATCGGGCTGTGTGTCGCGATCCCAACGGTGCTCCTGCATACGGTCGTCTCGGTCAGGAGTAAACGAATCATCCATGTGCTCGAAGAGCAAAGCACCGGGATCGTGGCGGAGCTCGCCGAGGAGAATGGCTCGGCGCCGGTGACGCAGTCGGTCGCGGTGGCGACCACGTAGGTACGGTCAGACCATGTATCAGATTTTGGACTGGTACGAAGCGATCCGCGACTTCCTCGACCTGGGGGGGCCGGTCCTCGTGGTCATCGGAGTCCTCACCGCTGTGATGTGGGTGCTGGTGTTCGAGCGGGTGATCTACTTCCGAACCGGTCACCGCCGGTTGGTGGGTGAGGTGAAGAAGATCTGGGCCCGGCGGAGCGAACGAAGGTCATGGTACGCCCGCAAGATCCGGCTCGCTCTGATCTCGAGGGTCTCCGTGCACGCCAACGCCTATGTGGTTCTGATCAAGACCTTGGTGGCGCTGTGTCCTCTCCTGGGCCTGTTGGGCACTGTGACCGGGATGATCGAGGTCTTCGAGGTGATGGCGTTCACCGGTTCGGGCAACCCCCGCCTCATGGCGGCCGGTGTCTCCAAGGCGACGATTCCCACCATGGGGGGAATGGTCGCCGCGCTCTCGGGAGTGTTCGCATCGACGTTGATAGCTCGTTACGTGCACCGTCAGGTGGAGCACCTGCGGTCAGAACTCACAACGCGAGGGTAGGGTATGCGCCGCAGCTTCGGGCACGTTCAGCATACGGACGACGAGACCGAGATCAACCTGACACCGATGCTCGACGTCGTGTTCATCATGTTGATCTTTTTCATCGTGACGGCCTCGTTTATCAAGGAATCGGGTATCGATGTCAACCGTCCGTCGGCAGCGACGACGGTGGTGAAGGAGAAAGGGAATATCCTGGTGGCGATCACGGCATCGGGACAGGTCTGGATCGATCGGCGGCAGGTCGATCCGCGCGCTGTCCGTGCGCATATCGAGCGGTTGCACGCCGAGAACCCGCAAGGCAGTGTCGTCATCCAGGCCGACAAGAAGTCAACGACCGAGATGCTGGTCCAGGTGATGGACGCAGCTCGTCAGGCTGGGGTCTATAATGTCTCCATTGCGGCACAAGAGTGAGGCATGATCATCAGGTTCGCCATTGCCGTTGTGCTGGGCGCCGCCGTCGCGTTCGGGCTCCTGTTTTTAATGCAGGCGTTGATCGCGACTGGCCATAGCGCCTTGACCGAGACGGAGGACGCGCGGGTGGTGGACTTCGTGCGGGTCGAGCGGGAGGAGACCGTCGAGCGCAAGCGCGATCGGCGGCCGGACCGACCGCCGAACCCCGATGCGCCGCCACCGGAGGCCCCGCAACCCTCGTTGGACAACGCCGCCGACAGCGCCGAGGCGTCGCAGGCGGTTCGGGTTTCGGAGCAGGCGCCCGTGCCGGTCGCCGAGGTGGCCATGGAGGTCAGTGCGGGTTTCGGGGTGTCCGATGGAGCGGCGGACGGCGACTACCTGCCGATCGTGAAGGTGGCGCCCGTGTACCCCCGGCGGGCGGTCGACCTGGGAATCGAAGGGTACGTGATTGTCGAGTTCACCGTGACGAAGAGCGGATCAGTGAGGGACCCGGTCGTGATCGAGTATCACCCGAGCAAGATCTTCAACAAGGCGGCGATCGAAGCAGCTCTCAAGTTCAAGTACAAGCCGAGGATCGTGAACGGAGAGCCGATCGAGGTCCAGGGTGTGCTGAACAAGATCACCTTCAGGTTGGAAGATTGAGTGCGAAGGGATGGTGCGTCGGTGACCATGAGCTGGCAGAACGACCGTCATCAGGCGTCCAAGCTGTGGCGACGGAGAGCCTCGAGAGCAACGATCGTGGTGGCGATCGTGTGCTGGGTTGTGGGCCCGGTCGGAGCCCAGCAGGACGACGAGCGATCGTTCGAGAATGTGGAGACCGAGATCCAGGAGTCGATGCGCAACGCCGTCTATCAGGAGCTGGCGAAGGCGCAGGCTCACGCGGAGGCCAGTGAGTTCACGGAGGCGTTGCAGCTGCTCGATACGCTGCGTGAAAAAGAGGAGCTGAACAGCTACGAGCTGGCGCAGGCCTGGAACCTGTACGCCTACATCTACTACGCGCAAGACGACTACCCGAAGGCGATCACGGCCTATGAACGGCTGCTCAAGCAGCCGAAGCTGCCTCCCGCCCTCGAGGCCAGCACGGTTCAAACGCTGAGCCAACTGTACTTCGTGACATCTCGCTGGGATCGAGCGATCGAGATGCTCGAGCGCCGGTTGGCGGCAGACGATGACCCGGAGCCGAAGATCTACGAAATGCTCGCGCAGGCGCACTACCAAGACACGAGCTATCGGCAGGCATTGGCGCCGGCGAAGAAGGCGATCGAGCTGACCTTGAAGAGCGGCGAGCAGCCTGGCGAGAACCTGTACGTGCTGCTCCGAGTGCTCCACCACGAGCTCAAGCAGCTCGACGAGGTGGAGTCCGTCCTCGGGGAGCTGATCCGGCGGTATCCGAAGCGGCAGTACTGGATGCAGCTGGTCTCCCTGTACGGTGAGATGGGGGACGAAGACAAGCAGCTTCGTGCTCTCGAGCTGGCTCATATGCAGGGGTTTCTCACCACCCAGACGCAGGTCGTGACGCTTGCCAGTCTGCTGCTCAAGCACGACCTTCCGTACAAGGCCGGGAAGGTTCTGGCGAGCGGCCTAGAGGAAGGCACCATCGAAGGGACGAAGGAGCACTGGCGCCTGCTTGCTCAGGCGTGGACCCTTGCCCAGGAGCATGAGAAGGCGATTCCGGCACTGCAGCGCGCGGCGGCGATGTCAGAGGATGGAGAGCTGGAGGTCATCCTGGCGCAGAGCTACATCAACCTCGATCGCCACGAGCAGGCCATCGAGGCCCTGAGAGCTGCACTCCGCAAGGGTGGCCTGCGACGGCCGGACCAGGCCCAGATCATGCTCGGCCAGACGCTGTTCCAGCTCGAGCGGTTCGCCGAGGCGAGGGAGGCGTTCGAAGCGGCCCAGTCCGATTCGCGGAGCGGTCAGCTGGCCTCCCAGTGGCTCAGCTACATCGAGCGGGAGGTCGACCGCCAATCGCAGCTCGCCAGTGCGGCAGAGTAGGTCCGCGCTCCCTGTATGCACGGCTGGAAGCGGGACGTTACCAGCCACAGCAGTCTGCAACGGTTTGGACCGCGGACGTCCGCCGGCCATCCTCCTACCGATTGGACCGCGGACGTTCCGCCGGCCATCGTCCTGCCGATAGGAGCGCGGACGTCCCGTCCGCAGGATTGGGCTTCGGAGAACACGAGCTCATGTTCTCTGGCAGAGGTGGCGTGGCATCTGGGCCTGCACCGTGCTCGGATGCGGACAAGATGTCCGCGGTCCGTGCGAGGGCGTGAGCGAGCAGGATGATGGCGTTCAGCGTGCGTCAGGAGCGCGGACGTCCCGTTGGCCACCGTCCTACCGATCGGACCGCGGACGTCCCGTCCGCAGGATTGAGCAACGGCGAGCGTCATCTGGTGGGCTTTCGTCCTGGCGCCGTGCAAAGGCGACGTCAGTCCTCTCGAATCCACGTCGCCGCCAGGAGTGTGCTCGCCGTCACAGGCGTGTTTGTGAAGACGGGTAGACTGAAGGCATGCGCACAGTCGAGGGTTCGTGTGGTTGGACGATCGCCTCAATGGTGGTGGTGTCTCTGAGCGTCGCGGCGGCAGTGGGCGCGCAGACGTTCTGGGTCGATACCGCCGGCAGCGATAGCCTCGGCAACGGCAGCTCGGGCAACCCCTGGGCGTCGATCTCGCACGCCATCGACCAGGTGCCAGACGGCGCCGAGATCGTGGTGGCGTCGGGGACGTACAACGGCCGCGTCCGGCTTGATGGACAGTTTGCCACTGGCGTGACGGTGCGTTCCGAGGTTCCGTATCAGGCACGCCTGCGCCACGCGACGGTGGCGCCTGAAGGCGGCCAGGTCGTCATCTGCTACCGGGGCCAGGGCATCACCCTGGAAGGGTTCGACATCGCCCACGATCCGGCGAATACCGGAGCGTTGGTCATCCATGTTCAGGACCTGCTCGGCACGGTCAACGGCTCCGGCGATGGCTCGGATGCGGTGGTGTCGCGGATCGTGCTGCGCAACAACATCATCCACGACTCCACCAACAACGACCTGCTGAAGATCAACAACGGCGCCGAAGACGTGCTCGTGGAGGGCAACCTGTTCTTCAATCAGGCGGGCTCGGACGAGCACATGGACATCAACAGCGTGGTCGGTGTCACCGTCCAGGACAACGTGTTCTTCAACGACTTTCCGTCGGGAAGCTCGGACACCAGCTCGTACGTCGTGATCAAGGACTCCAACGATGACGACGACAGCGTGCTCGGCTCGCACGACATCGTCGTGCGTCGCAACGTGTTCCTCAACTGGCAGGGGAGCACCGGTCACCACTTCGTGCGCGTCGGCGAGGACGGCAAGCCGTACCACGAGGCGTACGACGTGCTGATCGAGAACAACCTGATGCTTGGCAACTCAGACCAGATGATCCGATCATCGTACGGCGTGCAGGGCGCCCGCGACGTGATCTACCGCCACAACACCGTGGTGGGCGATCTTCCGGCGCGGGCGTACGGCGCTCGGCTGATCACGTACGGTCCCAACCCTCCGAACGACGCACTCAGCTTCTTCGGTAACGTCTGGTCCGATCCTACAGGCACCATGGGCAGCGAGGCCGACTCGACCGCTGACTTCGCCGAGTCACCCGATGCGCAGAACGAAACCGTGACCATCAACGCCAACCTGTACTGGAACGGCGGCTCTGCGCTTCCGGCGGACAGCTCGCAGCAGGTGCACATTACCGACGACGTGGCGCGGATCGAGGGGGATCCTCTTTTGCCCGATCAGTCGAGCCTGGTGGTGCCGTCATGGAACGGATCGTCGTTTGCCGATGGTTCATCGACGATCCGTCAGGTCTTCGAGCGGCTGGTCGCCGACTACGGGACACCGGTCGGCGGTAGCCCGGTGGTCGATGCTGCCGACCCGACGACTGCACCGGTGGACGACATCCTCGGTGTGGATCGGGGCGGCGATCCGGATCTCGGCTGTGTCGAGGTCGATCCCGGTCCGCTGGTGGGCGACGTGGATGGCGATGGCGATCGTGATCGCGACGACTTGACCGCGTTGCTCGATCACCTGTTCGGTGTACTGGTGGCGCCCGACCCGGACGTGGACGGTTCGGGGAACGTGGACGCAGCCGATGTCAGCGCGCTGGTCGTACGGTTACGCTTCGGTTGATCCCCGTGAGCGGCAGCTCGTGATCAGCGCGCGCCGAGGGCCGCGCGCAAAGCGGTGCTCAGGAGGCGCCGGTCCCATGGCTGGGGGGCTGTTCGCCATGAGCCGTTGACGGTGAGCTTCCCCACCCACTCAGTCTCACCCGCAGAAGCAACGGCGCCGCGGCCTGGTGCGGGCCCGGAATCCGACGCCGGTCCCGCCAGCCGGATCCCGGCTCCCCGGCCCCCGGCCCCCGGCAATACTGCCTCACTTCGTCGAAGATGTGCAGGTCTTCAGCCGTTCGCGGTATGTATGGTACGATGTATGGCATGGTGAAGACCACGGTGTACCTGCCCGCCGACCTCAAGGTCTCGCTCGAACGCCTGGCGGCAGAGCGGGGTCTTTCGGAAGCCGAGCTCATCCGCGAGGCGCTCCGCACGATGCTCGATGCCGCAGCTCCAGCGCGACCGCGGCTGCCGCTCGTACCACATGCGCTCGGTGACCCGACCGCTGCGGAGAGAACGGATGAGCTTCTCGAGGGCTTCGGCGGACGATGATCCTCCTCGACACCAGCGGGCTCCTTGCAGCGTTGTTCGCAGACCAGCGACAGCACTCGCTCTGTGCTCAGGCTCTGCTCCAGGCCTCTCCGCCACTGCTGCTGTCGCCTTTCGTTCTCGCGGAGCTGGACTACTTGGTCGGCAAGCTCGCCGGAGTGGATGTGGAGCTCGAGCTGCTCGACGAGGTTGCCCGCGGAGCCTACCAGCTCTGTGAGTTCACAGGTCACGACATCGACGAGGCGAAGGCCGTGGTCAAGCGGTACGCGGACCTCGCGATCGGCTTGGCCGACGCGTCCATCGCCGTGCTGTCGCGTCGGTACTCGTGCCTCGACCTGCTCACCCTGGACGAGCGTCACTTCCGCGTCATCGTGGGCGCTGACGACAGGTGCTTCCGGATCCTCCCGCAGGACCTCTGACTCCAGCGCGACTGCGGGCCGCACGCAAAGCGACATCGCGCCTGGCACGCTCTTTCGTTCTTCAGGATGGTCCTGTCGGCCTCAGTCCCCGGCGCTCATTCGGGCGCGGATCTTGGCTCCGGGCGACCTCTGGAGAACCTCGAGCGTCCAACGGCTCCCATCGCCAAGCTCCTCGCGGAAGTCGAAGTGCGTGGAGCGGCGCGGTGCAACATCGCCCTCCTCGACGACAAGACGGAGGTCGCGTTCGCCCTGTGGCAGAGCCCACCTTCGATGGACCCTGCCAACCGGAACGGTGTCGTCCCCTGAGTCGAGCTGGATGGTGTCGAACACGTTGCCGTCCATCCGCAGCTCGATGCGGCCTGGGCGCTTGCACAGATTGCACTTCTCCATGCAGCTCTTACCACTGCCACACCACGATGGCGGTTGGGATGTCTGTCATCCCGGGGGTTTCTGGGCTGTGCTTGGACCTGGCATACGGGTTGCGTTGCCAAGGGCCGGAACCACGGCCCTGGTCTCAAAAGGGCGGGTCAGGTGAGGAAGGAGTCCTCTGATGAAGCTCAACGCGCGAGTTCTGATTGGCACCATTCTGATCGTCGCCGGTGTCCTGGCGGTCGTGATGGGTGGGTTCTCGTATACCCAGGAACGTGAGGCCGCCGATATCGGTCCTGTGGAGATCCAGGTGGAAGAGCAGAAAAGGGTGAACATTCCGCTGTGGGCAGGAGCGGCGGGCATCGTTGCCGGTGCGGTGGTGCTGGCTGTGTCTCGCAAGCGGTAGGTCCTGAGAGGAAGGTCATCATGACAGGGCATTGGATGTTCAGACGTCAGATGCTACCGGCATGTGCTGTGCTTTTGGCGGGAGCTTTGATCGGCACGGTATCCTGCATGTCGGGCGCGTATACCACGAAGCGGGACAAGACTGCGAAAGGGGCCGGGATCGGCGCTGCCGCAGGCGCCGTGCTCGGTGCAGTGGTCGGTGAGGGCGAGGCCGATAAGATCCTGGCGGGAGCGGCCATTGGCGCCGGTATCGGCGCCGGCGTCGGCTCGTACATGGATGCGCAGGAGGAGAAGCTCGCCCGCATCCCTGGCACCACGGTCGAGCGGGTCGGTAAGGACAAGCTGCTGGTGCGTTTTGCTTCAGATGTGCTGTTCGCGGTCGATTCGTCGCAGCTTTCCGGTCAGGCACAGGGCACCCTGAGGGACGTGTCGCAGGTGCTGCTGGACTTCCCCAAGACAGCGGTCGTGGTCCAAGGTTTCACGGACTCGACCGGCTCGGAGGAGCACAACCTCGCGCTGTCAGAGCGCCGGGCGAGGTCGGTGATGAACGATCTCATCGGTCAAGGCGTCGATCCGGCGCGGATGACGGCGATCGGCCATGGGGAGAGCCACCCGGTTGCCACCAATGAGACGGCTCGGGGCCGCCAGCTCAACAGGCGTGTCTCCATCTTGCTCAAAGGAAAGGCCCGGTAGGGCCGGAAGGAGCTCCAATGACACTGCTCGATCTGATCGTGCTCCTGATTGTGGCGGGAGTATGCGGGGCGATCGCCCAGGCGATCACCGGCTTCTCACGCGGGGGCTGTTTGCTGGCCATCGGCGTTGGTTTCGTCGGCGCCCTGCTCGGCACATGGCTTGCCCGTGTCCTCGGCCTGCCGAGCTTCTTTGTGCTCAACATCGGAGGCACTGGCCTCCCAATCCTCTGGACTCTCATCGGCGGCGCTCTGTTTACCGCAATCCTGGCGGCGGTCAGCCGCGGCTAGGCGCTGATGCGGGTGCTGGAACAGACGCACTACGGTGATCCGACTCCGTGCGGTGACTGCGGTGGCCGGACTGAGGAGTGATCGAAGGCAATCACGGGGTCGTCCCCAGTGAGGTCCCAGCAGCTTCCCGATGGCGATTCCTGAGTTCTACCAGCGACGATGCTGACACCAGCACGTGCTCGGCACGTTGCGGAAGATTCCAGAAAGGAAAGGGACATGAACAGAGATCTGACGACGATATGGGTGGCTTCACTCTTCAGTCTGGTAGCGATGACGCTTCTGCTCAGCGGCTGCAGAAGCACCCATTCTGCCGGCGAGCAGGTGGACGATGCGTGGATCACGTCGAAGGTGACAGCGAAGCTGACTGCGGATCCCGAGGTCAACGTCTTCGAGATCGATGTGGACTCCACGAACGGAGTGGTTCGTCTCAGCGGACTCGTCGATACCGATGTTCAACGGCGGGAGGCAGCGAAGCTCGCCTGGCGAACAGAGGGAGTCCGCGACGTGATCAACGATATTCGCCTCGGTGAGCAGACGGCAGGCGAGACCATCGATGACAGCTGGATCTCCTCGAAGGTCAAGGCCAAGCTGGCAGCAGACCCTGATGTGAACAAGCTCGATATCGATGTGGATGTGCTGGAGAGGGTCGTCACGCTCAGTGGGACCGTGAAGACCGACTATGCGAGGCGGCACGCCGAGGAGATCGCTCGGCATACCAAGGGAGTGATCGTTGTGAAGAACCGGCTTGTCGTGGAGTAGCATGGTCCGCGAAACGTCGCGCTGCGCGCGTTAGGAATCATGCTCCGCTTGGGTATCGTGGCCCGGCTGAGGTCCAGAGTATCGTTCTGATTGGGTCACGACCCGAGCGCCCTCGCCGGATCGTGCTGGCTCATCGTGCAGCTGAGCTCGTGGGACCTCGAGGAGACGACTAGGTCCGGCGCCGTCGACCGACGAAGAGAGAGACGATGAACAGGATCAGAAAGACGAAGAAGAGAATCTTGGCGATGCCGGCCGCTGCGCCCGCGATGCCGAAGAAGCCGAGTGCGGCGGCGATCAGTGCGATGATCAAGAAGATAACGGCCCATTGCAGCATATGTCCTCCGTGTGAGCCATGGGTGTGTCCGCCATCCCTGCGGCGGTGTCTGCTCACGCTGGTCAGTGGAGGAAGCAACTCCTGTGCCGGCGGTGCATGGTCGTACAAGCCGCATATGTCGGGAGTCCTCGTTGCTTCGCTGTGCAGTCTCGGTTGTAGGTTCTACACCTGGCAGGGGTAATGCCTGCACGCTCGCATCCTCTCGGCGCCGTGTCTCCCGGTGCGAGCTGGAGGCCGAGGTCGAGGGCTTGATCGACGAGATCCGTGCATCGATCCGCGAGGCCGAGCAGTTCATCCGCCAGATGCCGGAGGAGTGACAGTCGTCGAAAGCCCGAGAGGTGAGGATGTTCCAAGTAGCGTGGCATGATCGCCGGCGGCCGGACAGCTGATGCCGAACCGCTCGGGGACAGCAGCTCACGCGGCCGTGGGCCCAGCGTCGTCGGATGATCACTCCGGTTGTGGCGAACGGTTGCGTTGGGAGGACGTCGAAGACAACAGCTCGCAGGCTTCCGGCAGGATGCATCGGATCGAGCTGGGGTCGACTGAGATGGCAAAGCGGTCCGAGCACAGCGCCTCGCCGTCGACGGTGACGTCGAGATCCGATCCATTCAGCTCGACGCGATCGACGCTCCGTCGGAGGATCATGTCGCTGTTGGTGTCGTCGGTCAGACCGGCAACCTCGGCAGCGGCGTGACCGAGCGATTGCCCGGTCTCAGCAGAGATGACGACGAGCTCGAGCTGACCGTCGTTGACGAGCGCCTCGGGGGCCAGGTTGATACGGGGGCCGACGAACCGTCCGTTGAGGACGACGACGCCCCATGCTGCCCCTTCGAACTGGAAGTCGTCGGCGAGCACATGGACTCGCGAGGGTGTGACGGCGCCCGCATGCAGCAGTGTCTGCAGGTAGTAGGCCACACCGCCGAAGGTGCCCTTCAGCGCGCCCGGCGTTCCCGAGCTGATCACCGCCGCCGCACCGACGGTAACGGTGTTCAGACAACGACGTTCGTCCTCGCCGTCCGGCTGTACGCGAGCGGTATCGATCAGGGTCGTAGAGCCCCTGGCCGCGAGCTGGACCGCTGCTGGAATGTCGTTCAGGGGAATCCCTGCAGCGGCGGCAAACGCGTTGGCGGTGCCCAGAGGCACGATCGCCAGCGCAGGAGCGTGCTCCGCTGCAGCCAGTGCGTGGGCGACCTCGCTGACGGTGCCATCGCCGCCGCAGCCGACGACGACATCCGCTCCGGCGTCAGCGCCATCGATGGCCCAGCGCCGCGCATCACCTGCTTCCCACGTGACGCGCACCTCGACGCGCACACCCTCGTCGCGCAGTCGAGAGACCTCTGAGCGCAGCTCCGGCGACGCTGCGAACCTGCCGTTGACCACGAACCACATGAAGCTGAACATCGTCTGCTCCCCCGGTGTCGACACCTCCCCATCATGCCATGCCGGTGCGATTGTCTCGGTACGTGCCGCTTGACAGCTGTGATGGTGTGTATTAGTTTATACACATAGGAGGACCGACGATGGTTCCAGAGATCCAGCTCAATGAAGCCTCCGGGGTTCCCTACCACGAGCAGATCGTGGAGCAGCTGTGCACCGGTGTGGGGGCGGACTTTTCCAACGACGAAGGTGCATTGCCGTCCGTTGCGGAGCTGGCTCGCCACCTGCTGGTATCGCCGCGGACGGTGGAACGAGCGTTTGCCGATCTCGAGCGGATCGGGCTTGCGCGCCCCGACGGTTGCGGAGGGTGGAAGCTGACAGAAGGTGCCGGCGAGGCGCTGTACCGATGGCAACGCGATCGTGCACGGGAGGTCTTGACGCGCGCGCTGCACCGTACCGAGGAGCTCGGTGTGCATCGGTGTGCCGAGCTGGCGAGGGAGGCGGAGGCTGTGCGGCGCTCGATCGAGCTCGCGCAAGCCCGGGACCTCCAGATGTCGATGCTGCCGAGCATGCCTCCGCAGCGGCCCTGGCTGGACATTGCTGTGACGATGACTCCGGCGAGCGAGGTTGGGGGGGACTACTACGACTTCTTCGTCGGCGATGCGGGCCCAGTCCGGGCGGTGATCGGCGATGCCACTGGCCATGGTGTTGCAGCCGGAATGATGGTGGGGATGACCAAGGCCAGCCTCCACGCCGTGTCGGAGGCCGGTCTCAGCGAGGCCATGGCCCGCGCCAACACGATCCTGCGGTCGGCGCGGGGCCACCGCCTGTTCATGGCACTTGCGATCCTGGAGCTGAGTCCCCGTGAGCTGTCGGTCGTTTCGGCGGGCATGCCGCCGGTGCTGCTATGGCGCGCGGCGACCGGTGAGGTCGAGGAGGTCCTCGTGCCCGGTTTGCCGCTCGGCAATGCGATCTGCGATTCGTATCCCAAGCAGACCCTGTCGATGTCCCCTGGGGACGTGGCGGTGGCGATGTCGGACGGACTCCCGGAGCTCGAGAATTGCTCAGGCCAGCAGCTCGGCAGCCGCAGGATCCGGGCCGCGCTCGCCGCTGCCGGCCCGTGCAGCGCTCAGCATGCCGTCGACACGGTGCAGAAGACCGCCGCAGAGTGGTCAGGCTCCGTACCGGCGGAGGATGACATCACACTGATGGCCGTGCGCTGGTGCGAGACCGCAGGCAAGGAGGCGTGTGATGAGCGAGTCTGAGCTGATCACGGTCGACGGGCTCAGGGTCCGTCGCAACGGGTTTACCCTTGACGTCCCGAGCTGGACGGTTCGACCGGGCGAGGTGATCGGCCTGGTGGGGCCGAACGGTGCCGGGAAGACCACCTTGCTGGAGACCATAGCCGGCCTGCGCAGGGTGGGGCGGGGTGCGGTACGGGTTTTCGGGCGAGATCCGTGGAACGACCCGGAGGCGGTCCGCTCGGCGTTGGGCTTCATGAGCGACGACATGCCGTTGTTCGATATGCGGACCGGAGCGCTGTTCCGGATGCTCTCCGGTTACTACCGGAGCTGGGATGCACAGCTGGTCGATCAGCTGATCGAGCGGTTCCAGCTCGATCCTCAACAGAAGGTCTCCAAGCTCTCCAAGGGGCAAGGGACTCGCCTTCGGCTTGTCACGGCGATGGCGTTCCGTCCGAGAGTCCTGCTGCTCGACGAGCCCGCCTCCGGCCTCGATCTTGGAGGTCGACGAGCCCTTCTCGAGAGTGTGCTCGATGTGGTGCGCGACCCTGGTCGCAGCGTCGTGGTCAGCTCGCACATGCTCCAGGACGTGGAGCGAATCGCGGACCGCTTGCTGGTGATCAAGAGTGGCCAGGTCATCGAGGAGGGGGCGACCCATGAGCTGGTGGGCGACCACCGGACTCTGGAGGAGGCGCTCCTGGCGTGGGGAGCTGCAGGATGAGAGGGCTGACGATTCACCTGTCTGTTCGGTTGCGGCAGGTGCTGCGATCGCCTGGGGCGATCCTGTCGCTGACGCTCACCGGATTTGCCACGCTCCTGCTCTGGCCGGCGCCGGTGTCACTGCCCGAGCTCGATCAGCAGCTCGTGCTTGTTGTGCCGTTGGTGATGTGGCTCTGGCTCTTGCCAGTGGCGGCGTGCCACGCGGTGGCTGGTCGGGCGGCCGGCGGCCGTCAGACGTTCGGCTTTGCCGTGGGCGCGAACCCGACGCTCCCTGTCGGACCGGCGAGCCGCGCCACGGCAGAAGCCTTGCTCGTGGCTGTGTCCCTGGTTGCTGTCCGTGTGGCCGTGTTCCCTGCGCTTTCGGGAACGCTTGTCATGGACTTCCCTGGTGTCGGGAGCCCGGACACGTTCATGGCCTACCTCGTGTCCACGCTGTCTGGGCTGGTGATTGTCGTGCCGTTCCTCCTGGCCTGGTTGAGCCCTTCACGGTCGCTCAACGAGTACTGGACGCGGCCCAGCGTGCTGGCGGTCGTCTACCTCCCGTTCGTCGCGTTCGGTGCTGACCGGGAGCCCGTCGGATGGACGGTCATGGCGGTCGTGCTGTGGGTCCTTGCCGCTGTCCTCTTCAACCGCCCGATGCCGCAGCTCGCGTTGGACCGGCTGGGTGTTTGGGGAGCGGTGCGAATGGTGCGTCCGGCGTGCGATCCGCGTGTGCAGCTCCGGCGGGATCAATGGGGGCGTCCGCTCCGTGTTGTTGCTCCGCTACTGTTTGTCGGGTTCGCTGCGGCAGCTCTGGGAGGCGCCGGGACACTGCCGGAAGAGCCGCTGGCGATGCTCACCGGAGGAACCGTCGGCGTGTTCTTCGCGCTGGTAGGGCTGAGGCCGCTCGGGAGCAACGTGGTGTTGGCCTCGCTGTCCGGCAAAGATGGTTACCGGACTGGTGACTTCGTCACTGCCTGGTCAATGCTACCGGTGCCGCGAACCGCGGTCGTGCGCGGCGTCTTCGCGCATGCGTTCGTCTTCGGCGTGGGCTCGACGCTGCTGCTTCTGTTGATGCGTGTGGTCTGGGTGTGGTTCGCGCCCGGAGAGCTGACGGTGCAGGGGCTCGTGGGCGGTGGTTTCTTCAAGCTGTTGCTCACACCGTTGATCCTCGCGATTCCATTGGGGAGCTTTCTGACGTGCGCCGCCGTGGGCCGGACGGTGCTGGCCTATCTGTCGTTGATCGCTGTGCTGCTGCTGTTCATTGGGTGGTTCGTGCTCGCCGAGACGACGACATTTCCAGTGGCGCTTGCAGCTGTCGGAGCGGTGGTGGTGCTCGCCTTCGTGCCGGGCGCCGTCTGCCTGTTCGAGCGTGACCATGGGATGGGGGGTGCTTCATGACCCGGCTGCCCCTGCGGCTATCGGAGGCGTCCGGAGTTCCGTACTACCGGCAGATCGTCGACCAGATCGAGGAGCTGATCCGTTCCGGCCAGCTCCAGCCGAAAGACCAGCTGCCATCCGTGCGCGAGCTCGCCGGCCAGCTGCTGGTCTCGCTGATCACCACGCGACGCGCCTACGCCGATCTCGAGCACGCAGGGCTGATCGTGCGACGTCAGGGTTACGGCACGTACGTGGCCGACGAGGTGGCGACGGCTTCCCACGAGCAGGCCCGTGCCGAGGCACGCTCCGCCCTGGAGGCCGCCGTCGGTCAGGCGCGTCGGCTCGGGTTGGAGGCGGACGAGGTCCGGGTCACGGTCGCGGAGCTACTGGAGGAGTCGGCGTGACGTAGCGTCGCCGTGCGAGCTCGTACGGCCGCGAGCCGGCGATCATCTCGTAGAGGATCACCCCGAGGGCGTACACGTCGGTGCGGACATCGATGCTCTCACTGTCGCCGCGCGCCTGCTCGGGGCTCATGTAGGGGAGCGTGCCCTTGATCTGTCCAGCCTCGCTGAGAACGGTCGCGGCCGCGAGCTCGGCGAGCGCAGCGATCGCCGCGGTGGCGATCTCGGCGCGTTCGTGGAACAGCTGTCTCGGCGTGAACGTGCCGATGGAGCCGCCCGACCCCGGTTTGTCGTACAGCAGCACCGCGTAGCCGGCATCCACCAGCTCGCGGACCATCCGCGACGACTCCGCCATCCGCTCGGCGCGTGTCGGCCCGGCGCCCCAGACGTACACCACTGCCGGAAATGGTCCTTCGTCCGCGGGAAAGGCAACGCTTCCTTCAATGTGAAACCTGTCCACGTCGAGAGTGAACGGCTCGGTGACCGTCCGGTTCCCCGCCGGCTCCTTGGCGAGAGTCGGTACCACAACCATCAGAACAGTGCAGTCAGGAGGACGAGCTTCGGCATTCTGCATCCTTTCGGGTCGGGCTGTGGGGCGACTCGTGGACGGTCGGTCGTCAGATCGTCGGCCCCGATCTGTTGGATGCTCCGGGCCCGCGCTTGGTTTGCACCACACGAGCGGAGTGGACCCTGGCTCACCGGCTGACCACCGTGAGGATCAGGTACGTGATGTAGCCCACGTAGCAGCAGAGCAGCAGGGCGCCCTCGATGCGGTTGATCCGCCCGGCGCGGCGGAACCCGTAGCCGATGGCGAACAACGACAGCGTCAGCACGCCCATCACCAGCATGTCCCGGTCCAGGACCTCCGGTGCCACCTGCATCGGATGGATGGCGCCCGCGATCCCCACCACGGCAAGCGTGTTGAACAGGTTGGAGCCGAGCACGTTGCCGAGGGCGAGATCGTGCTCTCCCTTGCGCGTCGCGATGACAGACGAGGCCAGCTCGGGCAGGGAGGTCCCCACTGCGACGATGGTCAGTCCGATGATCAGGTCGCTCACACCGAAGCCCTGGGCGATCTCCACGGCGCCCCAGACGAGGATGCGGGAGCTCGCAATCAGCAGCAGAAGCCCGATCACGAGCCAGATCACCGATCGACCCATGGGAAGGGCTCGAACCGCCAGCTCCTCTGCCACCTCGTCACCGAGGGCATCGTCCGTGCGCCGGAGGCCGTGCCAGATCGACCAGATCATCAACGCGGCGAAGACACCGAGCAACACCACGGCGTCGTGGCGGCTGATCTGGCCGTCGGAGACCTGCCACGCGGCCACCAGCGTGATGGCGGTCAGCATCGGCAGCTCCTGGCGGAGCACGCGGGAGCGGAACGCGATCGGGCTGATCAGTGCCGTCAGCCCCAGGATCAGCGCGATGTTGGTGATGTTCGAGCCGTAGGCGTTGCCGAGGGCGAGCCCCGGGTTTCCCTGGGTCGCAGCCAGCGCCGAGACCACCATCTCGGGTGCAGAGGTCCCGAACCCGACGATCACCATGCCGATCAGCAGCGTCGGCATCCCGAGGTGGCGAGCGGTGGACGCCGCCCCCTCGACAAAGCGGTCCGCGCTCCACACCAGCAGCGCCAGACCCGTAGCCATAGCAAGGAACGCAAGCGTCATGTCAACCTCGTTCGAGCTCGCATCGATCTCTCACCGGGTCGAGGATAGCGCACAGCTCGCGGGTCGCAATCAGGTTTGCAGATCAGAACGCTGACCGGTCGAGCCGCAGCGGGTCCCCGACGATGGGTGACATTGTTCCTCAGCGCTACGGTTCGTCCAGAGGAGAGACGTCGGGGTAGGCGAGCTCGGCGAGGTAGGAACGTGGCTGCGGCACCGAGGTGCCAGATGTTGCTCCGCTTCCAGCGGCTGCGCTGTATCCCACCGGTGCCACGTCTCCCAAAGCTCCAAAGTGTCAGATGAGAGAGGTGTCAGGCGCCGCGTTGTGGTGTCGTGGCGGAGCTGGTGGCCACCGTGCTTCGCGATGAATCCCTCGCCTTCGAAAAGAGGGGACGGTCTGGATGCCTGCGTGTCCTCCGCGGCGTCAATGCTGCGGACGGGACGTCCGCGGTCCGTGCGCCCATGGGCGCACTTGATCAGAGGGG